>NZ_JBFBBK010000052.1:0-61550 GCF_040682635.1 Streptomyces sp. NPDC051133
TGGTGAGGATCCGGTACAGCCACGCCTTGAGGTTGGTGCCCTCACGGAACTGGTGGAAGGACGCGTAGGCCTTGGCGTACGTCTCCTGCACCAGGTCCTCGGCGTCGGCCGGGTTGCGTGTCATGCGCAGCGCGGCCGAGTACATCTGGTCGAGGAACTCGAGCGCGTCCCGCTCGAAGCGCGCGGTGCGCTCCGCGCCGGACTCCTTGCTCGCGCCCGCGCTGACGCCCTGGCCCTCGGGCCGCTCCGCCTGGCCGTTGTCGGTCCCTGCGTCGGTACCGGTGACCGGACCCACCTCCTCAAGATCCCGGGCAGGACCGAGACCGGTCCCACTCGTTTCGGAGGATAGAACACGACCCGTGCCTGCCGCTCCTCGAATAGGAGCGGCCTTGGCCGCGTGCAGCACCGACCAGTCCAGGTCAAGGCGGCTGCTGCGGCTCGGGCATACGGTCGAACCCATGCGGCGGACTTCCTTCCCTACGACGTCGGTGCCGAGGCCTCAGCACTTCTGTCCGCCTCAACAGCCGTCCGCATCCCGGCATTCCCGCCTCACCCGAGTGACGCGGCCCACTCCACAACACCCTCGGTGACGATCTCCAGCGCCCGCTCCTGGGTGATCTCCGCGCGCTTGGGCAAGGCGAAGCCGTGATCGCCGTACGGCACCTCGACGAGCCGGTACGAGCCCTCGGGGAACTCCGCCGGCCTGCCGAAGGGGTCGTTGCCGCCCTGGACGACCAGCGTGGGCACCCCGGCCCCCAGCAGCTCCTGCGCGCGGGACTTCTCCGGCTTGCCCGGCGGGTGCAGCGGGAAGCTCAGCGCGAGCACGGCGTGCGCGCCCAGCTCGGCCGCGGTACGGCAGGCGACCCGGGCGCCGGCGCTGCGGCCGGCGGAGATCACCGGCAGGCCGGGCCGGGCCAGCGCGGGCCAGACTCCGCGCCAACCGGCGTCCAGGGTCTTCGGCGCGGGCGCGACCTTCTTCCCGGCCACCCGCCAGGGCTGCTCCACCAGGGCGACGGTCACGCCGTGCGCGGGCAGTGCCCGGGCGAGCGCCTGGAGGTCCCGGGCCTCGACACCGCCGCCCGCGCCATGGCCGGCGGCGAGCACGAGCCGCGCCTTGTGCCCCGGGTGCCAGGTGATGCGGGCGTCCCCCGCCTCCGTGCTGATGATCTCGGTCGTCACGCTCGTCACCCTCGTCACCCCAGTCACGCTAGAAGAGTGTGCCCTCTTCCGGGGCCTCCAGTTCCTTCAGCAGCTCCGGGCCGTTGTTGCGGACGTTGCTGACCGCCGTGGAGACCGGGTAGGCGCGCATCCGGCCGGCCGGGGGCGGGGCGAGCAGGTCGCGCAGGTGCTCCGGGTCGGTGCGGGCGGGGTCGAGCCAGGCGTCCCAGCGGTCCGGGGTGAGCATGAGCGGCATCCGGGGGTGGATGTCGGCGAGGGAGTGCGGGCCGTCGGCGGGGGCCACGGCCAGCGGGGTCGTCTCGGCCTCCGTGGTGATCACGGAGCAGGTCACCCACCAGGCACCCGGGTGGTCGTCGGGCAGGGTCCGGTCGCGCCAGAACTCGTACAGCCCGGCCATCGCGAACACCGAGCCGTCGGCGGGCAGCACGAAGTACGGCTGCTTGCGCGGCCTCTTCTTCCGGCCCTCGACCTCCAGCTCCCGCTCCTGCGTGCCGGTGACCCACTCGTAGTAGCCGTCGGCGGGGACGATGCACCGGCGGGCGGCGAAGGCACGCCGGTAGGCGGGCTTCTCGTGCACGGTCTCCGCACGCGCGTTGATCATCCGGGCGCCGCCCTCGGGGGTCTTGGCCCAGGACGGGACCAGGCCCCACCTCAGCTTGCGCAGCTGGCGAACCGGACGCGGGGAGTCCGCGTCTTTCAGGGGACGGTCGAGGACGGCGTAGACCTCCTTGGTCGGCGCCACGTTGTAGTCCGGCTCCAGGGTCTCCTCGGGCTCCCTCCCCCAGAGGCTCGACTCCGCTCGCCCTGGGGGGACCCCCATCTCGACCCCGAAGATTCCTGCGAGATCCTCGGGCCTGCGACTCGATGCATACCGTCCGCACATACGTGCCACACTGCCAGACTCCGTAAGCCGACAGGAGCCACCTCGACACATGGACAGCCTCGCCGCCGCCCTCGCGCTGCCCGACCTCTGGGACCGGCTCACCGGCACCCAGCCCGATCCCGACCTGTGGGTGGTGCTGGCCACGCTGGTCGCGGCGCTCGCCGTGGTGGTCCCGCACACGCTGTGGCGGATATCCCGCAACGCGATCACCATCGCGCACGAGGGCGGCCACGGGCTGATCGCCCTGCTCACCGGCCGGCAGCTCACCGGAATCCGCCTGCACTCCGACACCAGCGGGCTGACCGTGAGCCGGGGCAAGCCGTACGGCGTGGGCATGATCCTGACGGCCGCCGCGGGGTACACGGCACCCTCGCTGCTGGGCCTCGGCGGTGCCGCCCTGCTGGCCGCCGGCCGCATCACCCTCCTGCTGTGGGCGGCCACGGCCCTGCTGGTGGCGATGCTCGTGATGATCCGCAACGCGTACGGCGTGCTGACCGTCGTCCTCGCGGGCGGCGCCTTCCTGCTGGTGTCGTGGCTGGCGGGCCCGCAGGTGCAGGCGGCGTTCGCGTACGCGGTGGTGTGGTTCCTGCTCTTCGGCGGGGTGCGGCCGCCGTTCGAGCTGCAGGCCAAGCGGTCCCGGGGCGGAGCGGGCGACTCGGACGCGGACCAGCTGTCCCGGCTGACGCACGTACCGGCGGGCCTGTGGCTGTTCCTGTTCCATGCGGTGTCGCTGTGCTCGCTGATCGGCGGGGGGCGCTGGCTGCTGGAGGTGTGAGCGGGGCGGGGCGGGGCGGGGCGGCCGCCCTCGCGGGCCCGGGGCGCATATATGCGCGGCATGCCCGGCGCCGTGATTTCGTTCGGGTTTCGCCGCTTTTGATCAAGATCTCCGGTCGCTCCCAGCCACTAAAGTGGGCGCATGACCGTTAACCCCGCACACACCGCCCTCTGGCCCGCCCCGCACGCGAGCGGAGCCGTCGACGCGACGGTCCACGTGCCCGGGTCCAAGTCGGTCACCAACCGCGCGTTGGTGCTGGCCGCCCTCGCCTCCGAGCCGGGCTGGCTGCGCCGCCCGCTGCGCTCGCGCGACACCCTGCTGATGGCCGGCGCCCTCCGGGCCATGGGTGTGGAGATCGAGGAAGGGGTCGGTCCCGACGGCACCGGCGAGGCCTGGCGGGTGCTGCCGACCGGTCTGCACGGCCCGGCCACGGTCGACGTCGGCAACGCCGGCACGGTGATGCGGTTCCTGCCGCCGGTGGCCGCGCTGGCCGACGGTCCCATCCGGTTCGACGGGGACCCGCGGTCGTACGAGCGCCCCCTGCACGGCGTGATCGACGCGCTGCGCGCGCTCGGCGCCCGGATCGACGACGACGGCCGCGGCGCGCTGCCCCTGACCGTGCACGGCGGCGGGGCCCTGGACGGCGGCCCGGTGTCGATCGACGCCTCCTCGTCCTCCCAGTTCGTGAGCGCGCTGCTGCTGTCCGGCCCGCGCTTCAACCAGGGCGTCGAGGTCCGCCACACCGGCGCGACCCTGCCCTCCATGCCGCACATCCGGATGACGGTGGACATGCTGCGCGCGGTCGGCGCGCAGGTGGACACCCCGGAGTCGGGCGGCGAGCCGAACGTGTGGCGGGTGACGCCGGGCGCGCTGCTCGGCCGCGACCTGACGATCGAGCCGGACCTGTCCAACGCCCAGCCGTTCCTGGCGGCGGCCCTGGTCACCGGCGGCAAGGTGCTGATCCCGGACTGGCCCGAGCGCACCACTCAGCCGGGTGACCGGCTGCGGGAGATCTTCACCGAGATGGGCGGTTCCTGCGAACTCACCGAGTACGGGCTGGTGTTCACCGGTTCGGGTGCCGTCCACGGCGTCGACGTGGACCTCGGCGACGTCGGTGAGCTGACCCCCGGCATCGCCGCCGTCGCCGCGCTCGCCGACTCCCCCTCCACGCTGCGGGGCGTGGCGCACCTGCGGCTGCACGAGACGGACCGGCTGGCCGCGCTGACCAAGGAGATCAACGAACTCGGCGGCGACGTCACCGAGACCGCCGACGGTCTGCACATCCGCCCACGCCCCCTGCACGGAGGCGTCTTCCACACCTACGAGGACCACCGCATGGCGACCGCCGGTGCGATCATCGGCCTGGCGGTCGAGGGCGTACGGATCGAGGACGTGGCGACGACGGCGAAGACCCTGCCGGACTTCCCCGAGCTGTGGACCGGGATGCTCGGGCAGTAGGGACGTACGTCATGCGCCGTTACGGCAAGCACACCGACGAGGACGACATCCGCACCCGTCCCAACCGCAAGGGCAACCGGCCGCGGACCAACATCCGGCCCAAGCACGAGGACGCGGCCGAGGGCATGGTCCTCACCGTGGACCGGGGCCGGCTGACCTGTCTGGTCGACGGCACCGCGGTGACCGCGATGAAGGCCCGCGAACTGGGCCGCAAGGCCGCCGTGGTGGGCGACCGGGTGGCCCTGGTCGGCGACCTGACCGGCAAGAAGGACACCCTCGCGCGGATCGTCCGCATCGAGGAGCGGTCGTCGCTGCTGCGCCGCACGGCCGACGACGACGACCCCTTCGAGCGGGTGGTCGTCGCCAACGCCGACCAGCTGGCGATCGTCACGGCCCTGGCCGACCCCGAGCCGCGCCCGCGGCTGATCGACCGCTGCCTGGTGGCGGCCTACGACGGCGGCCTGGAACCCCTGCTGGTCATGACCAAGTCGGACCTGGCCCCGCCGGACAAGCTGCTGGAGCTGTACGGCGACCTCGACATCCCGTACGTGGTCACCAGCCGTGAGGAGCTGGAGAACGGGGATGCGGCGGACCGGGTGCGCGAGCACCTCGACGGCAAGATCACCGCGTTCGTCGGCCACTCGGGCGTCGGCAAGACCACCCTGGTCAACGCGCTGGTGCCGGAGGAGCGGCGGCGTACGACGGGCCATGTGAACGCGGTGACGGGCCGCGGCCGGCACACCACCACGTCGGCTCTCGCGCTGCCGCTCACGGGGGCGGACGGCTGGGTGATCGACACTCCGGGCGTGCGCTCCTTCGGCCTCGCGCACATCGACCCGTCCCGTGTGATCCACGCCTTCCCGGACCTGGAGTCCGGCACGGAGGGCTGCCCGCGCGCGTGCAGTCACGACGAGCCGGACTGCGCGCTGGACGCCTGGGTCGAGGAGGGCCACGCGGACCCGGCGCGGCTCTACTCGCTGCGGCGGCTGCTGGCCACGCGGGAGCGCAAGGAGGGCGACTGAGCGCCGCGTTGTTTGCCGGGGTGTCCGGCCGGTAAGTGCATAATCGCACCCAGCCGGAGATCCGGACCAACGGGAGGACCGCACATGGCGTGGCTGCTGGTCATCGTGGCCGGGATTCTGGAGACCGGTTTCGCCGTGTGCCTGAAGCTCTCCCACGGCTTCACCCGCCTGTGGCCGACGATCGCCTTCGCGTCCTTCGCGCTCGGCAGCTTCGGCCTGCTGACCCTCTCCCTGCGGAAACTCGACGTCGGCCCCGCCTACGCGGTGTGGACCGGCATCGGCGCGGCGGGCACCGCGATCTACGGCATGGTCTTCCTCGGCGACCTGGTGTCCACCCTGAAGATCGTGTCGATCAGTCTGGTCATCGTCGGGGTGATCGGGCTGCAGCTGTCGGGGTCGACGCACTGAAGGCGTCGGGCGTGGAGGGCGAGGGGAGCACCGGTCCGGCCCGGCACCTGGACCGGGGACGGTGGCTGGCCCGGTACGCGGGTCGCATCCTCGTGGTCTGTCCCCGCTGCGGTGGCCGGGCGGAGGTGGTGCAGCGCCCCGGTCTTCCCCCTCTCAAGCACTTCGGAGAGCTGATGTTCCGGCCCCGCCGGCTCACGTGCGGCGGGTGCGGCGCGACCGCCGAGTGGCAGGCGGAGCTGCGGGGCGGCGCGCTGATCGGGGTCGACTTCGGCGGCACCGAGGACCCGTTCTTCCGGCGGCCGCTCTGGCTTCAGACGCGTTGTGCGGGGCGGGTTCTGTGGGCCTACGACGAGGAGCACGTCGCCGAGCTGGCCGACTACGTGGGGGCGACGTTGCGCGAGGGCGGGACCGGGTCCACGCAGGCGATGCTGCCGCGCCTGCCCAAGTGGCTGAAGGATTCCGGCCGGCGCGGCGAGGTGCTGGCCGGGCTTCGGACGCTGCGCGACCTGGCGGGACGCTCGGCACCCGCCGACCGGTCCGACGCTGCGCACGAGCGCGGTGACCGGCCGCAGCAGCACAGGTCCTCCTACCACCGGGGCGGCCCGTACTGAGCCGGCTCGCATCCCTTTCCTCTTCGCTGAGCTGGCGATTGACGCCTCGTCAGACCGCCGGGCACGGGACGACCGCCCGGACGAGCTCCGCCACCCCGCCCTCACCCGGCGGTGCCGCCACGCAGGACAGGGCGAGGCGCACGACCAGTTCGCAGGGCCGGCCCAGCTCGGCGGTGTCGGCGGCCGCCGCGGGTCCCGCCAGGGCGCTGACCGCGCGGTCCCGCACGATCCGCACGAAGTCGCGGGGCGCCGGCAGCGGCCCGTCCGCACGGCGCTGCGCGGGCACCGCCGAGGACGAGGCCACGCCGGCCAGCGGCGGAGCGGGCAGCCGCTCGGTCCAGCAACCGGTGAGCAGGGCCCGTACCAGCGCGTTGTCCCGTGCGGCGCGGCTCGTCCACTCGGCGACGGCGGTGAGCCGCTCCTCCACCCCGCCGGAGCCGGCGAGCGCCCGCTCGACACCGGCGAGATAGCCGTCGGCCTCCCGTCGCACCAGCGCTCTGGCCAGCCCGTCCTTGCTGCCGAACTCGTTGTACAACGTCTGCCGGGACACCCCGGCCGCCGCGGCCACGTCGACCATCCGCACAGCGGACCACGGCCGGCGCGCGAGCGCCGTGTACGCGGCGTCCAGCAACGAATCCCGGGCAGCAGGCATCATCGCCTCCCTGGGGCGGAGCGACCCTGCGCCCAGGTTTGACGGGGTTGTATGCACTGTCAAGGGTGCGGGGGCGCTCTCGCCTCCCGGGGCGCTGACACGCACCGCCCCCTGTGGCTTGGTACGGGCCGCGGCAGATACCGTTCCCTACATGCCGGACTACCTGGATGACCTGCGCCTCGCCCACGTCCTCGCCGACGCTGCCGACGCCGCCACCATGGAGCGCTTCAAGGCGCTCGACCTGAAGGTGGAGACGAAGCCGGACATGACCCCGGTGAGCGAAGCGGACAAGGCGGCGGAGGAACTCATCCGCGGCCAGCTCCAGCGCGCCCGCCCGCGGGACTCGGTCCTCGGCGAGGAGTACGGCGTCGAGGGCAGCGGTCCCCGCCGCTGGGTGATCGACCCGATCGACGGCACCAAGAACTACGTCCGCGGCGTGCCGGTGTGGGCCACCCTCATCTCGCTCATGGAGGCGGGCGAGGGCGGTTACCAGCCCGTCGTCGGCCTCGTCTCCGCGCCCGCCCTCGGCCGCCGCTGGTGGGCGGCGAAGGGGCACGGCGCCTTCAGCGGCCGCAGCATCACCTCCGCCGGCCGTATCCACGTCTCCCGCGTCGGCACGCTCGCGGACGCCTCGTTCGCGTACTCGTCCCTGTCCGGCTGGGAGGAGCAGGACCGCCTCGGCGGCTTCCTGGACCTCACCCGCCAGGTGTGGCGCACGCGCGCGTACGGCGATTTCTGGCCCTACATGATGGTCGCCGAGGGGTCCGTCGACCTCTGCGCCGAGCCGGAGCTGTCGCTCTGGGACATGGCGGCCAACGCGGTCATCGTCACCGAGGCGGGCGGCACCTTCACCGGCCTCGACGGCCGCCCGGGCCCGCACAGCGGCAACGCCGCCGCGTCCAACGGCCTGCTGCACGAGGAGTTGCTGGGGTATCTCAACCAGCGCCAGTGAGGAACGGGAGTACTCCCGGTACGCCCTCAACTGACGTCGCGCGCCCCCTTGTTGACCCACGCTTTACCTGGCAACCTGAGGTCACCCCCACTTGTGAACTTGTGAATCTCTGCACAACGGCAGCGATTCCTAGGAGGTGGCCCCACCCATGCTCGTCCGAGACGCCATGAGCACGGTGATCCTCACCGTCGGCCCCGCCCACACCCTGCGCCAGGCAGCCGCCCTGATGTCCGCCCGCCGCGTCGGCGCCGCCGTGGTCCTCGACCCGGACGCCGGCGGCATCGGCATCCTCACCGAACGCGACATCCTCAACTCCGTAGGCCTCGGCCAGAACCCCGACACCGAACGCACCCACGCCCACACCACCACCGAGGTCGTCTTCGCCGCCCCCACCTGGACCCTCCAGGAGGCCGCCCGGGCGATGGCCCACGGCGGCTTCCGGCACCTGGTCGTCCTGGACCGCGGCGAGGTCGCCGGGATCGTCTCGGTCCGTGACGTCATCCGCTGCTGGGCCCCGGCCCGCGAGCCCGCCCCCGTCCCCTGAGCGCACGAACGGGCCGGACCCAGAGCACCGTGGGTCCGGCCCGTCCGGCCGCGAGGGCGGCCGGCTCAGCCGCGCAGGGCCTGCACCGCCGCCTCCAGCCGCTTGCCGAAGCCGGCGTCGGCGTTGCGGAAGTTGCCGATCGCGCGCGCGACGATGTCCTCGCGGGAGACCCCGGAGATCGCCCCCGCGAGATTGGCGACCAGGCGCTCCCGCTCCTCCTCCGACATCAGCCGGTAGAGGTTGCCCGCCTGCACGAAGTCGTCGTCCTCGGCGTGCGCCGGTGTCGGGTGGCTGCCGGTGCCGCCGGTGAAGCCGTCGAACGGCTGCCACAGCGCGCGGCCGGTCTGCCGCGGACCGCCGAAGCTGTTCGGCTCGTAGTTCTTCGCCTCCCCGTGCCGGCCGTCGTACAGGTGGCCGTCACGGGAGTTGGTGCGTGCCTCGGTGGCGTGCGGGCGGTTCACCGGCAGGTGGTCGGCGTTGATGCCGACGCGGTAGCGGTGCGCGTCGCCGTACGCGAACAGACGCCCCTGGAGCATCTTGTCGGGTGAGGGGCCGATGCCCGGCACGAAGTGCGCGGGGCTGAAGATGGACTGCTCGACCTCGGCGAAGACGTTGCGCGGGTTGCGGTTCAGCTCCAGCCTGCCGATCTCCAGGACCGGGTGGTCCGCGTGCGGCCACACCTTGGTCAGGTCGAACGGGTTGAACCGGTACGCCGCCGCGTCCGCGGCCGGCATGATCTGCACACCGACCCGCCAGCTCGGGAACTCGCCGCGCTCGATCGCCTCGCGCAGGTCACGCTGGTGGGAGTCGGGGTCCTTGCCCGCGAGGACCTCCGCCTCCCCGGCGGTGAGGTTCTTGATCCCCTGTTCGGTCTTGAAGTGGTACTTGACCCAGAAGACCTCGCCGGCCTCGTTGTTCCACTGGAAGGTGTGCGAGCCGAAGCCGTCCATGTGCCGGTACGACGCCGGGATGCCGCGGTCGCCGAACAGCCAGGTCACCTGGTGTGTCGACTCCGGCGACAGCGACCAGAAGTCCCACACGTTGTCGGCCTCGGTGGAACCGGTGTACGGGTCCCGCTTCTGGGTGTGGATGAAGTCCGGGAACTTGACGGCGTCCCGGATGAAGAAGACCGGGGTGTTGTTGCCGACGAGGTCGTAATTGCCCTCCTCGGTGTAGAACTTCACCGCGAAGCCCCGCGGGTCGCGGACGGCGTCCGCCGCGCCGAGATTTCCGGCCACGGTCGAAAAACGCAGGAAGACCTCGGTCTCTTTGCCGATCTCGGAGAGGAAGGCGGCACGCGTGTACGGCGTGACATCGGCCGTCACCGTGAACGTGCCGTACGCGCCGGCACCGCGGGCGTGCACCACCCGCTCCGGGATGCGCTCGCGGTTGAAGTGGGCCAGCTTCTCCAGCAGCAGCTGGTCCTGGACCAGGACCGGTCCGCCGACGCCCGCCGTCTCGCTGTTCTGGTTGTCGGCGACCGGGGCACCGGCCTCCGTGGTGAGCGGTCCCTGCGTCACGTGCGCCTCCTGCGTCATTCCTGACCAGTCCTGCCCTGTCCCAGTTCTGTCCTGTGGCTAAAGCCGTTCCAGATCCTACATTGGACAATGTCTAAGTCAAATGCTGATCCAAAGTCACACCTATTCCCGTCCTGGGACGTCTTCCTGTTAGGCTGGTGGCCATGAGCGACCTTCTGGAACGGCTGCGTGGACGCGGATGGCGGATGACCGCGCAGCGGCGCGTCGTGGCCGAGGTCCTCGACGGCGAGCACGTTCATCTGACGGCCGACGAGGTCCACGCACGGGCTGTCGCGAAACTGCCCGAGATCTCCCGGGCGACCGTCTACAACACGCTGGGTGAGCTGGTCACGCTCGGCGAGGTGCTGGAAGTCTCGACGGACAAGCGCGCCAAGCGCTACGACCCCAACGCGCACCGGCCGCACCACCACCTGGTCTGCGCCCGGTGCGGCGCGATCCGTGACGTCCACCCGACGGGCAACCCGATCGCCGACCTCCCCGACACCGAGCGCTTCGGCTTCACGGTGTCGGACGTCGAGGTGACGTATCGCGGGCTGTGCCCGAACTGCGCCGGCGTCTGACACCCACGCTTCCGAGGGCCCCGGCACCGCCGGGGCCCTTCGCGTAGGCACGCAAAAACCGAGGGCCGGAATCCGTTTCTGGATTCCGGCCCTCGGCCTTCAGTAGCGGGGACAGGATTTGAACCTGCGACCTCTGGGTTATGAGCCCAGCGAGCTACCGAGCTGCTCCACCCCGCGTCGGTGAACACGACATTACGCGAGGGGAGCCGACGGAGGCAAATCAGTTGGGGGCCGAGTGACCAGGGCCACTTTCCCGGCATCACGCGGTCAGTTCCTCCCGCAGCGCGTCCCGCAGCCGCCCCGCCCGCTCGGCCACCTCCGCCGGTCCCAGCTCCGCCGCCCGGCCGGCCCACTTCTGCCCCTCCGCCAGCTCGCCGCGACGCGCGTAGACGAGGGCCAGCCGGAGCGCCGCCCGGCCGTGCCCGGCATCGGCGGCCCGGGTCCACCACACCGCCGCCTCCGGCTCGCTCCCCTCGCGGGCGAGCAGCAGCCCCAGGTTGAAGGCGCCGTTGCGCGACCCGGCCTCGGCCGCCGCCCGGTACCACCGCGCCGCCTCGACCACGTCACCGCGCGCGGCGGCCAGCATGCCGACCCGCACCTGCGCCCGCCGGTGCCCCTGGGTGGCGGCCCGCTCGTACCACTCCTCGCACTCGGTCTTCTCGTGGACGACCTCCCCCAGCTCGTGCGCCGGCTCCGGAGGCCGGCGCGCGTCGAGGAGGGTGGCCAGCCGGTAGGCGGCCTCCGCGCTGCCGCCGCCCGCCGCACACCGCAGGTGCCGCTCGGCCTCCGGCTCGTCGCGGTCGCGCAGCCGGGCGATCCCGACCTGCAGGGCGGCCTCGGTGTGTCCGGCGGCAGCGGCCCGCTCGTACCAGCGCAGCGCCATCTCGTCCGCGCCGCGCCCGGCGTACAGGATGCCGAGGTTGAACGCCGCGTCCACGCTGCCGGCCTCGGCCGCCTTGGAGAACCACGGCTCCGCGCCGGTCGTGTCGCCGCCCTGGAGCAGCAGGATGGCGAGGGCGTTCGCGGCCTCCCGGTGCCCGGCGTAGGCGGCCCGCCGGTACCACTGCTCGGCCTGCGCGGTCCGGCCCTGCTCGGCGCAGAGCAGCCCGAGGTTGTAGGCGCCGTTGTCGTCGCCGGCGTCCAGCGCGGCCCGGTACCAGCGCTCGGCGGTCTGGGTCTCCCCGCGCTCGGCGTGCAGCGCGCCGAGCGCGTTGGCCGCGTTGCCGTCGCCGTCCTGGGCGGCGCGCAACCACCAGACGGCCGCGCTCTCGGTGTCGCCCGCGTCCCGCAGCAGGAAGCCGAGCGCGCAGGCGGCCCGGGGCTCGCCGTCCTTGGCCGAGGTCAGGTACCAGCGCCCGGCCTCCTTCAGCTCCCCGCGCTTCTCCAGGATGGCGCCGAGGTGCAGCGCGGCCCGCCGGTGACCGCGCGCAGCGGCCTGCCGGTACCACTGCTCGGCCTCCGCGACAGCGTTGTCGGCGCCACTTTCGTCCCCGTGCCCGGCCGTGCGGTCGAGAGCGCGCGCCAGCCGGTAGGCGGCCTCGCGATGACCCCGCTCGGCGGCGGCCCGCATCCAGTGCTCGGCGCCGACGTCCCCGCGGTGCTCCAGGAGGTCGGCGAGTGCGTAGGCGCCGAGGGCATGGCCCTGCTCGGCGGACTGGCGCAGCCAGTACTCGGCGGCGGGTTCGTCCCCGCGCTCGCGGTGGTGGCGGCCCAGCGCGTGCGCGGCGGCGGCGGAACCGGCGACGGCGGCGATGCGCCACCAGCCGGCCGCCTCCTCGGCGTAGCCGCGCTGGTGCAGAAGGACGCCCAGGTTGTTGGCGGCGGCCCGGTCACCGGCCGCGGTGGCAGCCCGCAGATGGGGCTCGGCTCCGTCGAGGTCGCCGCGGCGCAGCAGCATGGCCCCGAGGACGCTCATCGCCTCGACGTCGCCGGTCTCCGACGCGAGGCGCAGCCGCAGTTCCTCGGCGGCATCCCCCATGTCGTCCCGCTGGTCACGGGACGTCTCCTCCCCGGAATCCTCCGAGGACCGCACAAATCGCCCTGTCTCGAACAGAGTTGCCTTGTCCCCCATAACGTCCATCGTCGCACCACCTGCAACCTGGGTATACCCGGTATACCGCAGCCCGTGAGGTCACTTCAGCGTTTTATCGACATGCCCACAGGACGACAAGTCAAACACACCCCACTCAACTCCCCACGGCGGCGCGGCCGTACCTCCCCTCAGTACATGAGTTCGCACACCACGAAGGCCCGGATCCTGTTGGATCCGGGCCTTCGTTCGCAGTAGCGGGGACAGGATTTGAACCTGCGACCTCTGGGTTATGAGCCCAGCGAGCTACCGAGCTGCTCCACCCCGCGCCGTTGCTCGGCAACCGTACCACGACACGGGGTGGACTTGATCAACTCTTTTTGCCGCTTCCGTTCTTGCCGCCGTCCGACCGACCGGACCCGCCGGCCTTGCTCTCCGCGTCCGCGGCCCGCTTCAGCGCGTCCTTCAGGCTCCTCTGCGCCTTGTCGTAGGCGGTCCAGTCCGGCCCGTTCGGGGCCCGCAGGGCCTCCTGGCCGGCGTCGAAGGCCTTCTGCGCGTCGCTCAGGGCCTGTTGGACCGTCGGATTGCCGGTCGCGGGCGGATTGGTGGTGCCGGTGTCCGGTGGTGTGGTGACCGAGCCCGTCGTGCCGAAGACCTTGTCGAGCGCCTCGCCGAGCGTGTTCTCGAAGGCGGTCCTGCCTTCGTAGGTGACCAACACCTTGCGCAGCAACGGGTACTTCAGCCCGCCACCGCGTACGTAGACCGGCTCCACGTAGAGCAGGCCGCCGTCCAGGGGTACCGTCAGCAGATTGCCGTACTCGACCTCGGAGTCGCCGCCCTTGAGGAGCTTGATCGCCGCGGCGATGTCCTGTTCCGAGTTGAACTGGCTCTGCACCTGTTTGGGTCCGTCGACCGTGGTGCTGGTCGGCAGTTTCAGGATTCTGATCTTGCCGTAGTCGCCGGTGCCCGCCTCGGCGTCGATCGTCATGAACGCGCTCAGGTTGTCCCGGCCGTTGGGCGTGAACGTCGTCGACAGCGAGAACGCCTGCTTGCTCTGGTCGGGCATCTTCATGCTCAGGTAGTACGGCGGCACCGCGTTGCCCGACTGGTTGGTCGGGTCGTCCGGCACCTGCCAGACCTCGCTGCCGGTGAGGAACGTCTGCGCGTCCGTGACGTGGTAGCGGGTGAGCAGCTCGCGCTGGACCTTGAACAGGTCCTGCGGATACCGCAGATGGGCCATCAGGTCGTCCGAGATCGCCTTCCTCGGCTCCACCGTGCCGGGGAAGGCCTTCATCCAGGTCTTCAGCACCGGGTCCTCGGTGTCCCACTGGTAGAGCTTGACCTCACCCGTGTACGCGTCGACGGTCGCCTTCACCGAGTTGCGGATGTAGTTGACCTGGTTCTGCTGGGCCACCACCGAGCGCGAGTTGTTGGTCGCGGTCAGCGAGTCGGCCGTCGTGTCGCCGAGCGTCGTACGGGAGGAGTACGGGTAGCCGTTCGACGTCGTGTACGCGTCCACGATCCACTGGATGCGGCCCTTGACGACCGCCGGGTAGGCGTCGCCGTCGATGGTCAGCCAGGGGGCGACCGCCTCGACGCGCTCCTTGGGCGTGCGGTTGTACAGGATCCGCGAGCCCTTGCCGATCGCGCCCGAGTAGAGGATCTGCGGCTCGTTGAACGCCACCGCGTACGCGGCCCGGTTGAGCGGGTTGTCCAGGTTGACCCCGCTCTTGCCCTGGTAACTGGTGGACTGCTCGCCACGGTCGTCGGAGTAGTCGATCTCCTTCTGGGGACCGCCGACGATCGAGTAGGTGCTGGTCTTCTCCCCGTAGTAGATCCGCTGCTCGTAGGTGCCGAGGTCACCCTTGGACGGCAGGTCGTACTCGGTGAAGACCGGCTGGCCGTCGGCGGCCTCGGTGCCCTTGGCGGCGACCACGCCATAGCCGTGCGTATAGCGGAAGTGGTCGTTGATCCAGTTGTTGTTGGGCACGCCGTCCAGGTTCAGCTCGCGCAGGCCGACGACCGTGTCCTGCTCCTTGCCGTCCTTGGTGGGGTACCGGTCGACGTCCAGGTTGGTGGGGAACCCGTAGTACTTCCGCATCTGCTGCAGCTGCTGGAACGTCGGCGAGACGATGTTCGGGTCCATGATCCGGATGCTCGCCGCGTCGTTCGCGTCGTCGCGCAGCTTGGTCTTGTCCTTCGTCGTGGACTGACCGGAGTACTCGGTGACCTTGGTGTCGTCGATGCCGTAGGCCTCGCGGGTCGCCTTGAGGTTCTTCTGGACGTACGGGGCTTCCTTGGCCTGCTCGTTGGGCTGGACCTGGAACTTCTGCACGATCGCCGGGTACAGGCCGCCGATCAGGATCGCCGACAGGACCATCAGGCCGAAGCCGATGACGGGCAGCTGCCAGGTGCGCCGCCACAGGGTCGCGAAGAACAGCAGCGCGCAGATGACGGCGATGCAGAACAGGATGGTCTTCGCCGGCAGATAGGCGTTGGCGTCGACGTAGCGCAGGCCGGTCCACTGGCCGGTCGCCTTGAAGTCGCTGGACTTCACCGCCAGGCCGTACCGGTCGAGCCAGTACGCGACCGCCTTGAGGGCCACGAAGATGCCGAGCAGCACCGACAGATGCCCGGTCGCGGCGGCGGTGGCGCGCGCGCCGGGGCTGGTGACGCGCAGCCCGCCGTACAGGTAGTGGGTGAGGGCGGCGGCGATCAGGCACAGGATGGCTGTGGCGAAGCCGAAGCCCAGCAGGAAGCGGTACCAGGGCAGGTCGAAGGCGTAGAAGGAGACGTCCAGGTGGAACTGGGGGTCCTTCTGGTGGAAGGGGACGCCGTTGACCCACATCAGCCAGGTCCGCCACTGGCCGGCCGCCGAGGCGCCCGCGATCAGCCCGACCAGCGCGGTGACGGCGAGCAGCAGCCACTTCTTGTACGGCGCGATACCCATCCGGTACCGGTCGAGGCTCTGCTGCTCCATGGACATGGCGCTCAGCGGGGGCCGCAGCCGGTGCGCGAGCCAGATGTTGACCCCGACCGCCACCGCCATCAGCAGGCCGAAGACGAAGAACAGCCCGATCTTGGTCGACAGGGTGGTCGTGAACACGGACGAGTAGTGCACCGACCGGTACCACAGCCAGTCCGTCCAGAAGCCCGCGAACATGGTGAACGCCATGCCGAGGACGGCGAGGACGCCCAGCGTCATCAGCAGGACCCGGACACGCCGGGACGGGCGGCCCGCTCTCATCCGTGGCCCCGTCGAGCCTCCGCCGCGGTCCGGCATCTGGAAAGCCAAGGTGCGCACCTCGAAGTTCGCTGTCGATCCGTCAGGCCCTCGTGTTCGCGAGCCCTCCGTGGCCCCCCGTGATCGCGGGCCAACACCTATGCAACTTACTCACGCTGTGCTCGGTTCCCGATTCGGGCCGGGAACGAGGCAGGATTGTGACCATGTCCAACACTCCCATGGCAGCGAACCCGCTCACCCGGGCCGTACTCGAGATCGACGAGTACGCCTCCGGCCTCGGCTGGGACCAGCCCGCTCGCCTCTTCGCCCTCGTCGACACCGCACGGCTGCGGGTTCAGGAACCCGCGCTCGCGGCCCAGCTGGGTCTCGGGGAGGAGTCCGAGACCGTCGGTCTCACCCCGATCGAGCAGGACGAGATCCCGTCCGGCAAGCCGCTCGACGAGTTCCTCGGCACCATCGCCTGGCCCGACGCGGTGGCCGGCTGCGCGCTCACGGTGGAGCGCCTGATGCTGCCGCCGTCCGCCGAGACGCAGGTCCCGCAGAACCTGAGCGAGGCCAAACTGGCCCGGTGGGTGGCCGAGCACCCCGAGCGCCAGGAGGTCCGGATGACGGTCGCGGTGCTGCGCGACGGCAGCCGCGAGGCGGCGCTGCGCCTGCGCGAGAAGGACTCCCCGACGGAGGTCCTGACCGGCCCCGAGCTGGTTCCCGGCCTGGCCGAGGCGCTGTCGGCGACCTTCGCGGACTGACGGCGGACGGACGCGGACCGACGTCCCGCGGTACGGCGCTGGGGGCGCCCCTGGTCGACAGGGGCGCCCCCAGCCGCGTCAGGGCCGGCTCAGCCCTTGGTGGTGCAGCTGGGCAGTGCGCCGGTGTGCCCCGTGCGGATGTCCTTCAGGGCGTCGAGCGCGTCCCCGATCGTCTTGACCTTGACCAGGGTGAGCCCGCTCGGGGTGTCCTTGGCCGCGGCGGCGCAGTTGTCGGCGGGCGTCAGGAAGTACTGGGCGCCCTTGTCGCGCGCGCCGACGGTCTTCATCTCGATGCCGCCGATCGGCCCGACCGTGCCGCTGTCGTCGATGGTGCCGGTACCGGCGACGAACTTTCCGCCGGTGAGGCTGCCCGGGGTGAGCTTGTCGTAGATGCCGAGGGCGAACATCAGACCGGCGCTGGGCCCGCCGACGTCGGCGAGCTTGATGTCGATGGTGAACGGGAAGGTGTGGTCGGTCCCGGCGGAGATCCCGACGATGGCCCGCTTCGCCCCGCTGTCGTCGGACGTCCGCGTCGTGAGGGTGACGTTCTGCGTCCTGGTCGCCGTCCGGTGCGCCTTCTCCGCGGCGGCCTGTTCCTTGGCCGGCACGACGGTGAAGACGACCTTCTGGCCCGGCTTGTGCTTGGTCACGAGCTTGGCGACGTCGGAGGGCTGCTTGACCGCGGCGCCGTCCACGGCCTTGATCACGTCACCGGCGTGCAGCCGGCCCTCGGCCGGGGAGTCCTTGAGGACGGTGGAGACGATCACCCAGGACTTCACCGGGACGCCCAGCTCCTTCAGCGCGGCGACCTTCGCGCTCTCCTGGGACTGGCTGAACTCCTCGGCGTTCTCCTGGGTGGACTGCTCCTCGGTCTTGCCGTCCGGGTACAGCGTGTCGTGCGGGACGACCTTGCTGTCGTGCGCCAGCCAGCCGTAGACCGCCTCCACCAGGTTCATCCGGAAGTCCGCGCTGGTCACCCGGACGGTGGTCATGTTCAGGTGGCCGTCGGTCGGGTAGGTCTTGTGCCCGGAGATCTGCAGCACCGGCTCGCCGTCGTGGTCCTCCAGCGTGTTCACGGTCGGGCCGGGAGACATCTCCGCGTACGGCACGGGGATGAGTACTCCCGCGCACAGGAGCGCGATCAGCATCAGGGTGGAGGCGAGCATCGTCGCGGTGCGGCGTGGCATGACTCGACAGTACGGGACGTGTCTGTCAGCGCACCGTCAGGGCACCCCCGTCAGGCGCCGCGCGCGCCCGAGTCCGGCTTCTCCATGGCCGCGCGGAAGCGGGCGTATCCGTCCAGCTCGGGGCCGTCACCGCGTATTCTGCGGGTCCGATTGGCCCAACTGCCCCACAGTCCGCCGCCGATCGCAGCCACAAGCGGAATCAGCAGCCAGACAAGCGCCCCCATGCCGACCTCCCGAGGCCATGAGCGTCCGCAACTGACTGATCAGCAGATTAACCATCCGCACTGACAACGCTCACGCGAGGGTCCCGGTTACGCAACCCGAGGGTCCGATGTGCTCCAAGTGACGGACATCGGCAGGCCCCGGCCCGCCCTCCCGTCACCCGGCCACCACCCCTCGGCGACGCTACGCGCCCACCCATTCCTCGGTGCCGTCCGAGAACCGCTGGTGTTTCCAGATGGGCACCTCGTGCTTGAGGTCGTCGATGAGCTTGCGGCAGGCCTCGAAGGCCTCGGCCCGGTGCGGGCAGGCCACGCCGACGACGACGGCGAGATCGCCCACCGCGAGATCACCGACCCGGTGCACCGCGGCCAGCGCGCGGACCGGGTGGTCGGCCACCACCTTCTCGGCGATCCGCCGCATCTCGGCCTCGGCGCTGGGGTGGCAGGAGTACCCGAGCGCGTCCACGTCGGCGCCCTCGTCGTGGTTCCGCACGGTCCCCACGAACAGCGCGACGCCCCCGGCCGCGTCGTCCCCGACGGCCTGGAACACCTCGTCCACGGAGAGCGCGGTCTCCCGGACGCCGATCAGCTTGATGGGATCCTGAGCGGCCTGCTCACCGGGGTGCTCGTGCGTGTGTGCCATACCCCTATCGTGCCGCACGCGTGTGACGCCACGGAATGCGTGTTTCACCCGTCACGCGCGCGTGGTGCCTTGGAGGCTTCTACAGCCGCCTGCGGCCGACGGGCTCAGGACGTCTACAGGCGCCGCCGGGCCTTCCGGGCCCGCCGTACGACGGCCGCCGCGCCCAGCAGCGCCACGGTCGCGCCCGCGGCCCCCGCCGCCGTCGCGTCCTTGCGCCCCAGCCGCCGCCCGGCCACCGTGTGCCTCCCGGAGACCTCCTCCAGCAGCTCCGCGAGCACCTCCTCGTTGGTCCACCGCGGCCGCCACCCGGCGTCGTGCAGCCGGCTGCCGCTGACCACCCACGGGTTCATCGTGTAGGCCAGGTCTCCCGCGGGAGACGGTGTGAGCCCGATCCGGTGCAGCCGGGCCGCCGCGCCGAGCGCGACCGCCGACGGCAGCTCCATGCGCCGGATACCGCTCAGCTCCTCGACCTCCTCCTGCTCCAGCCACCCGTCACAGCCGACGGCCAGTTCCCCGTCGACCTTCTCCAGCACGGCGTACTCGAGCGCGCTGCACAGGTCCTCGACGTGGCAGAACTGCCAAGCGGGCCGCGACCCGGCCACGACCAGCAGCCGAGGCGACTCGAAGTACCTGGTCAGCGCGGTGTCGGTGCCGCCCACCAGCACCGCGGGCCGTACCACGGTGACGTTCAGCCCCGGATGGGCCCGGGGGGCCCGCCGCGCCAGCCGCTCGATCTCCAGCAGGTCCCCGACCCCGGTCGCCTCGGCGGTCGCCCGCAGCTCGGCGTCCTCCGACAGGGGCAGCTCGTTGTCGGGCAGCGCGCCGTAGACCATCGCCGAGGTGCACAGCACCACCCGGTGCACGCCGGCCGCCGCGGCGGCCGTCAGCACGGTCTGGGTCCCCCGGACGTTGTAAGCGGTCCGCGCGGCCGGATCGGTCTCCAGGTCGAGATCGAGCGCGAGGTGCACGACCACGTCCGCGCCCCGCAGCTTGTCCGCGATCGCGGGGTCGCGGACGTCGAGGATGTGCCACTGGGCGTCGGCGCACTCCCCGCGCCGTTCGTCGATGGCGACGACCTGCTTGATCTCCTCGCAGGCGGCGAGCCGCTCGGTGAGCAGGGCGCCCACCCCGGTGGCGGCACCGGTGACGGCGACGACGGGGCCGCGTACGGCGGGAGGGGTTGAGAGGTTTCGCGCTGCGCGAACCTGCGGATCTGGGGAACTCACCGGGCGTCTCCAGCGGTTGTCTTCCATACGGGCGCGAGTGACGCGTACGTACCAGGTGCATCCATCCTGCCGCAGGCCTTCCGCAGGCGAAGCACCGAGGCCCGATCGGGTCCGGGTGTCTACGCTGGGTGGTGTTGTCGGGCACAGCCGCGCCGCCGGAGACAGACCGGTGGCCTTACCAGCCGAGGAATCCCGTGAGTGACACCCCATTCGGTTTCGGCCTTCCGCCGGAGGAGCCGGAGGACGGCGACGAGGGCAAGAAGAAGGACCAGCAGAGCGGCGGTGGGCAGGGACCGGCCAACCCGTTCGGTTTCGGGGTGCCCGGAGCCGGAGGCTTTGGCGGCCCCGGCGCCGACAATCCGCTCGCAGCCATGTTCGGCTCGCTGAACCCCACCGACCTGGGCGCCGCGTTCCAGCAGCTGGGCCAGATGCTCTCCTACGAGGGCGGCCCGGTGAACTGGGACATGGCCAAGCAGATCGCCCGCCAGACGGTCGCGCAGGGCACCCAGGACGGCACGAAGGACGCGAGCGTCGGCCCGGCCGAGCGCAAGGCGGTCGAGGAGGCCGTCCGCCTGGCCGACCTGTGGCTGGACGACGCGACGTCCCTGCCGTCGGGCTCCGCGTCGGCGGTGGCCTGGTCCCGCGCGGAGTGGGTCGAGGCGACCCTGCCCGCCTGGCAGGAGCTGGTCGACCCGGTCGCCGAGCGGGTCGGCGCTGCGATGGGCGACGTCCTGCCGGAGGAGATGCAGGCCATGGCGGGCCCGCTGATCGGCATGATGCGTTCGATGGGCGGCGCCATGTTCGGCACGCAGATCGGGCAGGCCGTGGGCGTGCTCGCGGGCGAGGTCGTCGGCTCCACCGACATCGGCCTGCCGCTGGGCCCGGCCGGCAAGGCCGCGCTGCTCCCGGTCAACGTGGAGGCGTTCGGCAAGGACCTCGGCGTGTCGCAGGAGGAGGTGCGGCTGTACCTGGCGCTGCGCGAGGCGGCCCACCAGCGTCTGTTCTCGCACGTGCCGTGGCTGCGCTCGCACCTGTTCGGCGCGGTCGACGGCTACGCGCGCGGCATCAAGGTCGACACGGCCAAGCTGGAGGACGTGGTCGGCCAGTTCGACCCGCAGAATCCCGAGCAGCTGCAGGACGCGCTTCAGCAGGGCATGTTCCAGCCGGAGGACACGCCCGAGCAGAAGGCCGCCCTGGCTCGTCTGGAGACCGCTCTGGCGCTCGTGGAGGGCTGGGTGGACGCGGTGGTCCACGCGGCCGCGAAGCCGCGTCTGGCGTCCGCCGACGCCCTGCGCGAGACGCTGCGCCGGCGTCGCGCGACCGGTGGCCCGGCGGAACAGACGTTCGCCACGCTGATCGGTCTGGAGCTGCGCCCGCGCCGGCTGCGGGACGCCTCCCGGCTGTGGGCCTCGCTCACGGACGCGCGCGGGGTGGACGGCCGGGACGGCCTGTGGGCCCACCCGGACATGCTGCCGACCGCGACCGACCTGGACGACCCGGACGGCTTCGTGCACCGCGAGCAGCTGGACTTCTCCGAGCTGGACAAGATGCTCGGTGAGGCGGCGGGCGGCCAGCACGGCAAGCCGGACCTGCGCAAGAAGGACGACGACGAGGCCGAGGGCGACGACACCGAGTGAGCCTGTACGACGACGCGGTCCTCGTCCTGAAGGGGTACGAGGGCCAGGAGGAGCTGCGCCAGGCCTACCTGGATCATCTGGCGGCCCACCCGGACGGCATGTGGAAGGCCTGCGGGGCCGGGCATGTGACGGCGAGCGCTCTGGTGATCGATCCGGAGCGCGGCCGGGTGCTGCTCACGCTGCACCGGAAGCTGCGGATGTGGCTGCAGATGGGCGGCCACTGCGAGCCCGGCGATCCCACCCTGACGGCGGCGGCCCTGCGCGAGGCCACCGAGGAGTCCGGCATCTCCGGGCTGACGCTGCTGCCGGGCGGACCGGTGCGCCTGGACCGGCATCCGATCCCGCCGCCGTGCCACTGCCACTACGACGTCCAGTACGCGGTCCTGGCGCCGGGCGACGCCGAGCACGCGGTCAGCGACGAGTCGCTGGACGTGCGCTGGTTCGCCTACGACGAGGTCGCGGGTGTGGCCGACGAGTCGGTCGTACGCCTGCTGGAGGCGACCCGCGCCCGGCTCTGAACGGATGACCGGCCTCCGGACGGGTAAGGGGCGACCACCTTCGCGGCCGCCCCTTACCTCTGTCGCCTGCCTCCGGCGCCCGAAGGTCAGCTCCAGACGTTGCCCTGGTTCTGCGCGCGCGCCCCGTGCTGCCCCATGCCGAACTGGGCGGCGAGGCCCTGCCCGATCACCGCGTTCTGCGGCGGCAGCAGCTCGCTCGGCTGCACCAGCGCGAACCCGGAGCCCATGAAGCTCAGCTCCCAGCCCTCCCCGGTGTTGCCGCGCCGGCGCCACACCCCGGAGGAGTGCGTCTGCGCCTGCATCTGCACCCGCAGGCCGGTGGACCAGGCCACGATCGCGTCCGCGTCGCAGTTGACGTACTTGTCCGGCGTGACCTGCATCAGCAGCGGGGCGCCCGAGGTCATGAGGGCGACCCGGCCGCGACCCGTGATGTTCAGCTGGTACTTCCCGGAGCCGGAGATGCCGTAGAGGCTGTCGACGGCGATGACCTCGTAGTGCAGCGAGGAGTCCATGGCGAGGACGTAGGAGCTGTCGACGGTCAGCCCGTCCTGCTCGACCTCCATGACGTGCACGTGCTGGGCGAGGTTGGCGAGGAAGACCGTGCCCTGGCCGTGACAGCGCATCAGGTCCAGGCCCTCGCCGGTGTGCGCACGCGCGCGTGCCTGGTTGTTGCTGCGGTACTCGGCGTCGAACTCGACCAGGCCCTGGTAGGCGACCATGGTGCCCTTGCGGGCGAGGATGTCGTCGTGGCCCTCCAGGGTGACCCGGAGCAGCTGCGCGTTCTGCAACGCCCAGCGCTCCTGCGTCTGGACGTCGTTGTGTGCGAAAAGCGGGCTCTGCATGGCTTTCTGGCTCCCCCTCAGCCCCGGATCCGGATGCGGTCGGTGCTGTCCTCGCTCGGCTGGACGACGACGATGCCCTGGCCGGAGAAGGCCATCTGGTAGGCCTCGCCGCTGCCCCGGCCGATCAGCGACTGCGCCTTGAAGCTGCGCTTGCCCTTCACCTTCAGGTTCGGCGACCAGGCGACGAGCGCGTCCGGGTCGACGTACGTCTCGTCCTCACCGCCGCCGCAGTCGACGACGATCGGCTCGCCCCGGGAGGTCAGGGCCACCCAGCCGTTCCCGGAGATCTTCGTGTTCCACAGGCCCTGCCCGGCGAACTTCGCGAGCCCCTTGACCCGCTCGACGCCCCACGTCAGATGGGCGTCGAAGGCGAGCAGGTTGGTGGCGTTGACGGAGATGCCGTCGCCGCCCAGATTGATCACGACGACGTTCGCGCCGTAGTCGGCGAGGTAGAGCAGGCCGTCGCCGGAGCACTTCATCAGGGGCGCGCCCTCGCCGGTGATCCAGTCACGGGCGATCTGGCGGACGGCCGGCGGGTTGGGCTCGTACTGGACGAAGCCTTCGTAGGCGACCATCGAGCCCACGCGCGCGAGGAGGTCGTTCCCGGTCTGCATGGCCACCTTCAGCATGTGGTGGCCGTGGTTCTCCATGCGGGCGGTGACGGGTGCGGGGGCGTAGCCCGCGAGCGGCTGGTTCATGACGGGCTCCCTCTAGACCTCGTACGGCTGGACGACGATGAAGTTGCCGGGAGCGCCCCGGAACTGGAGGTTGACGCTCTCGCCGGTGTCGCCCGGATAGGCGTTGCGGCGCATCCGGACCTGGCTGGAGACGATCACCTGGGAGGCGGCCGACCAGGCGACGACGGCGTTGCAGTCGGCGAAGGTGGTCGGCGTGACCGGCAGCACCACGGGCGTGCCGTGCGTCTTGACGACGATCGTGCCGGTGCCCTGGAACTGCATCGTGAACAGCGCGCCGCCGGGGATGCCGTGGCCCTCGATCCGGCGGACCTCGTACTGCAGGGTCTCGTCGAAGGCGAGGACGTTCTCCGCGGACACGCAGATCGCGTCGCCCTGCAGCTCGACGGGGTGCAGGTGGGTGGAGTTCTCGGCGAGGAACACCTGGCCCTGGCCGGTGCAGCGCATCAGCTGCATCTCCTGGCCGGTGGCGCTGCCGACGATCCGCCCGGCGAAACCGGCGCCCTTGTAGCTGAAGTCGACCCTGCCCTGGTAGAGCACCATGCTGCCCTGCTTGGCCAGCACGGGCTGGCCGCCGACGCCGAGGTCGACGCGCATGAGCTTCTTGTTCTGCTGCGTCCAGCGCTGCCCGGTCGGCGTCTCCTTGTACATCTGCAGCGCGGCCGCCACCCCGGCACCGCCCTGCGGGGCGCCCTGCGGCACGCCGTAGCCGGCGGGCTGCTGACCGGGAACCTGCCCGTAGCCGGGCGGCATGGGGGCGGTGGGCTGACCGCCGTAGGAGGGCGGCTGCTGGCCGTAGCCCGGGGGCATCGGCGCGGTCGGCTGGCCGCCGTAGGGCGGCTGCTGGGACTGCTGGGGGTACGCCTGCTGGGGCGGCCGGCCGCCGTACTGCGGCTGGTCGTACGGCGGCGCGGGGGCCGGGGACGGGGGCGGCACGGTGCCGCCGCCGGGCGGGGTCAGGGGGGCGATGACCGTCGGCGCGGCGTGCACGTTCGACGCCGGGGCCGGGGGCGGGGTCTGCCCGGGCGGCGGCGTGAAGCCCTGCGGGGGCGTGGCGCCGGACGGCGGGGCGAAGCCCTGGGCGGCGGGCTGCCGTGCGGGGGCCGGCGCCGGGGCGGGCTCGGGGGCGGCGGGGGCGCCGAACGCGGGCGGTGCCGTTGCCTGGGCGGGCGGGGCGAAGCCGGGAGCGGCGCCGGTCTGCGGCTGCTGCGGGGCGGGCGCCTCCTCCTCCACCACCTCGCCGCCGAAGTTCTTCAGCAGCGCCTCCAGACCGCCGTCGAAGCCCTGGCCGACCGCGGCGAACCGCCACCCGTCCTTGAAGTAGATGTCGCCGACCATCACGGCCCGCTCGGTGGAGAACTCCGCACCGCTGAAGGAGTACCGGGCGACCTCCTCGCCGCCCGCCACGATGCGCAGGTATCCGGGGCCGACCTGCGACATCTGCCCGGTGCCGTCGAGGGTCGCCGTGAAGGACAGCTTGCGGATCTGCGGCGGGATGCGGTCCAGCGTGACCCGGAACGACTCCGTGTCGCCCGCCTGCGCACCCAGCAGCTGGATGGACTCCTCCGGCGACTTCGGCTGGTTGAAGAAGACGAAGTACCGGTCGTCCGAGAGGCGCTCGTCGGCGTCCAGACCGAAGCAGCTGATGTCGAAGGTCAGTCCGGGGGCCCCGATCTGCACGCCTACGTACAGATCCGTGCCCGTCGTCAGGTCACTGATCCTGGCCTTGTGGCCGCGTTGGAATTCCCTGGCCATGCGTTACGACCGTCCCCCATCCCGAATGTGAGTGCGTCGCGCCAGGCTAACGGCAAAGGCCGGCATCGCCCCCCGTCGGGCCGGGTCGGTACAGACCCGGTACACAACCGCGCCCGGCCGCGGACGCGGGCTCCTCGGCCGGGGCGCTCACTCGTCGCGCGCGCCGGGCAGCTGGGGCAGCCGTTCGGCGGCGACGACCCCCTCGAGGTAGCCGCGGGCCCGCTCGGTGCGGGGATAGGCCTCCAGCAGCTGCCAGAAGTCCGGGCCGTGACCGGGCACCAGAAGATGCGCGAGCTCGTGGCAGAGGACGTAGTCGACGACGTACTCGGGCATCCCCTGCAGCCGGTGCGAGAGCCGGATGCTGCCCTCGGCCGGGGTGCACGAACCCCAGCGGGTGTTCTGGTTGGTGACCCAGCGCACCGAGGCGGGCCGGGCCCGGCCGTCGAAGTACTGGGCCGACAGCCGCTCCGCACGCTCGGTCAGCTCGGCGTCGCCCAGCTTCCGCCTGCTCTCCTGGGCGGCGAGTTTGTCGAGCATGACGGTGACCCAGCGCTGCTCCTCCGCCTTCGACATCCGGGCGGGGATCAGCACGACGGTGCGATCACCCTCGCGGTACGCGGAGACCGTCCGGCGGCGCCGGGCGCTCCTGCGGACCTCGATCGCGTTCGCCCGCGAGGCTGCGGGCGGCTGGCTCGTCGTGCTGCGCTGTGGCTTTCCGGCGCGGTGCATTGGGTCGGCGGGCACGCCCCGACGTTACCCGCTGGACAGGGGCAAAGTCCCGGCTCCGGGACCGATCGATGCCGACGCCCCACCATGCGTTTGATTTGTAGGACCGGCTCACCCGTCCCCTATGGGCGCATATGACGCCATGATTTATACGACAAACACCCCCCGTCTGTGGATAACTCTCCGCACCCGGCACACCGACCGGGCATGCTGGCAGGCGTCGGCGGAGCACGACCGGCTCCACCGGCGGACGGGGACGTCCGGGGACTCGACCGGGCGTCCAGGGATCTTCGGCTACGGGGGCCTGCCATGCATCCGATGGTCAAGCCCGCGCTGCGGCGCGGCTGGCGTGATCTCAACACCGTGCAGTTCGGGATGACCCCGGCGCACGCGCTCACCCTGGGACCCATGTCCACGGCCTGCGGCAGCTTCCTGCAGCTGCTCAACGGCACCCGGGGCCTGCCCCTGCTGCGCGAGGAGGCCCGCCGCATGGACCTGCCGGACGGCCACGTCGACGCGCTCGTGGACCGGCTGGCCCACGCGGGCCTCGTCGACGACGCGCGCGGCGGCGGGCCGGCCGCGGACACGCTGCGGGAGAAGAAGGAGGTCCTGCAGCGGCTGCGGCCCGACCTCGCCGCCCTCTCCCTGACCACCCGCGAGCCGGGCGGCGCGCTCGCCCGGCTCGCCGCACGCCGTGCCCTGCGGGTGCAGGTGCGGGGCGCGGGGCGGGTCGGCGCCCTGCTGGCGTCGGTGCTCTCCGGCGCCGGCATCGGCGAGGTCGACGTACGGGACGTGGGCCGCGTCGAACCGTGGGACGTGGCACCGGGCGGGCTGCCCACCGAGTCGCTCGGCGAGCGCCGGGACGCGGCGGCGCGGGCCGCGGTCCGCCGCGCGGCACCGGACCGGCCCCCACGCCATGCCCACTCCCCCGGTTCCGGCGCCACGGAGCCCGGCCTGTCCCTGGTGATCCTCACGCCCCGGGACGACGTGGCGGTGCACGCACCGGACCCGCGCTCCGCCGAGCCGCTCATGGCCTCCGGCACACCCCACCTGTACGCCGGCGTCGTGGAGGGCACGGGCGTCGTCGGCCCGCTCGTCCTGCCCGGCGAGTCGAGCTGCGCCGGCTGTCTGCACGAGGACCGCACGGACCGGGACCCGGCCTGGCCCCGGCTGATCACCCAGTGGCGGTCCGGCGCGGCCCGCCGGGTCGGGGCCTGCGATCTGACGCTGGCCACTGCGGTCGCCGGACTGGCCGCGGCGCACGCGCTGGCCTTCCTCGACGGGGAGTCGCCGTCCAGCACCGGAGCCCGCTGGGAGGTGTCCGTACCGGGCCTGACCTGGCACGCCCGCCCGGTCCGGCCGCATCCGGCATGCTGCTGCGGAGCGGCGGAGAGAGGTAAAGGGGAGCACTCCTCAACCGAGGAGGAGCCGCGCGAGACAATGGCGGTGCATCGGCCGTCGACGGAGCGACGACGCGGAGCGGGCGCGGCGCGGCCGAATGGGACTTGGAGGGCGCATGTCTGATCTTCCCCGCAAGGCGGTCACCCGGACCGCCAAGCTCGCCGCGCTCCCGCTCGGCATCGCCGGCCGGGCGACCTGGGGGCTGGGCAAACGGATCGTGGGCGAGTCCGCGGAGATCGTCGGCCGTGAGCTGCAACAGCGGACGGCGGAGCAATTGTTCAAGGTGCTCGGGGAGCTGAAGGGCGGGGCCATGAAGTTCGGGCAGGCCCTGTCCGTCTTCGAGTCCGCGCTGCCCGAGGAGATCGCCGGCCCCTATCGCACGGCCCTGACCAAGCTGCAGGAGGCGGCACCGCCGATGCCGACCCGCACGGTGCACGCGGTGCTCGAGGAGCGGCTGGGGCCGGACTGGCACGACCTGTTCGAGGAGTTCGAGGACAAGCCGGCGGCCGCGGCCTCCATCGGCCAGGTGCACCGGGCGGTGTGGCACGACGGCCGTGAGGTCGCGGTCAAGGTGCAGTACCCGGGCGCCGGGGAGGCCCTGATCTCCGACCTCGGCCAACTGAGCCGTTTCGCCCGCCTGTTGGGTCCGCTGATCCCCGGCATGGACATCAAGCCGCTGATCGCGGAGCTGAAGGACCGGGTCTCCGAGGAGCTGGACTACGGCCTGGAGGCCCAGGCGCAGACGGCGCACGCGGACGAGTTCGCGGACGACCCGGACGTGGTCGTCCCTGCCGTGGTCCACCAGTGCGAGCAGGTCCTGGTGACCGAGTGGATCGACGGCGTCCCGCTGTCCGAGATCATCGCGGACGGCACCCAGGAGCAGCGTGACCGGGCCGGTCAGCTCCTGGCCCGCTTCCTCTTCTCGGGCCCGGCCCGCACCGGCCTGCTGCACGCCGACCCGCATCCGGGCAACTTCCGGCTGCTGCCCGGCGGCCCGGACGGCGAGGACGACTGGCGCCTCGGTGTCCTGGACTTCGGCACGGTCGACCGGCTTCCCGGTGGGCTGCCGGCACCGATCGGCGTCTCGCTGCGGCTGACGCTGGACGGCGACGCCGAGACGGTCTACGAACTGCTGTGCGCGGAAGGGTTCGTGAAGGAGTCCATAGAGCTGGACCCCGAGGCGGTCCTCGACTACCTGCTGCCGATCATCGAGCCGGCCCGGGTCGAGGATTTCACCTTCACCCGCGGCTGGATGCGCAGTCAGGCCGCCCGCATCGCCGACCCGCGCTCACCGGCCTATCAGCTGGGCAAGCGGCTCAATCTGCCGCCGGCCTACCTGCTGATCCACCGGGTGACGCTGAGCACGATCGGCGTGCTGTGCCAGCTGGGCGCGACGGTCCGGCTCCGCGAGGAACTGGAGGAGTGGCTCCCGGGCTTCGCCCTGGAGGAGAAACCGCTCGAGGACGCCCCGGGCGAGGAGCCTGCCGAGGAGGAGTCGGCCGAAGAGGAGTCGGCCGCGGAGGCCTGAACCGGGGCGGGGTGAGGGGCGAAGTGAGAGAAGGGACGCTCACCACCATGCCGAGTCCAGGCGCCCCTCGATCGCCCGCAGGTTCTCCCGGGCGCAGGTGTCGCAGAAGTACCGGCGGGTGCCGTTCTCCACGGAGCAGGTCCAGGTGACCGGCGGGGGGCCGGCGGCGAGCGTGCCACAGCGGGCGCACACGAGAGGCGGCCGGGGCTCCGTGGTGGAGCCGCCCTGGTCACTTCCGTCGGGAGGACTCGTCACCTGGTGACGATAACTCCGCCGGCGGTGGATCGCCGTGCGGAACGCACCGCGGGGGCCGGTCCGTTCGTCCGGACCGGCCCCCGCCGGGAAGTCTTCGCCTCCCCCGGCCCTCGGCCGGGAGGCCACCGCTTCTCGGTGTCGTTACTGCATGACGGCCATGGCGAGCGCCCGCCGGGCGCGCAGCGAGGCGCGCTCGGCCCGGCGCTGCATCCGCTGGGCGACCGCGAGGCGGACGGCCCGGCGTTCACGCACGGCGTCGTCGAGTCGTTCGTGCATATGCGCACGAGCCAGGGCTTCTTGCATGAGTTGCATCTCTCGGGTCCTGTTCTGACGCGCTTCGGTCGCGCCGGTGGTGGTGAAGTCTGGGGTCGCGGAACCTGCGGGCTCGCTGGTGGACGGCTTCATCGGGGCCTGCTTCTTGGGGTCGTGCGTGAGGGGGCGATCGATCGTTCCTGCGGTGTTCATGCCGTGACCGGGTTCTTCCGCGGGCGACCACGCGGCCGCTTCCGGGCGACGACGACACCCTGGACGAACAGCTCGCCGCCCCAGACGCCCCAGGGCTCACGCCGCTCCTTGGCGCCGGCGAGGCAGGCCTCCATCAGCGGGCAGGTGCGGCAGAGGGACTTGGCGTACTCGACGTCCGCCGGCGACTCCGCGAAGAAGACCTCCGGGTCGTAGGAGCGGCAGGGGACGGGTACGCCGAGGTTCTCGATGGCGTCGTCGAGCGCGGTGAGCGCGGTGAGGGGGATCAAGGTGGAGTCCTCCGTGAGGCCGGGCGGGGGGATGGTTTGCGAAGGCGGTACGGACGGGGCGTGCGCTTCGAGTTGCACGGTTGGTCTTCCTCGTCTGGTCGTTCCGGCCGGTTGACCGGGTGTCGGCTTGGTACCGGGTTCTTTCCTGTCCCGAGGCCCCTTCGCTCCGTCGTCCCCGTTCGGGGAAAACAGAAGGGCCGCGGATCCCGGATGGGGTTCCGCGGCCCTGAAGGCGCCGGCCTGATCGAATCAGGCTGGATCACTCCAGGGTTCTGGCCCACGGAAGGCCCACATCAGGTGGTGCTGCGTCGTCTGCTTCCGGAATCCGGCACCGGCCGCCGCAAAGGCATAGGCATGTGCCTGTGCCACTACCGCTTCCAGTGCCTTGGTCGGTCGCTCATTGCGCTCTCGGACGGGAAGACCCGCGAGAGACAGGGCGGAGGCCGGACGGACGGCACGAATGCCGGACAGACCGGTGCCCTGGATCGAGGCGCCGAGCATGCACGTGGAGACGGTCGAGCGATCGGTCAGTTTGGCCGTGCTGATGGTGCTGGTGTTGATGCTGATCACTGGACTCGCCTCCTCTCGGCGTCTCAAGGACTGGGGTGAACCAGTCCGTTCGGATATGCAAGTACATCACGGAACCCGGGCCTTGGAGAAGGCCGCCGCTTCCGTGCCTAGAACCTATGGGGATTGCCGGGGCATGCGCAAACTATTTTTTCGACGAGTTCGCATCAGCCGTCCTCGCCCTCTCCCCCGGGCTCTTGGCCTGCGCAGATGGCCAGCACATCGGTGCCGTAGCTGCGCAGCTTGCGGCTGAGGACACCGGGGATGCGGGAGAGTTCGGCCGCGCTCTCGGGCCGCGCCTCGGCGATGGCCATGAGGGTCCGGTCGGTGAAGACGCAGAAGTCCGGCTGTCCGCTGCGCTCGGCCTGGACCGCCCGCCACTCACGCAGCCGTTCGTAGAGCCCCTCGTCCATGTCCGAGGGGCAGTCCTCACAGCGCATCAGCTTCATCTCGCCCGCGTCGGTGAGCGTCCGGCCGCAGACCCGGCAGCGGGCCGGGGTGCGCTGGACGCGGCGGGGAGCGACGGAGGTGCCGCCGACGGCGCCGCGCTCGATGCCGGCACCGGTGCCGGTGCCGGCGCGCCCGACGGTGGCGGTGGTGCCGGGGCGCAGTCCGTCGAGGAACCGGCTGGGTCTGCGGTTGGGGCGCCCGCCGGGTGAGCGGGACAGGGACCAGGAGACATGGAGCCGTTCCCGCGCGCGGGTGACGCCGACGTAGAGCAGGCGGCGCTCCTCCTCGATCTGCTCGTCGGTCCGGGCGTAGGTGATGGGCAGCATGCCTTCGGCCACACCGACCAGGAAGACGACGTCCCATTCCAGGCCCTTGGCCGCGTGCAGCGAGGCGAGGGTGACGCCCTGGACGGTGGGGGCGTGCTGGGCGTTGGCCCGCTCGTCGAGTTCCGTCACGAAGTCGGCGAGGGTGGCTGCGGGCCGTGCCGTGGCGAGGTCGTGGGCGAGGTTGACCAGGGCGGCCAGGGATTCCCAGCGCTCTCGTACGGCACCGGAACCGGCGGGAGGCTTGCTCGTCCAGCCCTCGCCGGACAGGACGGCACGCACCTGGGAGGGCAGGTCCACGGCGCCGTCGAGCAGGGAGTCGTTGCCGCCGAAGCGGGCCGCGCCGCGCAGGGCGATGCCGGCCTTGCGGACCTCGTGCCGGTCGAAGAAGCGCTCGGCCCCGCGCAGCTGGTAGGAGACCCCGGCGTCGGCGAGGGCCTGTTCGTACGTCTCGGACTGGGCGTTGGTGCGGAACAGGACGGCGATCTCGGCGGCGGGGACGCCCGCGTCGATCAGCTCGCGGATGCGGCGGGCGGCGCCCTCGGCCTCGGCGGGTTCGTCGGTGTACTCGGTGTGGACGGGCTCGGGGCCGGCGGCGCGCTGGGAGACCAGTTCCAGCCGGTGGTCGGCGGCTCGGCCGCGAGCCTGGGCGAGCAGGCCGTTGGCGAGGCGGACCACCTGGGGGGTGGAGCGGTAGTCGCGGACCAGTTTCACGACGGTGGCGCCGGGGTGCCGGGCGCGGAAGTCGAGAAGGTGGTCGGGCGTTGCGCCCGTGAAGGAGTAGATGGTCTGGCTGGCATCGCCGACGACGCACAGGGTGTCGCGCTCGCCGAGCCACAGCTCCAGCAGCCGCTGCTGCAGGGGGCTGACGTCCTGGTACTCGTCCACGACGAAGTGCTGATACTGGGCGCGGACCTGTTCGGCGATGTCGTGCCGGTCCTGGAGGACGGCGACGGTCAGCAGCAGGACGTCCTCGAAGTCGATCACCGCGCGATCGCGCTTGAGGTCTTCGTAGGCCGCGTAGAGATGGGCGATCTCGGCGGGGTCGCGGGGTGCCTCGCGGCCGGCCTTCGCGGCCGCGTACGGATAATCGGCGGGGACGGTCTGGGTGACCTTGGACCATTCGATCTCCGCGGTGACGTCCCGCAGCTCGCCCCGGTCGAGCCTGGTGCCCAGGGTGGCGGCCGCGTCGGCGACGAGCTGGATCTTGCGGTCGATGAGCCGGGGCATGCCGCCACCGATCGCTTTCGGCCAGAAGTACTGGAGCTGACGCAGGGCTGCGGAGTGGAAGGTGCGGGCCTGGACGCCATGGGCTCCGAGCTGGCGGAGCCGGCCGCGCATCTCTCCGGCGGCGCGGTTGGTGAAGGTGACGGCGAGCACGCTGGAGGGCTGCAGGATGCCGGCGCGCACCCCATAGGCGATGCGGTGGGTGATCGCCCGGGTCTTGCCGGTGCCCGCTCCGGCCAGCACGCACACCGGCCCGTGCAGGGCGGTGGCCACCTCGCGCTGCTCGGGGTCGAGCCCTTCGAGCACCGCGTCGGCCCCGCTCGGCGTCACCCCGTGGGGGGAACCGTCGGTGCTCTGCGGGAAGAGGGGGGAGTGCGTTGCTGGTGTCACACCGCCATGCTGCCAGGTCGCCCGGGGCTGCCGAGTCGGTTGTCCACAGGCAGGCCCCCGCAGTCGTACTAATGCGGCAGGCATCACAGGGCCTGTGGATACCCCGGGCGGGAATGGCGCACCGGTGCGCGTACGTTCTTCCCCCGGACGAACTTTTCCGAGCTGCCTGAGGAGCGCGAGAGACATGCAGGGCACTGTGACGATGTACAGCACGACGTGGTGCGGCTACTGCCGGCGGCTGAAGAGCCAGCTGGACCGGGAGGGCATCGCCTACACCGAGATCAACATCGAGCAGGACCCCGAGTCCGCCGCGTTCGTGGAGAAGGCGAACGGCGGGAACCAGACGGTTCCGACCGTGCGCTTCGCGGACGGCAGCACCCTGACGAACCCGTCGCTGGCCCAGGTGAAGCAGAAGCTGGCCGCGTGACGCCCGCGGGTCTGCGCGGACCACGGCGGGGCGGCCCCTGATGTCTCAGGGGCCGCCCCGCCGTTTCTCGTCCCGCGACTCGTCCCGCTTGTCGTCCCGTTTCCCGTCCCGCCTCTTGTCCCAGACCAGGACGTAGCGCCACAGCAGGCGGCGACGGTAGCGGCAGCCGGGCAGCAGGTGCCGGGCGGCCGCACGGACCTCGCCCCAGGGCATCGGCGAGTCCTCGACGGGCATGCCGGCCGGGCCGCCCTTGCCGCCGCGCAGGCGCGCGTGCAGCTTGCTCGCGGGCAGCCCGCAGCCGCTGATCAGCCAGTCCGTCGGGGTCTGGTTGTGCGCGAGCCCGACGACGACCAGCCTGCCGCCGGGCGCGACCAGGCGGGTCAGGCCGGCGATCGCGTCCTCGAAGCGGGCGTGGTGCACGACGGCGACCGCGCTGACGAAGTCGTATCCGGCTGCCGGCAGCGCGCCGCGGTCGAGGTAGTCGGCCTCGACGAACGTGACGTCGCCGGATCGGTGGGCGCGGGCCTGGCGGATCATCTCCGGTGACCGGTCCACACCCGTCACCCGCTGCACGCGGGCGGCGAGCTTGCGGGCCAGGAGTCCGTCGCCGCAGCCGACGTCCAGGGCCGTGCGGCAGCCGTCGGGGACGGCTGCCAGCACGGCACGGTGGTAGTGGACGTTGTGATTCCAGTACGGATCACCGGCCACCGGTGAGGCCTCAGACGAAGCTGCGCGTCGGCAGGGGCTTGCCGTACCACATCTCGATGAGGCGGGCGGCGATCGAGATGCCGTAGGGCGGCAGGACCTCGCCGGAGTCGAAGGCCTCGTGCAGCTCCTCGCGGGAGAACCAGCGGGCCTCGTGGATCTCGTCCCCGTCGACGTCGATGTCGGTCGACGTGGCGCGGGCCATGAAGCCCAGCATCAGGCTGGACGGGAAGGGCCAGGGCTGGCTCGCCACGTACTCCACGGAGCCGACGACGACGCCGACCTCCTCGGACACCTCACGGCGCACCGCCTGCTCGATCGACTCACCGGGCTCGACGAAACCGGCGAGCGTGGAGAAGCGGCCCTCGGGCCAGTGGACCTGGCGGCCGAGCAGGATGCGGTCGTCCGCGTCGGTGACGGCCATGATCACGGCGGGGTCGGTGCGCGGGTAGTGCTCTCCGCCGCAGGCGGGGCAGCGGCGGATGTGTCCGGCGGCGGCGATCACGGTGCGCTCGCCGCAGCGGGAGCAGAAGCGGTGGGTGCGCTGCCAGTTCTCCAGACCGACCGCGTGCACCATGAGCCCGGCGTCGCGCGGCGACAGCAGCAGGCCGGCCTCCCGCAGCCCGGCCGGGCGTGCGGACTGGTCGATTCGGCCGGGCAGCGAGTCCTTCTGGAGCGCGAAGTAGCTGACGCCCTCGTCGTCGGTGCCGAGGAAGTAGCGGTGCGCCTCGGTGAGCGGCGCCTCGAACGAGGGGGTCATGACGAGTTCGGTGCGGCCGTCGGGCGTCTCGTCGATGAGCACCTGGCCGCCGGAGACCACGAAGCAGCGGGTCGTGGGGTGGCTCCAGGCCGCCGCGAGCCAGGCCTCGTCGAGCCTGTGGTGGGCGGCGCGGTCGATGCCGCTCGGGGCGGTGAGCGAGATGGGTCGATCTGCTGTGTCGTCGGTCCAGGTGGTCACGGGTGCTTCCAACTCCCCCAGGGCAGCGGTTCGTTTCGGCGGGCGGTTCGGCGGGACGTGGGGTGGGCGGGCAGCGGTCTCGGACGGGGTGTGCGGGGCGGTCCCTCCAGTGTGCCCCGCGCACGGTGCCCGTCCGTACGGCGCCGCCCGGTCAGGGCGCTGGGCGCCAGTGCTCGGCCAGGTCGCCCCACAGGTACGCGCTGGTCTCGACGCCCTTGAGGAGGAGGTCCAGCTCGACCTTCTCGTTGGGGGCGTGCCACCCGTCGGAGGGGACGGAGATCCCCAGGAAGAGCACGGGGGCGCCGAGGACTTCCTGGAGGTCGGCGGCGGGTCCGGAGCCGCCCTCGCGGGTGAAGCGGACGGGTGACTGGAAGGCGCGGCCCATGGCGCGGACCACGGACTGCAGGGCGGGGTGGTCGAGCGGGGTCAGGCACGGGCGGGTGGCGGCGCCGAAGACGATCTCGTGCCGGATCCCGGCGGGCAGCTGCTCGCCGGCCCAGGCACGGACGGCCTTCTCGATGTGGTCGGGGTCCTGGCCCGCGACCAGCCGGAAGGACAGTTTCACCACCGCGGACGACGGGATGATCGTCTTGCTTCCGGGGCCCTGGTAGCCGCCGCCGATGCCGTTGACCTCGGCGGTCGGGCGGGCCCAGATGCGCTCCAGGGTGGTGTGCCCGGCCTCGCCATGGGTGGCGTGGGACTTGGCGGTGGTCAGCCAGCGCCGCTCGTCGAAGGGCAGCTCGGCGAACAGCTCGCGCTCGCGGTCGGTGAGCTCGACGATGCCGTCGTAGAAGCCGGGGACCGCCACGCGCGCGTGCTCGTCGTGGAGGGCGGCGACCAGGCGGGCGGCGGCGGTGGCCGGGTTGGGCACGGCGCCGCCGAAGGAGCCGGAGTGGATGTCCTGGTCGGGGCCGTGGAGCCGGATCTCGCACTCGGCGAGTCCGCGCATGCCGGTGCACACGGTCGGGGTGTCCTCGGACCACATGCCGGTGTCGGAGACGATCACGGCGTCGGCTGCGAGCCGTCCCGCGCGCTCCTCCACGAGGGCCCGGAAGTGCGGGGAGCCGGACTCCTCCTCGCCCTCGACGAGCAGCTTCAGGTTGACCGCGGGGGCGGTGCGGCCGGTGGCGGCGAGGTGGGCGCGGACGCCGAGTGTGTGGAAGAACACCTGCCCCTTGTCGTCGGCGGCCCCGCGCGCGTAGAGGCGGTTTCCGCGGACGACCGGCTCGAAGGGGTCGCTGTCCCAGCCGTCCTCGCGGGCGGCGGGCTGCACGTCGTGGTGGCCGTAGACCAGGACGGTGGGTGCCGAGGGGTCGTCGGCGGGCCACTCGGCGAAGACCGCCGGGGCGCCCGGGGTCTGCCAGACCTCGGCGGTCGGGAAGCCGGTCTCCTTGAGAGCGGCGGCGAGCCAGTCGGCGCTGCGTCGTACGTCGGGCGCGTGGTCGGGCTGGGCCGACACGGAGGGGATGCGCAGCCATGCGGCGAGGTCGTCGAGGAAGGCGGCGCGGTGCTGCTCGATGTACGTGCGGACGGCGCTGTCCGGGGTCTGGCTCATGCTCACGAGCCTATCGGCCCGTGCCGACATCCTCGGCGGGCGGTTCGTCACACTCGGCTTGCCCGCTGTGCCGTTTCCGTCCCGTCCGTGAGCAGCCGCTCCAGCGCGGCCCGGTCCGGCAGGCCCGCGGGGCGTACGACCTCGCCGGTGCGCACGTACAGGAACGTGGCCGTGACGGACTCGGGCGGCACGCCCTGCTGCTCGGCCCAGGCCAGCCGGTACACGGCGAGCTGGAGGGGGTCGGCGGTGCGGGTGCGGCTGGTCTTCCAGTCGACGATCTCGTACGTCGCCCCGTCGCCGGCGCCGTCTCGGTATACGGCGTCGATGCGGCCCCGTACGACGCGGCCGGCCAGCGTGAGCTGGAAGGGCGCCTCGACGCGGTACGGGGTGCGCCGGGCGTACTCGGTGCGTTCGAAGGCCTCCTTCAGGGCCTCCAGGTCCTGTTCGTCGGCGATCTCGGCGTCGCTTCCGGGCAGCTCGTCCGGTTCCAGCAGGGGGAGCGTCAGTTCCTCGAAGCGGGCTTCGACCCAGGCGTGGAACCGGGTGCCTCGGCGCGCGGCCGGTTGCGGGGGGCGTGGCATGGGGCGCGCGAGTTCCTGCGCGAGCCCGTCCGGGTCCTGGGCGAGAAGCAGCAGCTGGGAGGCGGTGAGGGTGGCGGGCAGGGGGACGTCGGTGACGGTCCGGCGCGCGCGCAGCAGCTCTCCGGTGAGCGCGTCCAGGTCACGGTCCCAGGAGGCGATGGTGCGGGCTTCCTCGGGTGTGAGGGAACTCTCGGGCGCCGGGGAGCCGGGGGTCCGCGGGGCGCGTGCGCCGGGCGCGGGCGCCTGGTGGGGGACGGTCGGCCGCTCGGTGCTCCAGGAGTGCCATGCGTCGGGAGCGCCGGCGCCGTCGGGTGCGCCCTCGTACGGCTCCTCTTCGTAGGGATCCTCTTCGTAGAGGCCCTCGTACGGCTCCTCTTCGTTCGGCCCCTCGTCGTACGGGTCCGCGCCGTACGGGTCCGCGTCGTACCCGTCCTCGTACGGCGGCGGTGCGGGCCAGTCGGGGTCGTCGAGGGTGTCGGGGTCGTGGGCGGCGGGCGGGCGGCCGGTGTCGCCGGTGGCCAGCGCGTCCAGGTGGGCCAGGACGGTCTCGGCGGCCGCGCGGCGGCGGGCCAGGGCGGCGGCGTCCAGCGGGAGCGGCCACGCCTGGTCGGCGCCGGCCGTGTGCAGGGCCGGGTTCTCCTCGTCCTCGGCGGGCTCGTCCGCCCAGGCCTCGATCTCGCCGTGCCCGGCGGCGCAGTGGTCGTACAGGGCCTGGAGGAAGCCGGAGGGGCCGCGCTTCCTCTTCTGGCTGGGTCCCCACCAGTGGCCGGAGCCGAGCAGCAGGGAACGGGGGCGGGTGAACGTGACGTAGCCGAGGCGGAGTTCCTCGGTGTACTGGTGGTCCTTCATGGCCTCGTGGAAGGCCTTCATACCGCGCGCGTCCCAGCTGTCGACGTCGGGCAGGGTGTCGGTGTCGCCGCGCAGGGCGTGCGGCACGACCTTGGCCTGGGCGGTCCACTTCTCGCGGCCCTGGGCGCTGGGGAAGGTGCCGTCGACCAGCCCGGGGACGGCCACGACGTCCCACTCCAGGCCCTTGGACTTGTGCGCGGTGAGCACCTTGACGGTGTTCTCGCCGCCGGGCAGGGCGTTGTCGAGGCCCTTCTCGTACTGGGCGGCGGTGCGCAGGAAGCCGAGGAAGGCGAGCAGGGTGGCCTCGCCGTCGCTCGCGGCGAAGGAGGCGGCGACGTCCAGGAAGTTGGACAGGGTCTCGCGGCGTCGGGCGGCCAGGGCGTGCGGGGACGCCGACAGCTCCACCTCCAGGCCGGTGACCGTGAGGACGCGGTGCAGGACGTCCATCAGCGGGTCGGCCAGCGAGCGGCGCAGGTCGCGCAGTTCCGCGGCGAGCCGGGCGAAGCGCACGCGCGCGTCCGGGGAGAACGGCAGGCCGTCGTCGACGCCGTCCTCGGGGCCGCCCTCCATGGGGGTTTCGAGGAAGGTGTCGAGGGCGTCGGCGAGCGATATCACCTCGGCCGGGTCGACCCCCTCGACGGCCGCGGCGAGCCGTCGGTCCGGGTCGTCGGTGTCGTCCCCGCGCGCGTGGGCGACGAGCAGTCGGGCGCGCCGGCCGAGCAGGGCGAGGTCGCGGGGGCCGATGCGCCAGCGCGGTCCGGTCAGCAGCCGCACCAGGGAGGCGTTGGCGCCGGGGTCCTGGAGCACCTCGCAGACGGCGACCAGGTCGGCGATCTCCGGCAGGTGCAGCAGTCCGGAGAGGCCGACGACCTCGACGGGGAGGTCGCGGGCCACGAGAGCGCCCTGGATCTCGGCGAAGTCGGTGGCGGTGCGGCACAGGACGGCGATCTCGCCGGGCGCCGTGCCGGTGCGCACGAGGTGGGCGACGGAGTCGGCGATCCAGTCGATCTCCTCGGCGTGGGTGCGCAGCAGGGCGCAGCGGACGGTGCCGTCGCGCTCGGCGCCGGGGGCCGGGCGGAGGGCTTCCACGCCCGCGTGCATGGCGCGCAGGGGCTCGGCGAGGCCGTTGGCGAGGTCGAGGAGGCGGCCGCCGCTGCGGCGGTTCTCGCTGAGCGCCTGCCGGGTGGCGGGGCGGCCGTCGGGGCGCGCGAAGTGCGCGGGGAAGTCGTCCAGGTTGGCCACCGAGGCGCCGCGCCATCCGTAGATGGCCTGGCACGGGTCGCCCACGGCGGTCACCGGGTGGCCGGTGCCGCCGCCGAACAGGCCCGCGAGCAGGACACGCTGGGCCACGGAGGTGTCCTGGTACTCGTCGAGGAGCACCACGCGGAACTCCTCGCGCAGCAGGCGGCCGACCTCGGGGATGCCGGCGAGGCGGGCGGACAGGGCGATCTGGTCGCCGAAGTCGAGCAGGTCGCGCTCGCGCTTGGCGGCCCGGTAGCGCTGGACGAGACCGGCCAGTTCACGGCGGGCGGTGGCCGTGTCGGGGACCTTGCGCAGGTCGGCGTTGGTGAGCTTGGCGGCCTGCAGGGTGTGCAGCAGGTCGGCGTCCCAGGCGCGCAGTTCCTCGGGGTCGACGAGGTGTTCGGCGAGTTCGGAGTCGAGGGCGAGCAGGTCGCTGACGAGGTCGGCGAAGGAGCGGGTCAGCGCCGGGTAGGGTCCCGGCGCCTCGCGCAGCACGCGCGCGGCGACCTGGTAGCGCGTGGCGTCGGCGAGGAGGCGGGAGGTGGGCTCCAGGCCGAGGCGCAGGCCGTGGTCGGTGAGCAGGCGGCCGGCGAAGGCGTGGTAGGTGGAGATCACCGGCTCGCCGGGCGGGTTGTCGGGGTCGATGACCTCCGGGTCGGTGACCCCGGCCTTGATCAGTGCCTTGCGGACGCGTTCGGAAAGCTCGCCCGCGGCCTTGTTGGTGAAGGTCAGGCCGAGGACCTGTTCGGGGGCGACCTGGCCGGTGCCGACGAGCCAGACCACGCGGGCCGCCATCACGGTGGTCTTGCCCGACCCGGCTCCGGCCACGATCACCTGCGGGGCGGGCGGCGCGATGATGCAGGCCGTCTGCTCCGGGGTGAAGGGGATGCCGAGGAGCTCTTTGAGCTGCTCGGGGTCGGTGATACGGGCGGACATGTCGAAAGAGGCTAGCGGCGGGCACTGACAGTCGAGGACGAATCGACCACCCGGGGAAGAAGAAGCGCAGGTCAGCACGTGTGGTGCCGTACGTCACTCCGCCCCCGCGGCGACTCACTCGACCACGTGCCGCCCCTCGGGCCGCGCGCTGCACGAGGCGCGGAAGGCGCAGTGCGTGCAGTGCTGGCCGGTGCTCGGGGTGAACCGCTCGTCGAGGACCTTCCCGGCGGCGGTGGCGAGCAGTTCACCGACCCACTCCCCCGACAGCGCCTCCTGGGTCTGCGCCTTGGGCAGGGTCTCGCCTCCGTCGCGCTTGGCGGCGCCCTGTCTGAGGTGCACCAGCTCGGCGCCGCCGGGTTCGGGGCGCACGCCGTCGAAGGCGGTGTCGACGGCGCCTTCGCGGACGGCGAGCTGGTAGACGGCGAGCTGCGGGTGGCGGGCCACCTCGGCGGCGCTGGGCGCCTGCTTGCCGGTCTTGAAGTCCACGACGTAGGCGCGGCCCTCGCCGTCCGCCTCCACGCGGTCCATCTGGCCGCGGATGCGGACCTGGTAGTCCCCCGCCCCCAGGGTGATGTCGAAGTCCTGCTCGCTGGCCACCGGGGTGCGCCCCGCGCGGTCCAGCACGTGCCAGTTCAGGAAGCGTTCGAGCGCCACGCGCGCGTTGTCCTTCTCCTGCTGCGACTTCCAGGGCGCGTCGAAGGCGAGCGCGTTCCACACCGAGTCCAGGCGTTCCATGAGGACGTCCAGGTCGGCCGGGGTGCGGCCGGAGGCGACCTCGTCGGCGAGGACGTGGACGACGTTGCCGAAGCCCTGCGCCGCGGTGGCGGGGGCGTCGGCCTTCACCTCGCGGCCCAGGAACCACTGCAGCGCACACGTGTTGGCGAGCTGGTCGAGGGCGCTGCCGGAGAGCACCACGGGCTGGTCCCGGTGGCGCAGCGGCACCTTGCTCTCGGTGGGGTCGAACATGCCCCACCAGCGGTAGGGGTGCGCGGAGGGCACCAGCGGGCGGCCGTCCTCGTCGGCGAGCGCGGCGAGCCGGGCCAGCCGGCGGGCGGCGGCCCGGCGCAGCGCGGCGGACGCGCGCGGGTCGACCGTGGTGGCGCGCAGCTCGGCGACGAGCGCGGCCACGGCCAGCGGGCGCCGGGGGCGGCCGGTGACGTCCTTCGGCTCGGCACCCAGCTCGGCCAGGAACCGGGAGGGCTGGTCACCGTCGTCGGCGGGAGCCTTCACCGCGGTGACGACGAGGCGTTCCCGCGCGCGCGTGGCGGCGACGTAGAACAGCCGGCGCTCCTCGGCGAGCAGCGCGCCCGGGGTGAGCGGTTCGGCGAGTCCGTCGCGGCCGATGCGGTCGGCCTCCAGCAGGGAGCCGCGGCGACGCAGGTCGGGCCAGAGTCCCTCCTGGACACCGGCGACGACGACGAGCCGCCACTCCAGCCCCTTGGAGCGGTGCGCGGTCATCAGGCGTACGGCGTCGGGGCGTACCGCACGTCGCGTGAGGGTGTCGGCGGCGATGTCCTGGGCCTCGATCTCCTCCAGGAAGTTCAGGGCGCCCCGGCCCCCGATGCGCTCCTCCGCGCGCGCGGCGGTGGCGAACAGCGCGCACACGGCGTCCAGGTCGCGGTCGGCGTTGCGGCCGGCCGCGCCGCCGCGCCGGGCGGCCCGCTCCAGGCGCGTGGGCCACGGTGTGCCCTCCCACAGGTCCCACAGCGCCTCCTCGGCCGTACCGCCGCTCGCGAGGCGCTCGCGGGCCGTGCGGAGCAGCGCGCCGAGGCGCTGCGCGCCACGGGCGTACGCCGGGTCGTGCACGGCGAGGCGCTCGGGTTCGGCGAGAGCCCGCGCGAGCAGCTCGTCGGACGGGGGCGGCACCGGGTTCCCTGCCGCCCGCTCCTCCTCTCGCAGGGCCCGCCCGAGACGGCGCAGGTCTGCGGTGTCCATGCCGGCCAGGGGGGAGGCCAGGAGGGTGAGGGCGGTCTCGGTGTCGAGCCAGGAGGTGTCCGGGGCTCGCTCGGCGGCGCCCGCGGCGGGGGTGTCCTCCGGGGCCGGTTCCGCTGTCTCCGCGGCCGGTTCGGCTGTCTCCGCGGCCTGTTCGGCTGTCTCCGCGGCCTGTTCAGCTTCTTCCGGAGCCGGTTCGGCTTCCTCCGGGGCCGGTTCCGCAGCGTCTTCGGCGGCGGTCTCGGCGGCGGTTTCGTCCGGGGCCGCTTCCGCCTCGGCCGTGAACGCGGCGGGCTCCTCCCCGCGCCCCCGTGCCTCGGCCGTGGCCACCGCGCGCAGGGCGGTCAGCAGGGGGGCGACGGCCGGCTCGTGGCGCAGGGGCAGGTCGTCACCGTCGATGTCCAGCGGGACACCGGCCGCGGTGAGGGCACGGCGGACCGACGGGAGGCTGCGGGATCCGGCGCGGACCAGGACGGCCATGTCGCTCCAGGCGACGCCGTCCTCCAGGTGCGCGCGGCGCAGGATGTCCGCGATGTTGTCCAGTTCCGTCCCGGAGGTCGGGTAGGTGTAGGCCTCTACGCGGCCGCCGTCCCGGACGGCGGCCGGCTCGCGGTGGGCGCGGACCTTGTCGGCGGGCAGCCGGGGCATCGGCATGCGCTGGGTGATCAGGCGGGTCGCGGCGAGCAGGGCGGCGCCGGAACGGCGGGAGGTGCGCAGCACCTCGACGGGTGCGGGACGGCCGTCCACGCGCGGGAAGGCCACCGGGAAATCGAGGATGCCGTTCACGTCGGCACCCCGGAAGGTGTAGATCGACTGATCGGGGTCACCGAAGGCGACCAGGGTGCGGCCACCGCCGGCCAGGGCGTGCAGCAGTCGTACCTGGGCGGGGTCGGTGTCCTGGTACTCGTCGACGTACACGGCGTCGTACCGGGCGGCGAGCTGCACGGCGACGTCGGGGCGGTGGGCGAGCAGGACCGCGCGGTGGACCAGTTCGGCGTAGTCGATCACGCCCTGCAGGTCGAGGACGTCGAGGTACTCGGCGAGGAAGGCGGCGGCGGCCCGCCAGTCCGGGCGGCCGATGCGGCGGGCGAAGGCGTCCAGGGCGTCCGGGCCGAGCCCCAGCTCGCGGCTGCGCGCGAGGACGGCGCGGACCTCGTCGGCGAAGCCGCGCGTGGTCAGGCAGGCGCGCAGTTCGTCCGGCCAGCGCACGTGCGTCAGGCCGAGCCGCTGCAGTTCCGGCTGGCCGGCCAGCAGCTCGCGGACGGTGACGTCCTGCTCGGGGCCGGAGAGGAGACGCAGCGGCTCGGCGAACAGGCTGCTGTCCTGGTGGGCGCGGACCAGGGCGTAGCCGTACGAGTGGAACGTGGTCGCGCGGGGCGCGCGGGCGGCGCCGATGCGCCGGGCCATGCGGTCGCGCAGGTCGACGGCGGCCTTGCGGCTGAACGTCAGCACCAGGATGCGCTCGGGGTCGGCGCCCCGGGCGATCCGGGCGGCCACCGACTCGACCAGGGTGGTGGTCTTGCCGGTGCCGGGACCGGCGAGGACGAGCAGGGGGCCGCTCGTGTGGTCAACCACGGCACGCTGCGCCGCGTCCAGACGAGGGGGGTCCACGGCGGCCGGCGGGGTACGGACCAGTCGGTAAGCGCCACGGCTCCCCTGCCGCACGGGGTGCGGCAGGCGCCTGGTGGAGGAAGAGGAGCTCACGTGGTCGGCCGGTCCTGGTGGTTGTGCTGGTGGGCGGGCGGTCACGCGTGCGAGGCGGTGACCGCGGGGTGAGGTGGACACGCGCAGCCGACGCTACGCCGCCGCTCCGGACGGAAGCAGGGCTTCCGCTTCTTCCCTCGCGGCGCTCGCGTCACGCGTGCCCCACACCCCACGAACGTACGGCATGCCACGGACGTCCCCCATGTCCCTCGTACGGGCCACAGGTGCCCCCCGGCGGCATCCGATGGCGGAAGCTGTCAGGTGTGACCCCTCGCGTCCGCCCCGCCGTCCCAGCGGGCCCGCCGCATGTCGAGCCGTGGCAGGTGGCCCTCGGCGCTCCTGCCCGCCTCCTTCAGCGGTGTGCCCTCCGCGCGGTAGTGGGCGAGCGCACGCAGCTCGTGCCCGGGCAGCAGGGCCCCGTCCGCGCGGACGACACGCCACCACGGGACCGCGCCTCCGTACAGGGCCATCACCCTGCCGACCTGGCGCGGTCCGCCCTCCTCGAGCCACTCGGCGACATCGCCGTACGTCATGACCCGCCCCGGCGGAATGCTCTCGGCGGTCTCGAGGACCCGCTCGGCATACTCCGGCAGTGCGTCCGCGCGCTCCTCACGGGTGTTCTCGGCACGGCTCCGCTCGCTCATTCACCCCATCCTGCCGCACCCCGCCGACAACGCGGCGTGCGCTGCGAGGAACGCTCCTCTCGCACCCGGGCGGTGCTTCCGGCAGACTGTGCGCCCGCGCATTCACACCCTGATGGCCGCGTGTGCCGGTGGGGCATGCCACCATCGTGCGGGCGGTGACTGGTGATACGAGACCAAGAAGAGACCATGAAGCAGCAGGGCGTGCACCCCGACGACGCGGCGGGCACCCCTGACGCCGCCGCACGCCCCGGCGCCTCCCCGGCGGGCCAGAGCGGCCGCGACGCGCACCGGGAGGACACCGGTCCACGCGGGGACGGCGCCGCGGCGGAAGACACCGGTCCGGGTACGGACGACGTCTCCCGCGCGCGTGAGAACGACAGCGACGAGACCGAGGGGGCGCACATTTCCGAGAGCACGCCCTCCGGCCACCACCCGGGTGACGATCCCCACGCCGACGAGGTGGAGGGCGACGAACCGCTGCTCCCCGCGCGCGTGCACCGCCCCTCCGATCTCATGCGGCTCCTGGTGGGCGTCCTCGCGATCATCGTCCTGCTGGCGATCGCCGCGTTCGCGCACGGCACCACCTCAGGCCTCGAACAGGACATCAACAAGGGCACCGGTCAGGCCCCCGACCTGCTCATCAAGATCGCGGGCCTGGCGTCCAGCATCGCGATCCTCCTCGTGCCGGTCGCCTTCGCCATCGAACGGCTGATCAAACGGGACGGGCTGCGGATCGCCGACGGCGTCCTCGCGGCCGTCCTCGCCCACGGAGTGACCCTCGCCACGGATTTGTGGGTCGCCCGGGCCGCCCCCGGCTCGATCCAGGAGGCGCTCACCCAGCCGTCGCCCGGCGACATCCACGCGCTCACCGACCCGGTGCACGGCTATCTGGCGCCCGTGATCGCGTACATGACGGCCGTCGGCATGTCCCGCAGACCCCGGTGGCGCGCGGTGCTGTGGATCGTGCTGCTGCTCGACGCGTTCTCGATGCTGGTCACCGGCTACACGACACCCTTCTCGATCATCCTGACGGTGCTGATCGGCTGGACCATCGCCTACGGCACCCTGTACGCGGTCGGCTCGCCGAACGTCCGCCCGACCGGGCAGACCCTGATGGCGGGCCTGAGACACGTCGGCTTCCGCCCCGTCAGCGCGGCCCGCGAGGAGGTCGTCGAGACGGAGAGCGGCGACCGCGGCCGCCGCTACTTCGTCACCCTGGAGGACGGCCCGCCGCTGGACGTCACGGTCGTCGACCGGGAACAGCAGGCCCAGGGCTTCTTCTACCGTGCGTGGCGCAATCTGACCCTGCGCGGCTTCGCCACCCGCTCCAGCCTCCAGTCACTGCGCCAGGCGCTGGAGCAGGAGGCACTGCTGGCGTACGCGGCGATCGCGGCGGGCGCCAACGCGCCGAAGCTGATCGCCACCTCCGAGCTGGGTCCCGACGCCGTGATGCTCGTCTACGAGCACACCGGCGGACGCACGCTGGACTCGCTGGCCGACGACGAGATCACCGACGAACTGCTGCGCCACACATGGCAGCAGGTGCAGGCGCTGCAGTCGCGCCGCATCGCCCACCGCAGGCTCGCCGGGGACGCCATCCTGGTGGATCGTTCCGGCAGGGTGATCCTCACCGAGCTGCGCGGCGGCGAGATCGCGGCCGGTGATCTGCTCCTGCGCATGGACGTGGCGCAGCTGGTCACCACGCTCGGTCTGCGGGTGGGTGCCGAGCGGGCGGTGGTGTCGGCGGTCGGCGTGCTCGGCCCCGACGCGGTCGCCGACTGTCTGCCGATGCTGCAGCCGATCGCGCTGACGCGCTCCACGCGCGCGACGCTGCGCCGGCTGGCCCGGGAGCGCGCCCAGCGCGAACGCGAAGCCGTCCTGGAGGCGTCCCGGCAGGCCAAGCAGGCGCGCCTGGAGGAGGAGTCCGAGACGAGCGGGGCCGCCGTCGACAAGCCCGACAAGAAGACGGTCCGCGCCGAGCAGCGCGCGGAGCGGCGGGCCATCGACGAAGCCCTCGACGAGGCCCGCGAGGAGGACCTGCTCAGCCAGATCCGGCACGAGGTGCTGCTGATCAGGCCGCAGGCCCCCGTGGAGCCGGCCCGGCTGGAGCGGGTGCGGCCGCGCACGCTCATCAGCTTCATCGCGGGCGCGATCGGCGCGTACTACCTGCTGACGCAGCTCACCCACATCGAGTTCGGCACGCTGTTCTCCCAGGCCCAGTGGGGCTGGGTGGTCGCCGCGGTGGCGTTCTCCGCGCTCAGCTATGTCGCCGCGGCGATGGCACTGCTGGGATTCGTGCCGGAGCGGGTGCCGTTCCTGAGGACGGTGGCGGCCCAGGTCGCCGGGTCGTTCGTGAAGATCGTGGCGCCCGCCGCGGTCGGCGGTGTCGCCCTCAACACGCGCTTTCTGCAGCGCGCCGGTGTGCGTGCGGGGCTCGCGGTGGCGAGCGTCGGGGCGTCGCAGCTGTTCGGACTCGGCTGCCACATTCTGATGCTGCTGTCCTTCGGCTATCTGACCGGCACCGAGAAGACCCCGTCGCTGTCGCCGTCCCGGACGGTCATCGCCGGTCTGCTGACCGTGGCGGTGCTGGTGCTGGTGGTGACCTCCGTGCCGTTCATGCGGAAATTCGTCGTCACGCGCGTGCGGTCGCTGTTCGCCGGTGTCGTCCCGCGCATGCTCGACGTGCTGCAGCGGCCGCAGAAGCTCGTCACCGGCATCGGCGGCATGCTGCTGCTGACGGCCTGCTTCGTGATGTGCCTGGACGCCTCTGTGCGCGCGTTCGGCGACGGCTCGACCTCGCTGAGCATCGCCAGCGTCGCCGTCGTCTTCCTCGCCGGCAACGCTCTCGGCTCCGCGGCACCGACCCCGGGCGGCGTGGGCGCGGTGGAGGCGAGCCTGACGCTCGGCCTGATCGCCTTCGGCCTGCCCAAGGAGGTCGCCGCTCCGGCCGTGCTGCTGTTCCGGCTGCTGACCCTGTGGCTTCCCGTGCTGCCGGGCTGGCTGGCCTTCAACCAGCTCACCCGCAAGGGAGCCCTGTAGGACCACGCGCGCGTGGGCGCCCCGGTCGTACCTCGTACGGCCCGCGCCCGGCGCGCGCAGCGGCGAATGCGCCCCCAGGATGGGACCATGGCGAACCCGATCCGGCTGCGCACTGCCGCCCTGACCACCGCAGCCGTGCTGGTCTCCGCCCTGCTGGCAGGATGCGGCGACGACGGCACCAAGAGCGGGGACCTCACGGCGCAGAAGCTGGACTGGCAGGACTGCCCGGCGCCGTCCGAGGCGGAGGGCGGCGGCAGCGCCCCGTCCCCGCTGCCGAGCGGCACCCAGTGGCAGTGCGCCACCATGCAGGCGCCCCTGGACTGGAGCAGGCCGAAGGGCGACACGATCGGCATCGCCCTGATCCGCGCCAAGGCCAGCGGCCCCGCGAGCAAGCGGATCGGCTCGCTCGTGTTCAACTTCGGCGGCCCCGGCGGCAGCGGCGTCACCACGCTGCCCGCGTTCGGCGACGACTACGCCGCCCTGCGCACCCGCTACGACCTGGTCAGCTTCGACCCGCGCGGGGTCGGCAGCAGCGCGCCGGTGGAGTGCGAGAGCGACGGTCAGCTGGACGACTACTTCCAGCAGGACGCGACTCCCGACGACAGCGCCGAACGCACCCAACTGCTGAACCGCACCAAGCAGTTCAACGCGGCCTGCGAGAAGAACTCCAAGAAGATCCTGCCGCAGGTGCGCACCACGGACGCGGCCCGCGACATGGACCTGATGCGCCAGGCCCTCGGCGACGCCAAACTGCACTACTTCGGCATCTCCTACGGCACCGAGCTCGGCGGCGTCTACGCCCACCTGTTCCCCAAGAACGTCGGCCGGGCCGTGCTCGACGCCGTCGTCGACCCCACACAGGACCCCGAGCAGGGCGCGCTCGGCCAGGCCAGGGGCTTCCAGCTCGCGCTGGACAACTTCGCCGAGGACTGCACGTCGAAGAAGACACCGTGCCCGATCGGGGACACCCCGCAGGACGTCAAGAACCGCATCGCGAAGCTGCTGGGCGACCTGGAGAAGAAGCCGATCCCCGGCATCTTCCCGCGCCAGCTCACCCAGACCGCCGCGACCAACGGCATCGCGCAGTCCCTGTACTCCAAGGACTTCTGGGAGTACCTCACCGAGGGCCTGGAGCAGGCGTACGACGGCGACGGCAAGATCCTCATGATGCTGTCCGACTCGATGAACGGCCGCAACGAGGACGGCGAGTACAGCAACCTCACCGCCGCCAACATCGCCATCAACTGCGCCGACGAGAAGCCGCGGTACACCGCGGACTACGTTCAGCAGAAGCTGCCCGAGTTCCGGGCCGCCTCCCCGCTGTTCGGGGACTACCTGGCCTGGGGCATGGTCAGCTGCACCGACTGGGCCGTGCCGGGCGCGGCCGACCATCCCGACGTCAGCGCGCCGGGTTCGGCGCCCATCCTCGTCGTCGGCAACACCGGCGATCCGGCCACCCCGTACGAGGGGGCGAAGAAGATGGTGGACGCGCTCGGCAAGGGCGTCGCCGTCGAGCTGACGTACAAGGGGCAGGGGCACGGCGCGTACGACAGCAAGAACCGGTGCGTGCAGAGGGTGGTGAACGGCTACCTGCTGGACGGTAAGCAGCCGAAGGCCGGCACGGTCTGTTCCTGACACCACGACGCCTCGGCAAATCCGCAGGTCAGAAGGTTATCCACAGGCCGCCACGCGATCGACGCGCTGTGCCTACCATGGCGTGAACGCCCGGCGCGGCACCGACGCGGCGGGCCTGTGAGGGGGGTACGCATGATGCGGTTCCTGCGCTGGACGGCCGCCGTGGCCGCGGCGCTGCTGGTGGCCGGCTGCGGCGGTGGCTCGTCCGGCGGAGACGGGAGCGGGGGCAAGGGGAAGAGGGCGGCTCCCTCTTCGGCTTCCCCGTCGTCGCCGAAGCTGCCCGCCTCCCTCACCGCGCAGCGCCTGGACTGGCACCGCTGCACGGCGGCCAGGGGCTCCGCGGCTCCGAGCGGCGACTGGCGGTGCGCGACGCTGAAGGTGCCGCTGGACTGGTCCGAGCCGGGCGGCAGGACGATCGGCCTCGCGCTGATCCGCGCGCGGGCCACCGGCGGCGACCGCATCGGCTCGCTGCTGTTCGACTTCGGCGGTCCCGGCGGCTCGGGCGTGTCGATGATGCCGTACTACGCGGCCACCGTCTCCCGGCTGCACGAGCGGTACGACCTGGTGAGCTGGGACCCGCGCGGGGTCGGTGCGAGCGAGGGCGTCCGCTGCCGCAGCGACCGGGAGATCGAGGCCGCCGAGGACGTGGACGCCACCCCGGACACGCCGGCCGAGGCGAAGGCCTACTTCCAGGACGCCGCCGACTTCGGCAAGGGCTGCCGGAAGGCCGCCGGTCCGCTGCTCGCCCATGCCTCCACCACCGACACCGCGCGCGACATGGACCTGATGCGCCAGGTCCTCGGTGACACGCGGATGCACTACTTCGGCATCTCCTACGGCACCGAACTCGGCGGCGTCTACGCCCATCTGTTCCCCCGGCGGGTGGGCCGCATGATCCTCGACGCGGTGGTCGACCCGACCGCGGACACGGTGGGCCATGCCGAGAACCAGACCCGCGGCTTCCAACGGGCGCTGGACGACTATCTGAAGTCCACCGGCCAGGACTCCGCACAGGGCTCGCGGAGGATCGCGGCCCTGCTGAAGCGGATGGACGCGAATCCCCTGCCCACCTCGTCCGGGCGGAAGCTGACCCAGACACTCGCGGTCACCGGGATCGTCCTGCCGCTGTACAGCGAGTCCAGCTGGCCCCGGCTCACCAGTGCCCTCAACTCCGCCGAGAAGGGCGACGGTTCCGAACTGCTGGCACTCGCCGACGACTACAACGAACGGGACTCCGCCGGTCACTACGGCACGTTGTCCCACTCCCAGCGGGTCATCTCGTGCCTGGACGACAAGGAGCGGCCGACGCTCGCCGAGACGAAGAAGCGGCTGGCGGAGTTCGAGCGGATCTCACCGGTGTTCGGCGACTACCTGGGCTGGGACACGGCCGGCTGGTGCCACGACTGGCCGGTGCCGGGTCAGTTCGACGACCCGCAGGTCAGCGCACCCGGCTCCGCACCGATCCTGCTGGTCGGCAACACCGGCGACCCCGCGACCCCGTACGAGGGCGCGCGCAGGATGGCCGACGAGCTGGGCAAGGGTGTCGGTGTCGAACTCACCTGGAAGGGCGAGGGCCACGGCGCGTACGGCAACGGCAGCGACTGCGTCGACTCGACGGTCGACGCCTACCTGCTCGACGGCAGAGTGCCGAAGGACGGCAAGGTCTGCTCATGACGCCACAGGCCCACGGCGTCACGAGGCGGCCAAGGCACCGCGGACGGCTCTGCGGGCGTGAACGCCCATGACTCAGTCGAGGCAGAACTCGTTGCCCTCGATGTCCCGCATCAGGATGCACGACTCGTTCTCGTCATCGGCGGGCAGCAGCCGCACGCGTTCCGCGCCGAGCGCGACCAGTCGTGCGCATTCGGCTTCGAGCGTGGCCAGGCGCTCCTCGCCCACGAGTCCGGTGCCGGCCCGCACGTCGAGATGCACCCGGTTCTTGACGACCTTGCCTTCGGGAACGCGCTGGAAGAACAGTCGCGGGCCCACGCCCGAGGGGTCACTGCATGCGAACCACGCACCCCGCTCCTCAGCGGGCAGGGTGCGGTTGAAGTCGTCCCAGGTGGCGAAGCCCTCCGGCGGCGTCGGTGCGACGTACCCCAGCACCTCGCACCAGAAGCGAGCGACGCGCTCGGGTTCCGCGCAGTCGAAGGTGACTTGGAACTGCTTGATCGTCGGCATCGGACGACCATAGCGGCGGGAGATCGGCCCGTGAAGAAGCCCACGGCAGCTGAGGTGATCAGTGCCGTGGGCTTCCGCTCTCCCGCGGACCGGCGGGAACGGTGACCAGCAGACCGGCTTAATAGACCGGCTTCTGCGGTTCGATCTGGTTGACCCAGCCGATCACGCCGCCGCCCACGTGGACGGCGTCGGCGAAGCCGGCGGACTTCAGGACGGCCAGGACTTCCGCACTGCGGACACCCGTCTTGCAATGCAGGACGATCTTCTTGTCCTGCGGCATCGCCTCCAGGGCGGTGCCCATGAGGAACTCGTTCTTCGGGATCAGCTTGGCGCCCGGGATGGAGACGATCTCGTACTCGTTCGGCTCGCGGACGTCGATGATCTCGATGTTCTCGCCGTCGTCGATCCACTCCTTGAGCTGCTTCGGCGTGATCGTCGAACCGGCGGCGGCCTCCTGGGCCTCCTCGGAGACGACGCCGCAGAAGGCCTCGTAGTCGATGAGCTCGGTGACGGTCGGGTTCTCGCCGCAGACCGCGCAGCCGGGGTCCTTGCGGACCTTGACCTGGCGGTACGTCATCTCCAGGGCGTCGTAGATCATCAGGCGGCCGACCAGCGGCTCACCGATGCCCGCGAGGAGCTTGATCGCCTCGTTGACCTGGATGGAGCCGATGGACGCGCACAGCACGCCCAGGACGCCGCCCTCGGCGCAGGAGGGGACCATGCCGGGCGGCGGGGGCTCCGGGTAGAGGCAGCGGTAGCAGGGGCCGTGCTCGGACCAGAAGACCGACGCCTGGCCGTCGAAGCGGTAGATCGAACCCCACACGTACGGCTTGTTCAGCAGCACGCACGCGTCGTTGACCAGGTAGCGGGTCGCGAAGTTGTCCGTACCGTCGATGATCAGGTCGTACTGGCTGAAGATGTCCATCACGTTGTCGGCCTCGAGCCGCTCCTCGTGAAGGATCACGTTCACGTACGGGTTGATGCCCTTGACGGTGTCACGGGCGGACTCGGCCTTCGAACGGCCGATGTCGGACTGGCTGTGGATGATCTGGCGCTGCAGGTTCGACTCGTCGACCTCGTCGAACTCCACGATGCCGAGGGTGCCCACGCCCGCGGCGGCCAGGTACATCAGCGCCGGCGAGCCCAGGCCGCCGGCGCCCACACAGAGCACCTTGGCGTTCTTCAGCCGCTTCTGCCCGTCCATGCCCACATCGGGGATGATCAGGTGGCGGGAGTACCTGCGGACCTCGTCTACGGTGAGCTCAGCAGCCGGCTCAACCAGGGGTGGCAGCGACACGGGGACTCCGTTGGTCGGTCGATCACTACAGTTGTTCTCCTCGTAACACTGCCACGGCCTTCTTCATTCCGAGACACCCGGTCCGATACGCGAGACGATGTCGTCCCAGTAGCCGGGCATCGTCTCCCAGGGGTCCAGGCGGCCGCCCCCGTCGGTGTGGTCCGTGAAGTAGATCGTCGCCGCCCCCTGCCAGCGCGCGATCCGCAGCGCCTCCTCCAGGTGGCCCCGGGGCACTCCGTGCACGAAGTGGCAGAAGCGGTCGGGCGGATAGTCGGCGGTCCACTCGGCGGCCTGTGAGAAGCGGTAGTCGGACCAGGGGCCGGAGAAGGTCACCAGCTGGTCGGCGTTCTCGGCGTAGCCCGGGTGCGGGTGGGTGCCGTGCCCGAGGACGATGTGGGCCGTGTCACCTATCGCCCGGAGTGCGGTGATCGCGCGGCGGACCTCCGGGAGCGCGGTGCGCCCGGCGGGGCAGCGGTCCAGCAGGAAACCGTCGACGCGGTACCAGTCGAGATGGCGGTGCGCGTCGACGAGGAGGTCGGCGAAACCCCGGGTGCCGTGCGTGAGGTCGAGGTGGCCGAGTACGCGGACGCCCGCGTTCCGCAGCCGGCCCGCGGCCTCCAGACAGTGCGGGTCGGGGCGGGTGCCCGGTCCCGCGGCCACGTCGAGGACCACCCAGTCCAGCGGGGTGCCGGGGCGGGCGAGTTCGGCCCACTGGGCGGGCGCGACGAGCGGGTGGGCGAAGCCGGGGATGCCGAGCGCGGTGCGGACGCCGGTACTCGTGGTGCCCGCGGTGGTGCTCGTCAGATGCGGCATGCCGCCTCCATCCAGATGTCGGCGAGGGATTCCTCGAGGTTGATGCGGGGCCGCCAGCCGAGCCGGTCGCGTGCGGTGCGCACATCCGCCTGCTGCCAGCTGCCGCAGCCGTCCGGGTACGGGTACGCCACCGGCGCCGCGTGGTCGGAGTCGCCGCGGGGGTGGCCGATGGTGCGCAGCGGGCCGGGCGGGGCGTCGAGTTCGTGCAGGGCGCCCCCGTAGCCGGCCACGCGCGCGAGGACGGCGGCGGCGTCGCGGAGGCGGACGGCGCGGCCGGAGCCGATGTTGATGACGCCCTGGGCGGCGGAGAGCGAGGCGGCGTGCACGGCGCGGGCGACGTCGCGTACGTCGACGAAGTCGCGCTGGACGCCGAGCCCGCCGAGCTTGAGCTCGCCGTCGCCCGACTGCATGGCGCGGCGCATGGCCTCGGCGAGCCGGCCGAGCGGGGAGCCGGCCGGGGTGCCGGGGCCGGCGGGCGAGAAGACGCGCAGCACGACGGCGTCCAGGCCGGAGCCGAGGACCAGTTCGGTCGCGGCGAGCTTGCTGACGCCGTACGGGCCGCCGGGGCGCGGTACGGCGTCCTCGGCGGTGGAGGAGCCGGGCTGGCTCGGGCCGTACTCGGCGCTGCACCCGATCTGCACCAGCCGGGCTCCGCAGCCGCTGCGGCGCAGGGCCTCGCAGACGGTGGCGACGGCGACGGTGTTGTGCCGGGTGAGTTCGCGGGCGCCGCCGCGGGTGGCGCCCGCGCAGTTGACGACGACTCCGGGGTGGACCGCGTCGAGGAAGCGGGTGAGCGCGCCCGGGCTGCCGCTGGCGAGGTCGAAGCGGACGTCGGCGTCGTCGCCGCGGCCGAGCGCGGTGAGCTGGACGGCCGGGTCGGCGAGCAGGCGGTCGGCGACGAAGCGGCCGAGGTAACCGTTGGCTCCGATCAGCAGGACCCTCATCGCGCGGCTCCCGGGGTGTGCGCGCCGGTGGAACCGGCCTGGGCGAAGGCTCCGGCGGCGGCTCCGGTGGCTCCGGGCGCTCCGGCTCGGGAGGTGGTCATCTGGTCTTCTCCTTCAACAGGGGTGGTGCGGTTGCCTACGGCGATGGGTCGGGCCGGCGCCCGAAGGGTCACTCGGGTGTTGTCGTGGGCGCGTGGGCCGAGGCCCGGGTGAGCGTGCGGCCGGCGTGCAGCAGCAGGGCCAGGGCCGCGGCACCGCAGGCCAGGGCCGGAACGGCGGCCTCGCCCCAGGCGTTCACGAGGGTCTCGACGGGAGTGCCGAGGACGGCGCAGCCGGGCAGCCGGCCGGCCAGGGGCAGCGCGAGGGCCACGGCCTCCGTGGCCGCCGCGGCGCCGAGGGTGAGGGCGGGGGCGCGCCGGTGGTGGTGCACGGCGAGCAGCCGGGCGAGCAGGAGCAGTGCGCCCAGGGTGAGGGCCTGCGGGTAGGCCGCCGGTTCGTGCAGGACGGTGCCGCACAGCAGGAGCAGTGCGGTGAGCGCGCCGAGGAACAGGGCGAACGTGCCGAACAGCAGCGGTTTCGCGGCGGCCGTGAAGTCCTCCAGGCCCCGGCTGCCGGCGAGTCTGCGGCGGGCGCCGGCGGTGAGCAGGTGGGCGCACCAGGCCGCCGGGGCGCAGGCCAGGACGAGGGCCAGGGCGGGCGCGGTGGCCGTGGGCCAGGAGCCGTCCGGGGTGCCGGTCGGCAGTGCGTCGGGGCCGGCCGCCGGCACGGCCTGCAGCAGGCCGTCGCCGAAGAGGGAGTATCCGAGCAGCCAGAGCGTCCACGCGCGCGTGCCGCTCGCCGCGTGCCACGCGCGCGTGCCGCTCGGGTCGGCGAGGGGGCCGCGTCGCAGGGCCGCGCGCGTGGCGAGGGCTACGGCGAGGAGGCCGCCGAGGGCCGTCAGCAGGCGGGGTTGCCCGTGGGTCAGGCGGAGTCCGGCCACGGTGGCGGCGGCGAGGGCGCCGGGCAGCAGCGTGAGCAGGACCCAGTCGGCGCGGATTCCGGGCTCCGGCGCGGCCGCGGGCCGGGGGCACGGCTCACCGCCGCGCGGCACGCGCGCGTACAGCTCCTCCGCGAGCGAGAAGACGTCACGGTGCCGGAAGCGGGCGGCGGTCCGGTCGGTGACCCCGTGCGCCTCCAGCCCGGCGGCGATCTCCAGCGGGTCCACGGCCCGCTCGCACAGCTCTCGGTGCCGGTGCAGCAGGGCTTTCACCGGGTCGACGGCGCCCCGCCGGGGTGCGGCGGGCTTCCGGTCCGGCGCGGGGTCCGTCACGACGCCCGCGGCGGCCGGTCCCGGGTCCCGGCGGGCGCCCGGGAGCGCGGGTCCGGACACCGCCGCGCGCGCGTCCCACGGATCGGCGCCGCCGGGCCTCCCGGGCCGGTCGCGCCCGCTCGATCCGCCGCCCGCCGGGCCAACGCGGGACGCCGGGCCGTTCAGGTCGCCCACGCCGGCGTCCGGGGCATCCACCCCGCCGGCCGGCACGCCCTCGGCGAGGACGGCATCCTCGTCCGCACCTCTCTTCGGCTCCGCCATCACGCCCCCTCCGCCGTCACCAGCGGCGTCGCACGGACCGGTGCGGTCGTGGCCCAGCCGGGGGCGCCGCGGGGCATGACGCGGGCCGTGGGGCCCGTCCAGCTGCCGGGGACGTGGGACTCGGCGGGGGCCGCGAAGGGCAGCGGCTCGCCGGTCTCGTCGAGGACCACGCGCCGCACCGGACAGTGCGACACGATCTCCAGGTAGATGCCGTGGAATGCCGCGATGTTCTGCTCCACGGTGAACAGTTCGAGCGCCCGGGCGCGCGCGGCGGCTCCGAGGCGTTCACGGCGCTCGGGGTCGCGCAGCAGCGCCACGCACGCCTCCGCGAGCGCCCGCGGGTTGCGCGGCGGTACGACGAGCCCCGTGCCGCCGATGACCTCCACGACCGCGCCGACGTCCGTGGACACCGTGGCCCGGCCGCAGAACATGGCCTCGACGAGGCTGATGGGGAAGCCCTCCACCACGCTGGAGAGGACGACGACCGCTCCGGCGGCGTAGGCGTCGGGCAGCGCGGGGGCCTCCGGGCCGCCGATCTCCTCGAAGGAGACCGGGTTGTCGCCGACGGCGTGCACACCCTCCGCCTCGTCCGGGAAGAGCTGCGCGGCGAGCGCGCGGCAGTGTCCGAGGTAGGCCGCGCCCTCGGGGCCGGCGGGGGCGCCGACGATCCGCAGCAGCGCCTTGGGCTCCTCCTTGCGGACCTCGGCGAAGGCGTGGAGGAGGGAGACGAGGTCCTTGGCGGGTTCGACCCGGCCGACCCAGACCAGCGTGTCCGGGTCGGAGCGGTCGGGCGACTCGCCGACCTCGGTGAAGCGGCCGGCGGCCATGCCCGGGTACACCGTGCGGATCCGGGCCCGGTCGGCGCCGCACCGTTCCTGCCAGCGGCGGGCGTGGGCGTTGCCCGGGGTGAGGATCGCGGCCCCGCGGTACACCTCGGCGGCGAGCCGGCCGTGGAAGGCGGCGAGCAACGCGCGGACGGCGGGGGCGGCGGCGTCGGGGCCCAGGGTCAGGTAGTGCGAGCGGAGCTGTACGCCGTACTCGGTGACCAGCAGCGGTACGTCGCAGAAGTGCCGGGCGAGCAGTCCCAGGAGGGCGGCGGGGCCGCCGGCGGTGGCGTGGCAGAGGTCGGCGGCGCCGAGCCCGTCGTCGCCGTACCAGTCGAGGGAGAGGGGGCGCAGGGCCCGTTCGAGGTGTGCGGTGACGGTGAGCAGATCGGGCACACGCGCCTCGCGCGCCGTGCGCAGCGCGCCGGGGGCGCGGCAGGCGCGTTCCAGGGTGCGTACGGCGGCGTCGGAGCGCAGGGCGCCGACCAGGCCGCCCTCGTCGCGGGCGAGTTCGGCGAGTCCGTACAGCGCGCTGCCGAAACGGTCCGCCATGTCCGTGGGCCCCGCGTCGGTCCCGGTGTCGGGTCCGGCCCCGGCGCAGAGCGCGGCGACCAGTTCCCCGTAGTGCTCGGTGAAGCACCGGCGCGCGCGCCGCCCGTGCACGACCCCGTCGTCGTCGGCCGTCCACAGCGGTGCGGTGCGCACCTGGCCGACCTGCGGCGGAAGGGGGACCCGGCCCTCGTCCTCCTGGCGCCGACTGCGGCTGAGCGCGTAGACGTCGAACTCGTGCTGCTCGAGCCCGCGCACGAGCCGGTCGCACCAGAGTCCGGCGTCACCGCCCACGTACGGGTAGCCACCCTCCGTCAGCAGTCCGATGCGCACGTGTGCACCCCCGATCTCCCGTCTGGGGAGCCGCCGTGGTCCCGGCGGCTCGCAGCGGGACGAACGTAAGCGCACAAGGCGGTGGCGCGACGGACGGTTGTCCATCGCGCCACCAAAAGGGGTGAACGGTCGTAACTTTCGCGTGCGGGTCGCGTTCCGCCACGCTAAGGGTTCAGACAGTCATCGTGTGTGCACGAAACGTTACGCCACGGCCGGCTCCCGCCGGGCGGCGCGCCGCCGGGCCGCCACTTCCGGGTCGAGCGCCGGTACGGCGGCCAGGAGCTGCCGGGTGTACGCCTCGCGCGGGCTGTCGTACACCTCGTCCGCCGGCCCGTACTCCACGAGCCGTCCCTTGCTCATCACCGCGACCCGGTCGCTGACCTGGCGCACGACGGCGAGGTCGTGCGCGATGAAGACCAGCGCGAGGCCGAGTTCCCGCTGGAGTTCGCCGAGCAGGGCGACCACCTGGGCCTGTGTGGTGACGTCGAGCGCGGAGACGGGCTCGTCGCAGACGATGACGCGCGGCTCGGCGGCGAGAGCCCGGGCGATGCCGATGCGCTGGCGCTGGCCGCCGCTGAACTCGTGCGGGTAGCGGTCGTAGTGCGCCCTTTCGAGCCCCACGCGCTCCAGCAGCTCCGTCACGCGCTCCCGGATGCGCTCCTCGTCGCGCTCTCCCCGCGCGCGGAGCGGGTCGGCGATGGACTCGCCGACGCTGCGGCGGGGGTTGAGGGAGGAGACGGGGTCCTGGAAGACCATCTGGACGGCCGGGTTCACGCCGCTGTGCGGGCGCCCCTCGTAGCGGATCTCGCCCGCGGTCGGCCGCAGCAGCCCGACGAGCATGCGGCCGAGCGTGGTCTTGCCGCTGCCGCTCTCCCCGACCACGCCGAGGGTCTCCCCGCGGTGCACGGCCAGCGAGACGTCGTCCACGGCCGCGAACGTCCGCCTGCCGCGCCCGAACTCGCGCCGCACCCCGCCGGCCGCCAGCACGACCTCGTCGGAGGCCTGCGAGCCGGTGCGGCGGGCGTCCACGCGCGGGACGGCGTCGAGGAGTTCACGGGTGTACGTCTCGGCGGGCGTGGTGAGGACCGTGCCGACCGGGCCCCGTTCGACGGCCCTGCCGTGCCGCATGACGAGGATGTCGTCCACGCTCTCGGCGGCCACGCCCACGTCGTGGGTGACGAGCAGCAGGCCCATGCCGGTCTCCTCGCGCAGCGTGTGCAGCAGGTCGAGGATCTGGGCCTGGACGGTGACGTCGAGGGCGGTCGTCGGCTCGTCGGCGATCAGCAGGTCCGGCTCACAGGCGAGGGCCATGGCGATGAGCGCGCGCTGGCGCATGCCGCCGCTGAACTCGTGCGGGCGGGACCGCGATCGCCGCGCCGCGTCCGCGATGCCCACCCGTTCCAGCACGTCGACGGCACGCGCGCGTGCGGCGCGGCGCGACACGCGCGTGTGCACGCGGTACACCTCGGCGATCTGGTCGCCGATCGCGTAGTACGGGTCGAGGGAGGACAGCGGGTCCTGGAAGACCATGGCGGCCTTGGCGCCGCGCAGCCGCCGCAGTTCCTCGTCGGAGGCGTCCTGGACGTCGGTGCCGGCCACACGGACCGCGCCGCCGACCCGCGCCCCGGTGCCCCGGTGCAGGCCCAGCAGGGCGCCCGCGACCGTGGACTTGCCGGAGCCGGACTCGCCGACGAGGGCCAGGGCGGCGCCCTTCGCCAGCGTGAAGGACAGCCCGTCCACGGCCCGCAGCGCACCGAACTCGACGGTCAGGTCCGTCACTTCCACCAGGCTCATACGAGCACCACCCGTCGGTCGGCCACCGCGTACAGCATGTCCGCGAGGGTGTTGGCGAGGACCACGAAGAATCCGGTGACCAGGACCATGCCGACGACCACCGGCAGGTCGACGACCTTCACCGCGTGCACCAGCTCCTGGCCGATGCCGGGCAGCCCGAAGAGGGTCTCGGTGAGGACGGCGCCGCCGACGGCCGAGCCGAAGGTGACGGCGTTCAGCGCGATGACGGACGCCGTCGCGCCGCGCAGGGCGTGCCGGGCGATCACCGCGCGTTCGCCGACGCCGTACGCGCGGAACGTACGGATGTGGTCCTCGGCGAGCGTCTCCAGCATCGACGCCCGGGTCAGCCGGGCGAAGTTCGCCGACTCGACGAGGGCGAGGGAGAGCCAGGGCAGGAGCAGGTTCCAGGCCCACTGTTCGGGGTCGTCGGTGAACTTCACGTACTCCGGGAAGGGCAGCAGCTGCAGCTCGCCGCAGACGACGATCATCAGCACCAGGCCGATGACGAAGACGGGGGTGGCGACGCCCGCCAGGGTGACCGCGGTCAGGACGCGCTCGCTGAACCGGCCGCGCCGCCACGCGGACAGCACGCCGGTGCCGACGCCGAGCAGCAGCCAGATCACCATCGCGCCGAGCACCAGCGAGAAGCTCACCGGCAGCTTGGCCAGGATGATGTCGGTGACCTGCTGGCCGGTCTGGTACGACTGGCCGAGGCAGGGCGCCGAGCAGTGCTCGACGGACGTGCCGGTGGAGAAGTCCTGGCCCACGAGGAGGCCCTGCAGGAAGTGCCAGTAGCGCACGTACAGCGGGTCGCCGAGGTGCAGTTGCTGGGCCACCTGGTGGACCTGGGCCGGGGAGCAGCGCGGACCGCAGGTGATCTGGGCGACGTTGCCGGGAGTGACGTAGAAGACGACGTAGATGATCACCGAGAGGGCGAAGAGGGTGACCACGGCGCCGGCGAGGCGGCGCAGGACGAAGCCGGTGAGGCCGTTCACGCCCGGCCCTCCTTCCGTGCGCCGGTCGCGGCCCGGTCCGTCTCGGCCCGGCGCTCGGTCTCGGCCCGGTGCTCCGTTCCCGCCCGGTGCTCCGCGCGGGCCTCGCGCTTGCGGCCGGTGCCGATGCGCAGCCGGGAGGCGGCGCGCGGGTCGAGGGCGACGCGGACGCCGTCGCCGAGGACGGTCATCGCGAAGACGGTCACGAACAGGGCGCCGGCGGGCAGCAGCAGGTACTGCGGGGCCGCCTGGTACCAGACGTCGGCGCTGGTCAGCATCTGTCCCCAGGAGGGTGTCGGCGGCTTCACGCCGACACCGAGGAAGGACAGTGCCGCCTCGGCGCTGATGTCGGAGGGGATCAGCAGCGCCGCGTACGTGATGACCGGCGCGGCGAGTCCCGGGAGGAGTTCGCGCACGGCGATCCGCCAGGTGTTCCAGCCGCTGAGCCGGGCCGCGGCGACGTAGTCGAGGTTCCTGAGGGTGAGGGTCTGGGCGCGCACCATCTTCGCGGTCGTGCTCCAGCCGGAGACCAGGGCGATGACGAGCGCGACGAGCACGGGGCGCGGGAAGCTGTCCGGGACGACGGCGAGCAGTGCGAGCGCCATGATCATCAGCGGCACCGAGAGGAAGATGTCGGTGATCCGGCTCAGGACCAGGTCGACCCAGCGGTTGCCGAGGCCGGCCGCCACGCCCATGACGATGCCGACGATCACCTGCACCAGCGTGGCCGCCAGCGCGACGCCGAGCGACACCCGGGCGCCGTACACGAGCCGGGCGAACATGTCGCGGCCGGTCTGCGGTTCGACGCCGAGCCAGTGGTCGGCGCTCATGCCGCCGAAGGAGCCGATGGGCACGCCGCCGCGCGCGGAGTCGATCAGCGACGGGTGGTACGTGGTGGGGTCCTGGCCCTCCAGGGCGGTGAGCAGCGGCGCGGCGAGCGCGACCAGGACGAGCAGCGCGACGACGGCCGCGGCGACCAGGGCGGCGCGCTGCCCCCGCAGCCGCCGCCAGAACTGACGGGCCCCCGAGACGGCCGGGGCGGAGGTGCCGGCACCGCTTGCCCTGGAACTGCGGTTCCGGCAGGCCGTGCACCTCGGGGCAC
>NZ_JBFBBK010000053.1:0-61147 GCF_040682635.1 Streptomyces sp. NPDC051133
CATGCCGATCTACCTGCCTGAGCCAGCACCGACACGACCCGCCGACGGCAAGGGCTTCAACCGTCTCAGCCTGAACGCCCACATCTCGGCGGGCGGCGCACAGTGCGCCCTGATACCCACCTCGTACCCGACGCTCTTCGAGAGCTACGACACCCGCCGCGCTCGGTGGGGCGGCTTCGGACCCTGCATTCAGCGCAAGCCGGACTGCGAGACCTGCCCGGTCCTGACCGAACTGGACACCTCCACCGAGCAGATCACCTTCAACAGCCCGCGCGTCCTGGTCCGTATCGAGACGACCGTCAACCCGGACGCCGGGTTCAACGCCACGCCTGTCACCGCGCTCTGGATGACCGACCAGCCAGAAGACCCGCAGTACCGCAGCAACGGACAGAAATGGACCTGGCGGCGCATCCTGCACGTCAAGGGCTGGGAGCTCGGCCGCCGGCACCGGGACGAGCTCGGTGAAGGGTTCTGGCTTCACCGCACCGCGCATGCGGCCCCGCCGCACGTCGAGGTCCGCACCAAGGCCCGCCAGACCTCCATTCGTCACGCCTTCGTCGTGAACGGTACGCGGGCAGCCCTCCTCACCTGCTACAGCCGATGCCGCCACGACGAGGCACTGCTCAACTCGGTCGGCCACCACACCCCAGAGCGCGCCGACGACGACGCGACGGCACTGGGCTGGTCGCAACTTCGCCTCCCGCAGGACCACAGCCGTGGCCGGCAGCTGAACCTCCAGCTGAACAGGGGCGCGTGCAGCGTCACCTTGACGGAGGGCGGAGAGGTCCTCGCCCGCCTGGAGTTCAGCGGATCATCCTGGACGGCCGGGCAGATCCAGAACGCGGCCGCCGCTCTGACCGCGCACACAGGGACCTGACACCGTGGCGACGTACACCCCGCCGCGGCCGTTCCTCCTGCCGGACGCCCACCTGCCGAACTCGGCCTCCACACCGTGGACATGCCGAACCTGCACCGGCACCTGGCCGTGCGATACAGCCGAGCCGTACCTCACCGCAGGCCGATGCCAGTGCGGCTCGCCGACGTACTGGGAGAAGAGCAAGCCGCGCCGATGGCACACCGGCCCCCGCTGCTACAGCCACGCCGACCAGATGGCTGCGCTCGCCGAAGAACTGCACCAGCACCACCAGGCGCACCCGCACTACCCGCCGTCCCGACCGGCCCCGCCGAAACGCAGGCGCCGCCAGCGCCCTCCGTACGCGCACACGCCGAGCGGGCCCGGCGACATCCGGCCGGGCGCCTGGTTGTGGGTCAAACCCGGTGGCCTGCACCCGGCCTGGGGCGACATTCACCGCCTGGCGATGCTCACGTACCTGGACAGGCCGTACTGCGAGGTGTGGCTGGACGACACCACCGTCCACCGCGTCAGACCGCACCTGCTGATCCTGGAGCGCACGCCCGTCGTGAACGCGGCCCGAGCGGCAGGCGCCACCTCCCTGGTGTGCGGTAGCGGCCCTTCACCGAGGCCGCTCCTCCCCCAGTGGCGGTGGCTCGACTGGACGCTCACCGAGCACATAGAGCATCTCGACGCCGATCCCGAGCCGCAGGCAGAGCCCGTGCAGAAGTGCCTGTTCACCGCATAACGCGGTGACGGGGCGTGTCGGAGATCACTGGCGGGGAGTGGACTCCCCCACCATAGATAGTAGAATTAACTCAAGAGGTGAGGGGGTAACCCACACCGGCCCAACCAGCAAAGGAGAAGCGAATGTTCGCCGCTCCGGCAATCATCGACGCGATGACCGTCACCGGCACCCACGCCCCGGAATGTGGCGAATGCGAGGGCCGGGGCACCGTCACCTACCTGCACGGGCCGTACGAGCGCAACCGCGAGTGCGACACCTGTCACGGGACCGGCCGATGCCTGCCCTGCCCCGCCTGCAGCGACGGCACCAGCCCCGGCACGGGCGACACCTGCCCCGTCTGCGAAGGCTTCGCAGTCCTCGCCTGACCAAAAATAGGCCACTACCCAAATGGAGATTTAGTGATCCTCGGAGACTCACTCACCGCGGAAGCCCTGGTCGCAAGCAGCAAGACCAACGCGACCATCAGCCCCAGCGGCACAATCCGCCTCGCCATCACCCTGCACGACGGCACCATCCAGCACTTCGAGCACCCGCCCGCCGGCACCTGCACGGACTGGCGGGTCGCCGAACTCGAAGCCCCCGACTCAGGCTTCACCTTCGACGAACCCGTTACCGAACAGTGGGGCCACGCACTCACCCTCATCGCCCGCAACTCCCTTACCTGACCAGCCAGGAGAACGGCATGGAAGACTTCGAGAAGCACACCGGCGTGACACTCGCCCGACCGACCCCCAAGGGCATGCTCCGGCCCTTCGGTGAAGTGCACGGACACGCCACCGACCCCATCAGCGGCCAGAGGCTCGTGATGGTGCAGTGGCCCGGCGCACCCAAGCCCCTCCCGTACGAGCCCGACGAACTCGCCATCGTCGACTGACCCAGAAATAGGCCAGTGCACATCTTCGTGTTAGGTTCTGAGTGATGTCAGGCCCTGGCACGGCCCGACCATCCACCCACACCTCCGGACGGGCAGCGACCCCCCGCGCCCCGCCCGCCCGGAACGGCTCGTCAGATACGAGCCACCCCTCCGGCCGGGACCCGCACCCCCCTGCGGGTCCCGGCCAACCCATGGAGCAACCAACATGCCTGCCCTGAACAATCACCACGACATCCAGCACACGAGCCACGACGACGCCCTGTACGAGGCCCTCGTCCTGGAGCGATACGGCCGCTCCCTGCAGGAGATCCTTTGGGAGGAAACGAAGCGCCCGCTGCCTGAACTCCTCAAGGAACGCCACCGCCGCCCCGCGCTCCCGGCCACACCCGCCGTCCGGCGCCAGCCGCGACCGGACCCGGACGCCGCCGCGCACCTCGCCGCCCTCCTGGAGGCCGATGTCCCGCGCCGCAGGCGGGCCGCGTGACCGAGGAACAGTTCCGCCGGCATGTCCGCAAGATCGCAGCCCTCCGCGGCTGGACACTCACATACCACACGCACAACTCGCAGCGCAGTGACGCCGGATGGCCAGACGAGGTCTACGGACACCCCAAGACCAAACGCATCATCTTCGCCGAGTTCAAGTCCGACACCGGACGCATACGCCCCGCTCAACGCGACTGGCTCAAGCACCTCGCCGCCTGTGGCCTCGAAGCCGCACTGTGGCGGCCCAAAGACCTCGACCACATCGTGAACGTCCTCGCCCCCGACGGCCCCCGCGCCCAACTCCCCGACAACTTCTGACAAAGGAAGCAGACCCCGTGCGCGATCGCACCAAGCAGCACTCCGAGATCCCTCCGCTACCCGGAGCCACGTGGTGCAACTCCTGCGACAGTTGGTTCAACCCCATCACCAACACCTGCCGCTGCAACAACCGCTGACCACCCCAGGGAACATCCGCCATGAATTACTCTGCTCGCGCGACCAACCACACGACAGCACCCTCCGAGCCCCTCGGCCCGAACCGCGAGCAGAGCACCCCCACGCCAGACACCGGCACCGAGATGGTCCTCGCCGAAGTCGCCCGCCTGGCCAACGAGCTGTGCGAACACCTCTCCGACAGCCAGTGGCGCACAGCAGCCCGCATCCGGGAACTCGCCGAAGCCGCCCTGCCGACCGCCGGAGACCGCTGAATGCACGCCCGCTTCGAACCCCTGCCTGCCCCAACCCGCAGCCAGGAGGCGTACGACACCGCCCAGGCCCTCCGCGAACACCCGGACGAGTGGGCGCACATCGAGAACCTCGGCAACCTGAACCGGGCCACCAACCTCGCGTACCGCATCCGGACCGGCCGCCACAGCGCCTTCCGCCCCGCCGGCGCATTCGACGCCACCGCCCGCCTCGCCGACGACGGCACCGCCAGCGTCTACGCCTGCTACATCAGCACCCCCCGGCAGCAACCTCCGCCAGCGCCACCACCTCCGGAGCCAACACCATGGACAGCGTCCTGCTCAACGGAGCAGACCTCACCGCAGCCCACGACACGTACGACGACTTCGCCGAACTCGCAGCCCACGAAACCGAAGGAGTCGACTGGACCAGAGAGCTGCGCCCCGCCCCAGGCTCCGACCTGGCCCACATAGCCATCCACGGCGGAGGCATCGAAGTCGGCACCACCGAGGCTGCGAACGCTGCCGCAGGAGACAGCCACAACTACTACTCGTTCCGCGGCAGGAAAAAGACCTCCACTAACCGAGTCCTGCACATCACCTCAAGCCACTTCGACGAGCCCCGCTGCGTCGCCCTGCAGAACAGCATGGTGCGCACCGTGTCCTGGCACGGATTCCACAGCACCACCAAGATCACCGAAGTCGGAGGTCTCGATGAGCAGTTCAAGCTGTGGGTCAAACGATCACTTCAGCACGCGGGCTTCACCGTCATCGACGCCGCCGCCGAGCGCGCAGGACGCAACCCGACGAACATCTGCAACCGAAACCTCTCCGGGTACGGCGTCCAGCTAGAGCTGTCGACCGCGCAGCGAGCAGCCTTCTTCCGCGACGGCGACACGAGCGCCGCCAACCGGCAGCACACCACAGAGGAATTCAGCCGCTACATCGAAGCCGTACAGGTCGCCTACCGGCGGCTTCGCGCCTGACCTGTCCGGGGATCACGCCGGACGCCCGAGAGATCCACGGAGCGAACTCCAGTCAGCGACTCGCGACGGGAGGACGCCCGGGAATGTAGCCCTTCCACTCGGACCGCTCGATGATCCCCTCCCATTCACTGCGCGGCGTGGCCGCTGGCGGAGGGACATCAGTGAACCCGGTCGCCCACAAGGCGCCGGCCGGGACTTCGAGGAGCGGCGTGAAGGGCACCTGAAGCCCGTTCGATTCGGTGGGCGGATCGAAGTGCCACCCCCAGTCGCGGTCGAACAGAAACCCTCCGAAGCTCACACGGCCGTCGCGGCCCGACGCGCAGGCCCCCATGGTCTCGAAGTCCACCCACGGCATCACGAGGTAGGGCCACGTCTTATCGGCCGTCGCAGGGCCCCACACCTCGACCGCCGCCTTGGACGTACGGGTGGTGGCCACCACCAGGCCACTCAGGACGGCCGCGCTCGGGGCTTCCTTCCCCAGCTCAGTAACGTCCACGTCGACGTCCAGCCACTCCTCGGGATGGTCGTCCGCCTGGTCGATTCCCCACCGCTCGGCGACCTGCTGCCGCGAGTCGGGCTCGGTCTCCACCGCGATCTTCATGTCGGCCAGCACCAGCGGGCCGCGGTCGATCAGATGGCGGCGGTCGTCCAGCGGGGTCAGCCGGATCACCTCTCCGACGAAGTCCACGATTGTGCTCCCCCCTTCGGCTCTCGGATCTTTTCGTGTGCCTTCTGCCCGGCACCCCGTTGGACAGCCTGCCCACCCCGCACACTGTTCACCCAGCACGCGCGCCCGTCGAGCACGCCACCGGTTAGCAGTACGCGGAAGCATCAGAACTGAGCAAATCCGCCGTTGATGTACCAGGAGTTTCCGGCCAGCGCCTGGTACAGCGCCTTCCGCCAGTGGTTGAGGCCGCCGGCGTCCTTGTCCATGGCGACGCTGTGCTCCATCTTCGCCAGGTACGTGGCTCTCCCGGCAGCATCAAGGATGCGCAGGAAGCCTCGGATGTTGCTCATCTCCCGGCCTCCGTTCGCCCCGTACAGCTCTGCCAGCTGGAACGTTTGAAAGTGGTGGACGATACGGGCCGCGAGGACGCTGTCCGCATCCCCTGGGGGAGATATGGAGTACGTGATCTCGGGCGGGCGGCTCTCGCTCTCGTTGAGACGGGCAAAGAGCCACTGCTGGTCGGTTACGTCGTCGTAGTAGGGGTGCAGGGTCTGTTCTGCGGCCGACTTCGGCACGTCCTCGCCTTTGAGCCGATTGCAGTGCCCGCATGCCGGCACCAGGTTGGTCGGCACCACCGAGAGCAGCGGGAACTTCTTCTTCGGCAGCTGATGGTCGAGGGTTGCGACATCTCGGATCCCGCACAGGGGACAGATCTTGTGCCGGACCCTCTTCAGCAGGGTGTAGAACTCGTTTCCCGCTGAGTCCTCCGGCACCATGCGGCTCGTGTACGTGTTGGTGAGCTGCGTGCGGTCAGCCGCGTCAGTCGGCTTCTTCGCGAGCTCCTGCAGCTCGTGCAGCTTGGCAGCCTCGGCCGCGGCCTCGAACTCATCCGCCGCGTCGACAACAGCCTGCTCCAACGCTTCCAGCCGGGTCCTGTGCCTGGGCAGGGCCATACCGATGCACGTGCGGTAGACGGTTCGGGTGGACAGGTTCGGTACGGACAGAGGGCGCATCAGGTGCGGTCCTCCGGATCCGGCCCCAGGCCCCCTTGCGTGTCTCGTACGGAGATGAGTGCCATCACGATGGCTTTGGCTTCACCGCCGAGCTGGCCGCCGAAGCGGTCGAGCACCGCCTCATAGGAGAGGTTCTTCCGAACGACGTCCTTCAGATAGCGGTGGTAGCCCGAGTCGGTGACTTCCAGGCTGAAGACTTCGTGGGTCAGGATGCCGACGTTCTCCCCGAACGTTTCGATGACGGGGCGTTCGGCGACGAGGTCGCTGCCGTACCGGTGGATCTTCCACACGCAGGACGCTGGGACTTCCTGGAGCACAACAGGTGAGTGTGTAGCAACCACGGCGAGTCCGTTGCGTTCGCTGAGCAGATCGGACAGTGCGCGGATGAAGGCGGCCAGCAGTGGCGGGTGCAGGTGCGATTCGGGTTCGTCGATGACGACGAGGGTGCGTTCGGTGACGTGCTCGACGAGCCTGGTCAAGGTCAGCAGAACGGCCTTGTGGCCGGAGCTGAGGGATGCGAACAGGCCGCGTGCCTTGCGCCGCCGGCTGTCGGCGCTTTGGGTTCTGAGGAAGCTCTCGAGCCAGTCCTCCGCGATGAAGCCGCTGCCGGCGTACTGCAGGGTCCGCAGTGCCTTCGTCCACCGTTCGGCGCGGACGCCAGTGAGGCAGGCCTCCACACTCTCGGCGAAGTCGTCGGTCAGTCGCTTCGGAGTCTTGATCCGCGGCGTCTTGCTGCCCGTACTGCTGGGGATCTTCAGCCCGACGTAGGCGTAGCGTTCGATCGCTACGTCTGCGTGGTCGATGAGGGGGAACTCGTCGAAGGCGCTGAAGGTGACGCTGACTAGGTTCGCGAAGGTGTCCCGGCCTTCGTCGCCGATGATGCGCCCCACCTCTTGGCTGGTGGCGTCCTGGTGGACGATGCAGCGGGTGAGGCTGTTGAGGAGGAACGACTTGCCGACGCTGTTGCGGCCGATCAATACGTGAATGTTCGTCGGAGGCAGCGATTCCGGCCTGACCGCGAACGACAGTCGGACGGGTTTCGGTCCGCTCCCTGCTGGAACGGGTGGCTCGTACGCTACTTGGAACCCTCGCACGCGTTCGCCGCTGCCCTGGGCGATGCGGCGGAACTGTCGCTCGACCGCGGCGCCCTTCAGGAAGCGCATCAAGGACCGCTGCGTTACCGGTTCCGGTTTGGCCCGACGGTAGATCGCCTCGTCGAACGCCATGTCTCGAAGCGCGGAGAGCACCACTTGCCGGATCTGGCTGCCTTGCCCGAGCTCCTGCAGCCGCATGTAGTAGCTGTCGTCCTGCCCGAGCGAGAAGAACGTGTCGTCGAGGTACTCGAAGGTGTCGGGGACCTGGACCGCGGAGTGCGGCTCCATCCCGAACGTGCCGATCTTGACTTCGCCGATGTCGTGCCGCTCACCGTGCCGGTCGTAGACGGCGAGATGGAACATGGTGACGAACCCCTGGTCGTCCCACCGCTCCCTGATCAGCACCGCCTGCGAGCGTGCGTCTCTGGGTTCCTGCCTGCCCCGTTCCACCACGGTGAAGCGCACGCGTGCTCCCTCCCCTGACTGTGCCGTTCGCGCGCAGCGCCTGAGATACGGCCCCCACACTCGGTGGTGCTGCTGGGGCCAGAGTAATCACGCAGGCAGAGCCCTCGCCTTCCCGCTCACCAGCTGACCCGCCTGTGCTGCACGAACGGACACGCCAATCGATTCTTGGAGCACGTCAACGTTAGTGAGCCTGCTCCTTGATCACCTACTAGGCCCGCAGGAGCTAGGCGTCAGCTTGAGCCGCCCCCACGAGGGAAGCGACCCGCTCCACGCCGAACACGTAGCCCTGCACCCCGCAGCCCGCGATCACACCGTCGGCGCGCAGCGAGACGTACGAGTGGTGTCGGAATGACTCCCGCTGGTGGATGTTGGAGATGTGCACCTCCAGCACGGGCATGCCGTCGCAGGTGTTGAGTGCGTCCAGAATCGCGACCGAGGTGTGGGAGTAGGCGCCGGGGTTGATGACGATCCCGCAGTGGTGGAGCCGGGCCTCGTGGATCCAGTCGACCAGCTCGCCCTCGTGGTTGGACTGCCGGAAGTCCACCATGCCGCCGTGCGCTGCCGCTGCTTTGGCGCACATCGCCTCGACGTCGGCGAGCGTGTCCTTGCCGTAGATCTCGGGCTGGCGCTGGCCGAGGAGGTTCAGGTTGGGCCCGTTGAGGATCATGATCGGGGCGTTGGCCAGGGTGCGGGGCACGGTTCCTCCGGTCCGTTCAGGGTGGCGCGTCTGCGACCGCTTGCGCGGATCCGGTCTATCACGGCGCAGGTGTGAGGGTTGCGTGCGCCGTTCACCTCGACGTGCGCGGCGCTCGGTGATCGCCTCCGCCCGCCCCCATAGCCCTCGATCACTGTGGATAGTTGAGACGGTGTGCACGATGTAGGGCTGCAAGATCCCCTTCTACGCCGCGGATCACGGCAGCCTCGCTCGCCGGGACCGCGATCGAGTTCTACGACTTCTTCGTCTAGGCTCGATGCTGGGCGTGGGGCTGGAGCCGCATGTCCACCGCCTCTCGTATACCGGCCTCGCTCGCAGACCTGGCCGTCCCGGTCGACGAGCTTGCCCCCTATCACCGCAACCCGCGCACCGGTGACCTGGACTCGATCACCGAGTCTCTGACGACGCATGGCCAGTACCGGCCGATCGTCGTCAACCGCGGCACGCTGACGGGCCGTCCCAACGAGGTCCTGGCTGGAAACCACACCTACAAGGCGGCCAAGCAGCTCGGCTGGGACAAGATCGCGGTCACCTGGCTCGACGTCGATGACTCAGCCGCAGCAAAGATCGTCATCGTCGACAACCGCACCAGCGATCTCGCCGGGTACGACACGGTGCTCCTCGCGGACATCCTCACCGAACTCCCCGACCTCCAAGGCACCGGCTACGACCAAGAGCAGCTCGACCAGCTCCTGGACGAGACGGCGCTCCCGGCCCCCATCGAGCTCCCTACGGACGGGGCAGATACCGGGGCCGCGGCGACGGTGGACTACCTGCAGTGGGGGTACATGCAGTGGTCGTCCACCCGTGTGCGGATCACACAGGCCGAAGTCGAGTTGCTCGACGCGCTGTACAAGCAGTTCGTCGGCGACCATGACTCCGACCTCGGGTTCGGCTGGCACGTCCTCAACGAGGAGCACCGTGCCGATGAGGGAGCGGTCGCGTGAACCCGCTCGACGTTCGCTTCGACCCCGCCTACCCGCTGTCCAAGCTTCGGCCCGCGGACTACAACCCGCGTCGCCTGTCCGAGGAGTCGTTCGTCCGACTGCAGGGCTCGCTACGCCGCCACGGTGTCGTGAAGCCCGTGATCCTTAATGCCGACGGGACGCTGGTCGCGGGCCACCAGAGGACCAAAGGCTTGAAGGCGATCGGCGAGACGACGACGCCGGCGATGATCCTGCCGCAGAAAGTGCGGCTGCAGGACGAGATCAAGTTCAACCTCCTGCACAACCGGGTCGAGACCGAGTCGTCCGTGGTGTACGCGGAGCCGGGGCCGATCGGACAGTGGTGCTGGATTCCGTGGCAGACCATCGAAGTTGAGGCATCGAAGAACCTGCCGTTCCAGCAGGCGATCGGGTTCATGACCGCTGCCCACGGACCTTGGGGGTCGGTGGTCATCGACGACCAGGGCCGCATCGTGCTGAACGCCGAGTACGCGGCCGTCGCCAAGGCCCAACGATTCGACATCCTCGCCTGGACCTGTGCCTCCTTCGATGCCGGCCAGCTCGTTGAGGACCTCACTGGCGAGTACGGCGTCTACGACTGGACAGGCCTTGAAGAGCAAGCGCCGGTGTGGAACCAGCACATCGTGCAGCCGAACCGGCTGCGAGAGCACTCCTCGAAGGCCAAGGCGGACAAGGTTCGCTACAAGTCCGAAGTGTGGGAGCGCCTCGTACTACCGTGGCTGACCACCTCCCACCGGGTGGTGGACTTCGGCGCCGGGCACGGCGACTACGCCCGGCACCTCCGCGACAAGGGCTACAAGATCCACGACTACGAGCCCTATCGCACCCTGAAGGGCAAGTACGCCGTCGACATCCGCACCATCGTCGGCCAGATCCGCAGCATCGAACGCGACTTGAAGGACAATGGCCTCTACGAGGTGGTGGTCCTCGACTCGGTCATCAACGCCACCACATCCCTCGACTACCAGCACTGGGTGCTCACCACCGTCAACGCGCTCTGCGCAGCGGACGGTCAAGTCTGCATCGGCACACGCAACTTGGAGCGGGAGCTGGCGTACGAGAACTCCGAGCACTCCATCAGCCGCGACTCCACCCGACTGTCCTTCCTCGACAGCGAGAACGTCGACATGCGGTTCGTACGCGGCAAGTGGCAGCGGATCCGCTACCACACGCCCGAGTCCCTCCTCGGTCTGCTGTATCGCTACTTCGAGGACGTACAGATCAGCGACACCACCAGGGCCACCGTCAAGGCCGTCTGCAAGCGCCCCCGAGTCCTGACGATCGAGGAATACCACCAGGCATTTTCAGAGGAATTCAATATGCCCTACCCCAACGAATTTCGACACAACAAGCACGGCGAAATTCGGGATATTTTGATAGAATTGATCAAGGATAGGAATTCCAAGCTGGAGGGGTAGGGGAATGTACTTGAAGGCGGACTCGGGCGGAGTCCGCATAGATATCGAAGCCAGGGCCAGCTACCGCATCATGTGGCTGGCCGGCATCCGTGAACTCGACCTGACACAACACTGCCTCAAGACGTTCGGGGAATCCGACCGACCACACATCAACACCCGTCAACGCCGGCAGACACTTCACCTACCTGCGGCGAACCCGCCAGTCGCCTGGTACCTGTGTGCGCTACCGATCCCCTGGGACTGGTCCCGCAACGCGCACTTGGCGTTCGAGCATGCTCCCGGCGAGACCTGGGAGGGGAGCGCCCTCGTTCCTGGCCTCGGAGTTCGACTGGCCAACGCTCGCCCCATCCTCGGATGGGGCGAGCACTCCATTCCGCTCGACGCCACCGGGAGGAGCTCCAGGCTGTACCGGACCTGCAGGAACTGGCAGTTCGCGTGGTGGCTGCGCCGCAACCGCGACATCCCCGACGCACCTCCACCGCCTGAAGGTGATGGAGACGAGAACGACGGCCCGGAGCAACTGATGTTCGCCTGATCGGTGGCGTGAGCCAGCTGCGTTCTCGGGTGCTCACCGGCCAACTGGTGAGCACCCGAGGACGATCAATAACCAAAGGAGGTGTCGAACCATTTCAACGATCGACCCGTCTCCACAAAGGAGCTGACCCGCGGCGCGGAAGCCCACGCGGCTCGTTTCGCATATCCAATACCTGACCGGAAGCCAGAGTGCCGGTCATACTCTGTGCCCGAGCAGCGCGAGTAGGAGCAAAAACTACGGCCCCCGGCGGAGGATCACCCACCAAATGCATCACCTGGTCGTGACAGGCGCCATCCTGACGGAGACGACCCACGCATTCGAACGCGACCAGTTCACTTCGGCCAATGTCGCCCATTCCTGGACTCCGACGCTCGTATTCTTCCATTGCACGCTCCATGGATGCTGGATCCGATGGATCGTCAAGCAGGATGAGGTCGCTGATCCCGGGGCACCACGCGGAAGGAATGCTCACGTAGCCGAGGTGGCGATCACATCGATAGGAATACTCTCGATCGCCTGAGCGGTAGGGAAGCGTCAGACGGATGATTGCCGTGGGTGGCCGACTTCGGTAGGAGGCGAACGGCTCCTCCACGGGGCCCTTCATGCCCTCCATCGTGTTACAGGTGGAGCACAGCAAGCCCCGCACGAGCCCCGTAACGTGGTCATGGTCCACTACGCACGCGATGGGACGTCGCCCGCATAACGCGCACCGGCCACGCTGCCATGCGATCAGCTTCCCCAGCGACGGCAATTTCGGGTCCAGCCCAGTCGGCAACTTCCATCCGTGGCATGACGGTTCGGGGGACATGGGTGCGACATGAGGCATCCGCTACGTCTATCAGCCGTCGCTGACAGCGGCGTCTACCCCGCCATTGCCGCAGGTCGGCACGATGCGCCCCAACGGTTCCGTTCACCGGTCCGAAATGCACCTTGCCTGTGTGCGGCAGCAACCCCCCTCCTCCGGCGCGCCCGTTGAGCCCGTGAGCCTGCGGCCCCCAGACGATTCACGGGGCCTCTACCCACCCGAGGGCCTATCACCCGTCGATTGGAAAACCTGCAGGTCAGCACGGTTCGCGGTTGAGTCAGGGATCATGGACATAGGCGCGGGGCCCAGGGAGTTGTGTCATGGGCCGCCCCAACCGCGCCACCCGGGCTGCCATCACCCAGCGCCGCGCCGACGCGATCGACCTCAAGCTCGCCGGCGTCGACTGGCTGACCATCGGCCGCAAACTGGCCGCCGACCCGGCCATCAACTCTGACGGTGTCGCATACCCGCAGGGGTACGGCATCGACAAGTACAAACGCGGGCTGGAGCCTCCCACCGACAAACGGCTGATCGAGCTCGCCTGCAAGGACGTCTCCAAGGCCCTCGTCGAGCGCACCACCGCCCTGGACACCAACACCGATGAGTTGCGTCAGCTCATGGTGGAGCGACTCGAGCGACTCTTCTTCGGCGTCTACCGCGCCGCGATCCGCAACGGCGACTACCAGGCCGTGGACCGTGCGGTACGGATCATCGAGCGCAGCAGCCGCCTCCTCGGCCTGGACCGACCTGCCCGCACCGAACTGTCCGGCCCGGACGGCGCCGCGGTCCAGGTGGAGACTGCGGGCCTGGACGAGCTGGAGCGGCTGATCGCCCTTGCCGGGGGCGATGCGGGCGAGGATGGCAAGGGCTGACGAGGCCGCGGTCCTCCAGCTCTACCGGTCGCTCCCCGCACAGCGACGCCGTGAGATAGCCGCAGCCTCGACTCCTGAACTGCGGGCTCGGCTTGTGCGGGTCGAGCGCGAGCTGGCGATGGACCGTTCGCCGGGCGCGATGGCCTCGGTGCTGACCGACGGCCGGGAGATGCAGGCCCCCCACCTGGGGCTGATCGACGCTGCCTTTGAGCAGGTCGCGGCCGGGAAGCCGACTCGGCTGCTGCTGACCATGCCGCCCCGGCACGGCAAGAGCCGCAGGGCAGCCCGCTGGGCGCCACTCTGGTATCTGCGGCGGCGCCCAGAGCACCGGGTGATGATCGCCTCGTACTCCTCCGACCTCGCGGACGATCACGGTCGGTGGATCCGCGACGCGATCCTCACGTACGGTCCGCAGCTCGGCGTTAGCCTGCGCCCCGGCTCCAGCGCGGCGAACCGTTTCGACCTGGCCGGCACCGAGGGCGGCGCGGTCATGGCCGGTGTCGGCGGCGGCCTCACCGGCAAGGGCGCCCACCTGGCCGTGGTGGACGACCCGATCAAGGACGCCCAGGAGGCGTCCTCGCCCACGATGCGCAAGCGCCTGTGGGAGTGGTGGCAGGCCGTCCTCCTGACCCGCATCGAGCCGGGCGGCTCGGTGATCCTGATTCAAACGCGCTGGGACGAGGACGACCTCGCCGGCCGTGTACTGGCAGATGAGGGCGACCGGTGGACGGTCATTGACCTTCCCGCTCTCGCCCTGTCCGAGGACGACGCCCTCAACCGTGCAATCGGTGCACCGCTGTGGCCTGAGCGGTATGACGCCGACGCACTCGCCGAGATCCGCCGCTCGGTCGGCGAGCGGGTGTGGTGGTCGCTGTACATGCAGCAGCCGCGCCCGCAGGACGGCGGCGTGTGGCAGTGGCCGTGGATCACCGAGAACCGGACCAGCGCAGCACAGCTGCGCGGCATCGACCTGGCCCGAATCGTCGTCGCTGTCGACCCGGCTGGCGGAGAGTCCGCTGTCGGTGACGAGACGGGCATCGTCGCAGCAGCGTCCGATCGCGATGGACACCTTTACGTCCTGGACGACCGCTCGGGAAATCGCGGCGCGGACGCATGGGGCCGCGAAGCATGCTTGCTGGCCATCGAGTTGCGGGCCGACGCCATCGTGGTCGAGTCCAACTTCGGCGGCGATATGAGTACGCAGATCCTCCACCAGGCATGGCAGGGCCTGCAGCGTGAACAGCGTACGGAGGGCATGCTGATGCCCGCGGTACTGCCGGTGACTGCCAAGCAGGGCAAGCGACTTCGAGCAGAGCCGATCGCCCAGCTCTACGAGCAGGGCCGCGTGCACCATGTCGGTGAGTGGCCTGCACTGGAGCAGCAGATGGTGACGTGGGTCGCCGGCATGGACTCGCCGGACCGCATGGACGCCGCCGTCCACGCCCTCACGCAACTCGCCGCCCCCAGCGAGACCGGTAGCACTCTGACCCCGTACGGCGACAATCGCCTGTCGGGTCGACGATGAGCACAACGAGGTCGCATTGGGGAGTTCACGCCAGCACCCACCGCGGGCAGCAGGTTCTGGGCGAGCACCACCGCCCACTGCTGGAAGAGCTCCGCAACGTCCTCGATACTGAGGCGGGTCTGGAGGAAGACCGCACCACGGACGATCCGAACGACGCAGGTCCTCGATCACCTAGGGTGAAGAAGGCGCGGGGCCGACGTTACGGACCTCAACCTCGTGGGCTTGCGCACCTTCCTGACCGACGCCTGGTCGTGGCTCAACTACAAGCCGATCATGTCCGCCACGCACGACGGACGGCCGCACCGATCTCTGGCTCCCGAGCTTCACGCAACGTGGCTGCCCGATGAAGCAGTTCGTCGTCTCGCCGCGTACAAACTCATGGCGGCCTACGACAACAACCAGGCCGGCGAACTCGCCGCTCTCACAGGCAATGAAGCAGCCTCCGAACGCCGGGAGTTCGGCGACGCATCGACGTTCGTCGACACCGCACTCGCCCACTTGCTGGGCAAGTCGCAGCAGATCATCGTGCCCGGCGCCGAGCACGCCACCGATGACACCCCGGCGCCCGAAGCTGTAGCGGCCGCGGAGGTCCAGCAGCGTCTGCGAGCGTGGGCGGAGACCGAGCTGCTGCCTCTGCGTATGCAGGCCGCCGAGCGCAAGGCCGTGCTCCTCGGGGACGGCCTGTACCTGTTGGCCTGGGATCCGGACAAGCAGCGAGTACGCCTCAAGACATACGACCCTGGCTTCTACTTTCCCGTGATCGAGGACGATGCCGACCCGGGCGACTACCCGCAGCGCGTGCACCTGGCTTGGGAGCTCCCTGAAGACCCCAAGAGGGGAATGAAGGCGCGGCTTCGGCGGATCACGTACGAGCTCGGCCCCATCACGCCATCCACGCGCAGTCATGAAGGACCGGACGGGCAGGGCATGCGGCAGTCGGTCGGCGATGGGGCGGGAAGGCTCGCCGTGGAGCGCGGCGATCGCTACAACCCTGACTCCGGCAAGATCGAGCGGACCTACCCCTGGGCATCTGGGCGGACCTCGGCCATCACGTGCTATCTGACCGACGCTGAATGGTCCTTGGACGATCTTCGGCACGGCCAGTCTCTGGACGAGCTACCGCTCGACAAGGCCCGCTTCCGTACCCGTGGGGACGGGGAGGTTCTACACCAGTTGGATCTGCGGCTGGACTTCATCCCGATCGTCCACATCAGCAACACGGTGTCGGACGGTGAGCTTTTCGGGCAGCCGACGCTCGCGAAGGTCATGCAGGCCCTCGACGAACTGGCGGAATCAGACACCGACTCCGCGCGCGCCTCCGCCACCACGGGCGCACCCATCATCGGTCTGGCCGGAGCCCGCCCCGAGGTCGACCGTGTAACCGGCAGGCCCAAGCCGCTCGCGGTCGAGCCTGGAACGATCTTCGCGCTAGCCGACGGCGGCCGCATGGACGTCCTCGACACCTCACACCAACTCGCCGAACTTCGTGCCCGTGTTGAGGAAGTACGCGACAGGGCCGCCGTCAACGCCCGGCTCCCGGCCGTCAGCTTGGGCACCGTCGATCCTTCCGACGTGCCCAGCGGATACGCCCTCCAACTGTCCCTCGGCCCTCTCGACTCTCTGGTCGACTCCATGCGGCTTGCGCGGGCCCACAAGTACGCGCTGCTACTGAAGATGGTGCAGCGGATTCACCAGGCCGGCCGCGCCGAGGGCTGGGTTGCCGGGGCCCCGCTGTCTGCTCAGATCGTGTTCGGCCCGCACACCCCCACCGACCGGACAGCCATCTTGGAGGAGGTGGTGCGCGGCGTCACCGCAGGCGTGCTCTCACTTGAGACGGGCATCCGCATGCTGCAAGACGCCGGGTATCCCATCGAGGACGCCCGTCAGGAAGCCGAGCGGATCAGAGCGGGGCGACGGTCCGAGGCGAGTGCTGAACAGAAGCGCATCGCCTCGGCTGCAGCCGAGGCGGAGGCGGATGATGTCAGCGAGTAGATCCGGATTCCGTGTAGTGCTTCTCTGACTTCACTTCTCGTATCTCCAGAGTGAAGTCCTTGCCCGTCGGGCTGTCGACGTAAATCTCCTGCTCCGACGCCCCAGGCTTCCCGCTGCGTTCCCTCTGGGTGATTTCGTATTGGCCGCGGCTCCTACTGTCAGGCCATACGCCAGACAGGGCTATGGCATTACTGCTGGTGCGCACAGGGGCACCCGCCCGCGACACATCGAATCTGACCGTGTACGTCTTTGCCTCGGTGGAATCGTTGTATGCCGTCACCGATACGTGCGGCGTGTAAGTCCGGTCACCGTAATTGGGGATGTTCGATGACGCCTTGTCCACCGACTCGTAGGCGATCTCGATTCGGCCGCCGTCAACAGGTACCACCGTCCGCTCTGAGTAGGTGAGCGTGTGATCCCAGCCATCTCCGCCCTCCTTCGCGGCGACGAGGAAGACCGTGGCGGCGGTCACCGCACACCCTCCGGCGAGGATGGTGATCAGCCTCGTGCGGCGCGGATACTTGCGCATGTTCCCCCCATTGCTCCTGAAGATCAGGATACGGGGGCGAAGTGGACTGTTGATCTTGCGTAGCGGGTCGCTCGGCCCGAGGTGGCCGCGCCTCGCCTCGTTCGGCCCTGTTGTGCGACCTCCCCGGTAGGGTGGGGGCGCCGCCAGGCGTGGCAGTCGATACCGGTTGGATACGGCGCGGAGCAGAGAGTAGCGAGTTCGGGGTGATGGTGTTCGAGCAGGGGCAGCGCGTGAGCCTGCCGAAGACTGTCCGGGGCTGGGTGACCATCGACGGCGCCCAGGAGACTGCCGGCGGCGGATGGCGTCTGTACGTAGAGACCGACGATCAAGAACTCCACCGTGTCGACCTCACCGCGGACGAAGTCTCTAAGGTCCAGCTCCTGACACAGGACGGCAGCGCCCCTTCCTCTCGGATCCTGGCAGGTATGTGGACTCAGTGGATGTCCGCAGCCGCGACCAATGCGAAGAGCACGCTCCTCGCATCGTCACCACTGAATCCGTACGCACATCAGGCCAATGCGGTGTACGGAGCCATGCTCCCGCAGCCGTGGCTTCGGTTCATGCTCGCCGACGAGCCTGGAACCGGTAAGACAATCATGGCCGGACTCTATTTGCGCGAGATGCAGCGATACGGGTTGGTCCGAAAGGCACTGATCGTTGCGCCAGCCAACCTGGTCTCAAAGTGGCAGGCAGACTTCGACCGGTTTTTCGACGGCGGTCTGCGCCGGATCACTGCCGAGACGGTGCGAGAACACGCCCTCGACGTCACCCACGATATGTGGATCGTGTCCCTAGAGCTGGCAGCCGTCAACGGCGCCGTCCAGGAGGCAATCCGCCCCGACCGCGCTGGCTGGGACATCGTCGTCTTCGACGAGGCTCACCGCCTCACCCCCACGGCACAGACTTATCACCGAGTGGGGCGGCTCCTGTCCAGGGCGCCCCGCACCCTGCTCATGACGGCCACGCCCCACCGCGGGTCCGAGTGGCTGTTCCGGCACCTCCTGCACATCGTGGACCCCGACATCTACCCCGACCCGGGCTCCGACCAGTCGCAGGACTTGCCGAAGCTCACCCCTGGCCCGATCCACTTCCTTCGCCGGATGAAGGAAGACCTCGTCGACTACGACGGGCAAAGCCATCTGTTCAAGCGGCGCCGCGCCACGAACCACAGAGTTCCGCTGAGCCGGCAGGAGCACTCCATCTACAACCAGGCGCTGGATCTGGTTGATCGCTACATGCTCCAGAACGCCCAGCCCCTGGCCCGCATGGTCTACGGCAAGCGCACAGCCTCCTCTCTGTACGCGCTGCGCGAGACTCTGCGGCGGCGGCACGAGCACATGGGCCGCCTCGCCGCTGCTGAAGCCTCCGTGCAGGCAGACCCGTACGGGGAAGACGAAGCCGGACGGGAGGAAGCCCAGGTCGTCAACGCGGACTCCACCGCAGTCCGTGCTGAGCGCAAGGCGATCTCGGACCTCGTCCAACAGGTGGATCAGATCCTCCAGGACCGGATCGCCACCCCCTCAAAGTGGCGCATCCTCGTCGACGAATGCCTGGCACCCGAGGGCATCCGTCCGGGAAACGGCGAGCAGGCCGTGATCTTCACAGAGTTCGCCGACACCGCGGAATGGATCGCCGCACGACTTGCCGACGAGGGCTACAGCGCCCGCATGTACTCCGGGCGCCAGCCGAACTCTGAGCGCGACGCCGTACGGGCAGAGTTCATGCGCGGCGAGTTCCAGATCATCGTCTCCACCGACGCAGGCAACGAAGGCATCGACCTGCAGGTAGCGCACGTCCTGATCAACTACGACATTCCGTGGTCTCTCGTGCGGCTCGAACAGCGCATGGGCCGCATCCACAGAGTTGGTCAGACCCGGGACGTCGAGCTGTTCAATCTGATCGCTGTCGATACCCGGGAAGGCGCCACCCTCCACCGCCTCCTCGATCTGTTTGTGACCGCCGCCAACGAACTCGACGGCCAGATGTTCGACAGCCTCTCCCTCGTAGCCGAGCTGTCCGGCATCCGCTACGAGGAATGGCTCCAGGCCATGTACGGCGACGACGTGGAACGCCGCCACGCAGCAGAGGAGGCCGCTCGACGTATCAACATCGCGGACCTGCGGCGCCGCGCACGGCAAGCCCGAGCGCAGGAGGCCGAGCTCGCCAGCAAGGTCGAGGCCATGGCCGCACTGACCCTCCTGCAGAACGACCTCCTAGAGCGCATCAACCCGGCGATCGTCGAAGCCTTCCTCAAGCGACTCGGCGCGGCTGAGCTCCTCCGTGTCCAGAACACGGCTGCCGGCGACGGCATCCTCCTGATCTCGTCAGACGTTGCCCTGCCTGCCGGGCTCGGTGGGGAGAAGCGTGCTCTCGTCGCTACCAGTAGCCAAGCCCTCAAAGACAACACAGGGAACGCGGACACCTCCCGCGCTCTGGCGCTCGGCCCCGGCAGCATCGCCTTCGGTGACCTCATCGAACACGTCTCGGGCACCCTGGCCCCCGACCTCTACCGCGGAGGCGCTGCGGAAGACCCCACGAGCATCACCGGCTACGAGCTGTATGCCTACGAGGCCACTCTCACCGAAGTCGGAGGCCGCCGCCGTACAGCGTGGGCCGGGCTCATCCGAGTCGATGAAACAGGTGACGCCTACCCCGTCCGTTGGGAAACGCTCGCCAACCTGGTGCCTACACCGAAATCCGGCGGCGTTCCGCACCCTGCCCGCGAACAGCTCGCTGAGGAACGTGCCAACGAACTCGCCACCGGCACCCGCACGAGGTACCAAGACGTCCGCGACGAATGGTTCGCCTCCGCCCGCCGTGATCTTGAGAACCTTCCTGTCGACCTCACCCACCAGATCCCGAACCGCAACGAACGTCTGGCGCTGCGGAACCGCCTCCGCGCCCAGGCGCAAGGCCGGCTGACCGAGCTTGAGCGCCTGAGCAAGGTCGAGATCACCGAACCCACCTGCATGGCACGCATGCGTGTCTACGCCGGGGCAGTCGACAGTTCCCGCGAGGAGAAGGACTCCGAGCGCATCGCGATGCGCTACGTCCAGCGCCTGCTCCAGGAAGACGGCTGGGTAGTCTCGGACATCCATACGGAGAACCGGGGCTACGATCTCCAGGCAAGGAGGGGTCGGGAACAACGGCTCGTCGAGGTCAAGGGGGTCTGGGACTCTGCCGCGTCGCGGGGTATCCGGCTGACCGGAAACGAGGTACTCATGGCGATGCAGCACCGACGCGAGTTCTGGCTGTACGTAGTTGACCAGTGCAACGACGGCCGGGGAGCTCTGTTCGGCAGCTTCCGTGACCCCATCGACGTGTTCGCTGGCGATATCCGCGGAGACGCAGTCTTCCGTATCCCTGGCGCCTCCCTGCGAACCGCACGTGACCGCACTCAGGAGAGTCCCGCATGACACGCATGATCGAACGCTGGTTTCCCTGCGCAGAGGTCAGCGACGCATGCTCAGAGAGCTGGGGCAGCGGGAACACGGAGTCCAGCCTGTGGGTGTGGTTCGCGAAGCGACCAGTTGCTCAGTCAAAGGCTGCGGTATTGACGAGCCTGCTGCCGTGGCCGGATGACGAGTCTGAGCAGCAGAAGCTACGGGATCTCGTCCGCGAGGCCCTTCAGGGCCATACGGCGAAGGCCAAGGAGATCCAGGAAATCCTGGAGAAGGAATACGGAAAGGCTCCCCGAGTCCTGGACCCTTTCTCTGGCCGAGCCATGATCCCCCTGGAGGCTGGTCGCCTTCAGGCGGAAGCCTTCGGCATCGACTACTCGCCCTTCGCAGCCCTCGGCGGTTCCCTGCTCGCCGAAATGGCATTTCGCGACTGGAGCAAGGAACCCGATCTCCCCTTCGAGCGCAGAAGCGACACGAATCTCACCATCGGCGAAGAGGAAGACCGAATCGTCGCAGACGTGGAGAACTTCCTATTCGAAGTAGGGCGACGTTTCCGCGAATACATGGACGAGTTCTATCCCAAGGTGGGCGAAGCCTACCCGTGGGGATATTTTTGGGCCTCCTCGCTCCCTTGCCAGGAATGCGGACGCCGCTTTCCTCTGGTTGGTGAACTTGAGCTCAGGCGCCCCCGCCCCAAGAAGGGTGACGCAGGGCAGAGCTTCCGTATCCACGCGGACCCGAAGACGGGACTCTGTGAAGCCGTCGTCCACGATGGCCCACCGACCGGTGCCCCCACACGAGTCCAGGCTGGCAAGAGCAAGTACTCGGCGACAGGTCGCGTCGCTGTCTGCCCGTTCTGCGATCACGTCCACTCGAAGGCTGTACACACCAGGCTCAGCATGGAAGGCCTGCGGCAGGACGAGTTGCTCGTCACCGCCGACATCGACCCCGATGACGGCACCAAGGTCTTCCGTTCTCCGACCGCCGAGGAAGTAGCCGCCGCCAAGCAGGCCGCTGAAGCACTGAAGAACGAACCCCCGTTCGGCATGCTGTCCGCCCGCCCTGACGAGGTGATCCCGGACGGCAATACATGGACCATCCAGTCGGTGAACTACGGCGACCGTACGTATGGGGACCTCTGCGAACCACGGCAGACACTCGGGCTCGTGCGGCTGGCCCGCGCCATCAATGAGGTCACAGAGGAATGCCTGCGGGCTGGCGTCTCCTCCGAGTACGCACGGGCCCTGGCTGGCTACGCCACGGCCGCAATGATGCGCAAGATGCGACGCACCACGCGAGGTGCCCGACTGCAGATCACCGGCGGCACGCGTGTCGGCGACATCTTCGTCAACCAATCCGCTGTCTCGTTCTCGTACGACTGGTTCGAGAGCGGCCTCTCAAACGGCCCCGGTTCATGGGACTCACTATCTCGACAGACCGTGACCACTCTGCGCAACATCCGGCAGCGCGCCAAGGCTGTTCCCGCAACGATCCAGCGGGGTAGCGCAACGACGCTTCCGTTCAGGCCCGGGTCGATGGACGCCGTAGTGACCGATCCGCCGTATGACGACATGATCGACTACAGCGACTCCAGCGATCTGTTCTACGTGTGGGCAAAGCGGGCCATGTATACAGCAGACCCCATGCTGTCGATGACCATGCACCCCGGCGGCGTCCAGGAGAAGACAGACGACATCACGGTCAAGCGCGGTGGAAGCCAGGGCGACGATCACCGAACGCACCAGCACTACGACGAGAACATCGCACGCGCGTTCGCAGAGGCCCGCCGAGTCGTCACAGACGATGGTGTCGTCACCATCGTCTTTGGGCACGGCGATCTCGAAGTTTGGCGTCGGCTGCTGAACGCAATCTCCTCAGCTGGATTGGTACTCACGGGCTCATGGCCAGCGAAGACTGAGGCCGGTGGAGCCTCTGCTACAGCAGCCAACATCGTCACCACGCTCACGATGGCCTGCCGACCGGCTCCTCCGGACCGTAAGGAAGGACGCCTCGGTGCCGTGGAGAGCCAGGTCAGAGACGTGGTGAAGGAGCGCGTTGAGCTGTGGGACCGATCGGGTCTCGCTCACACCGACATGCTGATGGCTTCCGCGGGACCGGCGATGGAGGTCACGGGCCGCTACTCGAAGATCCTGGACGTCACGGGCAACGAGGTCGGTCTGGAACGGTTCCTGATCGTTGCCCGAAAGGCCGTGCAGGACGCTGCTGACATCAAGGTTGTCTCCCTGCCGCTGGACTCCTTCGATGCCCGTACCCGGTTCGCCCTGTGGTGGGTGCGCCTGTATGGGCGGCAGTTGGCTCCCAAGTCGGAACTCAGGTGGCAGGTCCTTGCCGGCGACCTGGACATGAACGACGTGAAGAACCTGCTCCATCAAGGAGACAAGGGCTGCCGGTTCCTGGCGGCCAAGGAGTTCAAGAGCAACATCACTTCAGACTCGTCCGTCATCGATGTGGCCCTGGCCATGGCAAAGGCTTGGCCGGACGGACTCGAAGCCGTCGCCGAGGTCCTCGTCGCCGCCGCACGAGACAACGACGATCAGTACCTGTGGTCCGCGATCTCCTATCTCGCGAACCGGCTGCCTGAGGGCGAGGCCGACGTCGCCGCCTGGAACGGTCTGCAGCGGGCCCGACGTGGCGTCGACGTGGCTGCACGAAACATCGCTACCGCGCAGTTCCGCACCACTCGCGAGAGCGCAGCCAAGGACCCCCAGGACACCTTGTTCTAAACACTGCGCGAAGCAGTAACCTCACCAAAGACGATCAGAATGCGAGGAGTTGGCGTGAGTAAGAGCGGTGTGACGCCGTGGTGGAAGGCACTTCGGATCCGCCCTGAGATCCTGAACGCCTCGGGGTCCATCGCCGACGTACAGATGTCCCTGTACCACGCGGTTTACGGGACCGGCGAGCAACGCCCGCAATACGCCGACGCCGCGTACTACGGCGAAATCACCCACCCCACGGGAACGTTGACGGACCTCCTGGCCCAAATCGCGATCCGGCTTGGCGGTGGAAGCGACTACACCAAGTCGCCCAACGCCCTGCTTCGACTCGACCAGGGCATGGGCGGCGGCAAGTCGCATGCATGCATTGGTGCCTACCACCTGGCCTCGGATCCTGTTCAGCTGGCCAAGACCGACATCGGCAAGTCCATCTTCCAGCAGGCCGAAAACATCCTCGGCCGTGCGCTGCCCAAGAACCTGAACAACCCGCACGTCGTCGTCTTGCCCTGCGACAACATGACGCCCGGTGTTACCACCGATGAGCATGACGGACCGGCGGCTAAGAACCTCTACGAGCGGTTTCTTTGGCGGCTCTTCCAGGGCGACTTTTCTCGTTACGACGCCTACCGCAAGCACTTCAGCAACCTGGCAAAGATCTCTGAAGCGATCACGTCGCTCGGTCGGCCAGTGCTGATCATTGTTGACGAGATCATGAACTACTTCGGCAACGGCCTCGATGGTGTCGCCGACGAGACGCTGAGCGCCCAGGACCAGGCGTTCATGCGTGCACTCCTGGACGCCGTCACAAAGACCCCGCACACCGCGATGCTGGCCGTGATGATCGCGTCCGACAAGGACTCGCTCTCGCTCGAACCCGCGGGTACGCGCCGCCGCGCCGACCTCGAACAGCTCCTGGACCGCAACGGGAAGCGTGTAGGCGTCCACGAGAACGAGGACTTCGCCGCCATCCTGCGCCGGCGTATTTTCACGAAGTCGCCGAAGCCGGAAGTTATGGACGCAACGGTCCGCGACTACAAGGAGGCCATGGAAAACGGTCAGTGGAAGACCAAGGTCTTCGACCAGCTCCATGCCCCCTGGACAGCAAACTTCGCTGACGAAGTGGCCCGCACGTACCCCTTCCACCCGCAGCTAATGCACATGGCGGAGCACGAGTGGGCCAACCGTGCCGGATTCCAGAAGGTCCGCTCAACCATCAGGGTCTTCGCTGCCACCGTGTACGCGCTTCAGCAGCGCGGCAAGGAGGGCAAGTGGGCTCCGCATCTGATCGGCCTAGGCGACCTTCCGTTGTCCAACACCCAGGTCCGCGAAGCCATTATCGGTTCTGGCCTCATCAGCGACACGAAGACCCAGAACAACTACCGGTCACTGGCACAGAACGACATCGTCGGCGTCAATGACACGAGCGGCACTGCCCGTCTCATGGACACAGCCCGTGCCACCGATAGCAAGGCGCTCTGGCATCACTCCAATCCGCGTGCCGCCGAACGCGCCGCCACAGCAGTGTTCTTGACCTCTATCGTGTCCGGACGCAGCCAGGGCCGCCGCGGTGCGACGGATGCCGAAGTCAAGGCAGCGACCGCAGTCGCTGACCCGGCGTACATGTACGCGGACGCTGACGCCGTCATCAGTGAACTGACCGACCCCGAGACGGGCTTGGTCAGCATCGAGGTGACCCCCGGGCAAAAGGGCCAGCCGATCCGCTACTTCTTGTCCACCGAGCAGACGCTGCTCATGTTGCAGCGTGCGATGCGGGACACCATCACGGATGCCGAGCGTGACGCGGCTATCGCTGATTTCGCTGAACGGCTCACCGACACCGGCCCGTTCGACCGCAAGCAGTTCGTGCGGGCTTCCAAGGACGGCCAGTCCGCTCGGGAGGTGTTGGCCGGCGCAGGAATCGACGATGCGCGGGTGTCACGCCTGGTAGTGCTCGATCCTGCCCAGTTCACGCTCCGCAACGGTGCGGATCGCGAAACGCGTGAGGCTATCAAATCGGCGGTGGGGCTCGGCGCCGACAGGCTCCCTACCCGCTGGGCATCCTCGGTCGTCTTCGTTGTGGCCAACACGCAGCAGCGGCATGCGGCCCGCCGGGTCGCGACGCACTATCTGGCGGCGGAGAGGGTGCTCGGCGTCCCGGAGACGCAGTACGACGCTGACATTAGGTCCAAGGCGACTGCCGAGCGGAACGATGCGAAGCGCAGCCTCGAAGATCACATCAAGCGGGCCTTCCAGCATGTCCTCTTCCTCGCGCAGCCGGACGATGACGCGCCTCGTGTTGTCGATGAGGTGACGTTCGGAGACAAGAACGAGACGGCCCTTTTCGGCACCACGGTGTGGAAGGCCCTCGTTGAGAAGGAAAGGGCATTCGACCAGGGCACGTTCACTGCGAAGACGCTGCTGCACAACCTGCGAGAGAGCGACTACGGGCGTCCGCTAGACGAGCTCCGGGATTCGTTCTGGAACACGCCAAGGCTTCCCCTCCTTCACGGCGGGCAGGACGATCTGCGGCAGGCGCTCTTCGACGCCGTGCGCCTGGGCCTGCTTCGGATCGTCAACAGCGAGGACGAAGAGGTCGCCGTCACTGGCGTTTCGGAGATCAATCTCTCCAGCCAGCGCCTCAGGCTCGGCAAGCCCTTGCCTGCGACCGACGAGGACGCCCCGTCCCACGAGGACAACACCTCGCCCGAGCCAGAGTCCTCTCCCGGCGGCGAGAGCACCACGGAGCAGGACCAGGAGGCTTCAGACACTGAGGAGCCAAATGCTCCGCAGGAGAAGCAGCTGGCGTTCTCAGTCATCCAGAGCATGCTGAACAACACCGGTAATGCTGATGCCCTCAGCCAGTTGTTCAGGGAGCTGTACCAGCTCGTCGACAACGACGACGTCTCCTTCCTGCAAGGCAACGTCCAGATAGTCGTCAAGGCTCATGCCGCTGAAGCTCTCGCGGAACGAGTTCGAGAACTGGGATCGTCCGTCCAAGTGCGGGATCTGTAGCGGCAAACTGCCCAATCCTCCGCCCGTTGCCCCTGCTCCGTCATAGGGCGACGGGCGGAGTTGCATGTACTGGCACGTCGTCCGTGAGACGTGATCAAGGGGTTGTTGTTCACGTCGGTAGACTCAGGTCCGGCGCGGGGCCGTCTGGGAGCAGCACTTCTTGATGACCCGCACCCTGCCTGACCCGAACATCGCGCTTGGCTTCCGCCGCGACGGCCGCCCGATCCTCCCCGTCCTGGGTGCGTCCTCCGAGGACCCCTCGAATGACGAGGCGCCCCTCAGCCTCAGTCAGAAGCACCTGAACACCCTGATGGCACGGGAGAAGGACCAGGGCGGCCGTGCCGCGATCCGTACTCTCGTCGACAAGCTCGGGTTTTCCAGTGCATCAGCACTCGAAGAGTTCATCACCCAGGCTCGGCACGTTGAGCAGGAGCAGCTGACCGAGGCACAGCGCCGTGAGCAGGCCCTCGCCGAACGCGAGCAGGCTGCCATCGCTCGCGAAACCGCGGCAGCTGCGAAGGAACGGGAAGCCTCCCGACGCTCCGTACTTGTGAGCGCGGGCGCGGCAGGCCGCGATCTCGACGATGCTGTGGCGCTCCTTGGCGTCACAGTCGATGCAGACGATTCTGCGCTCGAGGAAGCCGTCCAGGAGCTGAAGGAGCGCCGGCCCGAGCTGTTCTCCGTCTCCGCGAGTTCGGGCCCAGCCGCTCCCGGTGGTGCTCCGGCGTCCGTGCCGCCGCCCCGCCCCGGAGGCGTCGACCGTACCCCTGGTGCGGCAGGTCTGGAGATGGCCCGTCGCCGCGGTCTGATCTCCACCTCCGACTAACTCGCAGGGTCCGAACGACGTGCTCGGGGACCACGCCCCGCTTCCTCCTCGTGGACGGCTCCACCATCCGGTGAGTGCGCGACCGCACCGCATCACCAGGAGATAGCGGCTTGAGTATCCAGCCGTACACCACCTCCGTGACCGTCACCGCCAATCGGGACTGGCTCGCGTCCCGGCACGGCACCGACTCCACGGAAACCATCACCCTCGACCTGACGAAGCTCACCAAGAACACCCACTACGTCGAGCCGACCGCCACCCAGCCGCACGGCTACATCCGCTCAGGCGTCCCCGTCGGCCGCATCGCCGCTTCCGGGCTCTTCGGCGCATACGATCCCGCGGCAAAGGACGGCCGCGAGGTGCTCGCCGGCCTCGTATACGCCGAAGCGCCGTTCACTCCCGGCGTCACCAAGGTCCCGGCAGCCCTGTTCTGGCACGGCACCGTGAACACAGCGAAGATCCCGGGCGGCATTGACCCGGCCAAGATCGCTGCAAGCCCGGCCGGGGCGCAGATCCGCTTCCTCGGGGCGGTGAGCGCGTGAGTGTCGCCGACCTCCTGAAGAACGTCTCCGTCGCTGACCTCACGGTCTACGCACGCACCATCCCGAACCCGAGCGACTTCCTGCTCACCCAGACGGTGTTCGCCGAAGCCAAGGTGCAGGACGTGAAGTGGCGCATCCGGCAGAGCAAGCGCCGCGTGAACGCCGCCTCGTACCGGGCGTACGACACGAGCGTGCCGTTCGCGAAGCGGCAGGCCGAGTCCACGCAGACCGAAGGCACCCTGCCGGCGCTCGGCCAGAAGCTCCTCGTCGGCGAGATGGAACAGCTCCTCCTCGACGCTTCCCGCGGCGCGGACGAGGACCGGCTGGTGGAGCTGCTGTACGACGATGTGGAGCGACACGTCGAAGCAATCCGCTCCCGCCTCGAACTCGCCGCTGGTGACGTCCTATTGGACGGCAAGTTCACCCTCACCGGAGAGAACGGCCTCACGGTCGAGGCCGACTACGGCGTCCCGCAGGCCAACATGCCGACGGCACCGAAACCGTGGTCTGACCCTGCGGCAGACCCGATCGCGGACGAGCTGCGGTGGATCGACTATCTCGACTCCATCGGCGCACCGGCACCGGAGATGGTGCTCACGTCCCGCAAGGCGTGGTCGCATCTGGCGTCGAACGGCGCCTACAGGGCGGCCTACTACGGCACCCCGGCAGGCGGGCAGACCCCGACTGCGACGCTGAACCCGCAGCAGATCAACTCGGTGCGCGGCAACTACGGTCTGCCACCGGTCACGTTCTACAAGGCTCAGGTGTGGCAGGACGACGTATCCAAGCGGGTGCTGCCGGAGGACCGGTGGATCATGCTTCCGCCGGACCGCGCGAAGTGGGGCCAGACCCAGTACGGCACCACCACCGAGTCCCTGGCCCTGTCCCGCGGAATGAACCCGCAGATCGAGCGGGAGGACGCCCCGGGCATCGTCATCACCCGTGATGTCGAGGATGATCCGGTGCAGATTTGGACCAAGGGTGCCGCCGCGGCGATGCCTGTCCTGTACTCGCCGGACTGCCACATCACCGCCACCGTCCTGTGAGCGCCGCCGTGAAGTCGCTGGGCGTGCTCGCCGCGAGCGTCCATGTTCTCGACCCTGTCGAGCGCATCCCCGTGGTGCTGCTCGCCGGCGAGGGCGTGACGGACGCGGCCTTGGCCGACCAGATCACCAATCCGCGCTGCTGGGAGGGCGAGCAGCCGCCCGCTCCGACCAGCAAGCCATCCGCCCGGAGGGCGAATCCCGCCTAGGGCCGACCCTGCGCGGCGGGGAGGAGCAGACTCCTTGCCTCCTCCCCGCCGCCTCTTCGAGGAGATGCGTGAACATCGACGTACTGCGCTGGCTTCAAGCTCAGCTCGGCCCCAACACCGACGCCGACGAACTCACTGCCCGATACGAGCGGCTGAGCTCCGCCAAGGCTGTCGCCCTCGAAGTGCTCCACGAACGCATCGCCGTACTCGTCGCGGAGCCACTCAAGGTCACCGTCAACGGCGTTGCCACCATCGACAACTCCGCCAATGTCGCTGCTCTGGAGCGTCGCGCTGCGCAGGTGATCGACGAGGCAGCCCCTGATGAGCCGCCCACCGCACACCATGAGCTTCTGGCGACCGTACCGCTGAGTGCGCGGCCCAGACGTTGAAGGCTCACGAGCTACACGCCCCCCAGTACGGCCCCGCAGAGCGCAGTGATCGGCTAGCCACGCTCAAAGCGGTCCGATCGGGGAGAAAGCCTGTCCAAGGCAGTTAACTCCCCTAAGTCTGGCTGGCATCAGCTTCCAGCCTTCCGGAGTCCGCTCGTGGCGCCTGCGTCCTATGGTGTGTCCCTGATGAGGCGAGCACTGTGCGGTACGTCGGGGAGGCAGCCATGTCCGTGACGAACGAGGCCCTGCACGACCGGTTCCTCGATCTGGCGGACCTTCCTGTGGAGGGCTCCGTCGTCGACCTTGGCTGCGGCGCGGGTCCCGCTCTCGCTGCCTTCGCGCGGCGGCATCCCGAAGCGCAGCTCATCGGGTTCGACCGCGCAGTCGAGTCACTGGCAAAGGCTCGGGACCGGCTTCGGAAGCATGGCGGATGCGTCAAGCTGACGTCCGCTGACCTACGGGAGAAGCTGCCCCTCGAAGACGCCAGTGTGGACGCTGTTGTCTCCTCCAACCTCCTGGAGTGTCTGCCCGAACCGGCCTTGCTCCTCCGGGAGGTGCATCGAGTCCTACGGCCTGGTGGCCGGATGGTGCTCTCTCACTCTGACTTCGACTCGCTCGTGGTCTCCGGCGCTCCGGTCGAGTTGGACAGGAAGATTCTGCACGCCTTTGCTGACGACGCACCGCCCTGGATGGACAGTTCGGACGGGCGAATGGGCCGCAAGCTACCTGGTCTTGTAGACGCTTCGCCGCTCGCTCGGACGCATGTGGAAACGCTGGTGACTCATTCAACAGAGCTTGCAGGCCATGCGGCGCGCCGCATCGGTGACGTCCGGGGTGCACTGCGTTCGACCGCCCTCCGGGGTTCCGGACGGGTGGACACGGTTGAGGTCGAGGAGTGGTACGAGGCAGTGCAACAGGCGGCGGCCGACGGCCGCTTCTTCTTCGCTGAGACAGCCGTAGTCGTAGCTGCTCGTCGTCCCTGACGGGTGCCGAGGTCGCCCGCGTCGCTTCCTCCCCAGAGCGAGCACGTGGGGCTATCGCGGCGGGCAACGGTCACAGGAGATTACGGGCAGCTCTACTCCTGCCCCCTTATCCACAGGGTGTGGATATTCCCCTGCCTGCCAGACAGGGCGGCGGCCCCGGCAGACGCCGCCGGTGCCTGCGGCTTGAGGCAAACTCGGGTGCGCATGTGCAGCGTGGTTTGGATAGTTGTTGCATGAGCCCCCTTGCTGCTGCGCGCGCCGTTGTCGATGAGCAGTTTCCTACCGCCCGGGCCGCGTTCCTCGGAGGCAGCGCCGTCACGGAGCGGCGCACGCCTATGTCCGATCTGGATGTAGTCGTCCTGCTCCCTGGACCTCCGGCCCCGTACCGGGAGAGCCTGGTGCGCGGCCTGTGGCCTGTGGAGCTGTTCGTGCACACTGAGGAGTCCTGGCGGACCTTCGTCGAGCGAGAGATCGGCAAACGCCGTTCGCCGCTGCTATGGATGTGCGCGGAAGGCGTACTGCTCCTCGATCGCGACGGTGTCGGGGAGAAGATCGCCACCGAGGCCCGAAGGCTTGCGGCGGCAGGGGTGCCGAAGGTGCGGGTGGATGAGCTGGAGGACCGGCGATACGCCATCACGGATCTCTTGGATGACCTGGCCGGATGTGACGACGACGGGGAGCGGCTGTTCATCGTGACCGAGCTGGCTCGGCGCGCGGCAGAGCTGGTCCTGGCCGTCAATGGCGCGTGGCTCGGGGGTGGGAAGTGGCTGGCTCGACACGTTGAGGCCATCGAGCCCGGCTTCAGCGGGAAGCTGAGCAACGCTGTTCGCGATGCCCTGGCAGGTCGCGAGAGCGACCTGGTTGGAGTTGTTGACGGGGTGCTGGATCGGTGCGGCGGACGTTTGTGGGCCGGCTACCGTCGTGGCGGCGTCGCATAGCCTCTTGGGCTCAGGATCGCGAAAGGGACGTTGGAGTGGAGCCAGTGGGCGGATGGTGCAGGCTAGGCCGCAACATCGGTCCGGTGAGTTCTGGTGGAGCTTGTAGGCCATCCAGCAGCTGAACGATCTTGTCGATGTTGGTCAGCTTGCGGGCTCCGGACTCGAGCATCGACAGGAAGGGCTGGCTCAAGTCGGTGAGTGCGGCTATGTCGTCCTGCCGGACCCCACCGTGCTGTCTGATCAACTGGCACAGGCGCCCGAATTCGCGGTTGATGAGGGCCTGCCGGACATCAGGTAACTGCCAGATGTCTATGGGGATGCTGCGCGCGGTCGGCTGATTCTCGCGGGTACAACCGGAGCACACATCTTCCTTGTTGTACCGGCTCAGATGGCATTGGCAGAGCTTGCAGCGCCGGGTGCCGCTGGCTTGCTGCGTAGGGGTGCTTCTCGCGGCGCTCACAGCCTGCTCCGTGCTCGACGGCGCTAGGGCAGCATCTGGCGAGCGCCAAGACACGTGGCCGCTGCCACCTATCGCGTCCGTGCGCGCGTTCGGGCAGCTCCTGGATGTGCCACCCCTGGGCTTCAGGCCGGGGAGTGTTGCGCTCAACCTCTGATCGGGCATCCGTACCCTCCGTTAGGCGTCGATGCCTCAGAGTGGCGTCAGTTAAAGCGAAGGACCCGGACAGACTGTCCGGGTCCTATTCCTTGAGCTATAAGCATTATTGATGGGCAGTCAGGACATTGCCCTGCCTGCCTCATCGAGTACGGCTTCCCAGGGGTACTGGCGTCCCGGCATCCCAGCCCGCGGCTCGGCGAGTGGCCATACCTCGGTCCCATAGATCAAGCGCACCCCTGAATCATGAAGGGCTTTGATGTGTCGCTCCCAGGCGGGGTGTCTGGCGTGCGCGGCGTTCACCCGGGGCCAGACAACCACCGGGAGGTTCAGTGTCCCGATGGCTTCGTTGACCTGTGTCAACGCCTGGTTGTCGGAGATGCCCAGGGCGAGCTTGGCGACAGTGTTGGCGCTCGCCGGGGCGACGACGTAGCAGTCCACTGGCGGATGGGGCCGGGAGTCGTTCGGCAGGCGTGGTTCGGACCGTACGGGAAGGCCGGTCAGCCTTTCGAGCTGTGTGGTCTCCCCGCTCGTGCGGAGCCACTGCCCTGCGGTTGGCGTGAGCGTGACCGCGACGGTCCAGCCCCGTTCGAGCGCCGGGGCCACGAGCCCTGCACGCAGTTCCTCGATCCCGCCGGCGCTCGATCCGACGACGCCCAGCACCTTGCCCTGCATCGAACTCACCGCACCGCCCTGCATCGTTGGGCCATGGCCAGCAGCTCGGACGAGTGGCTGCCGCCCGTGACCGGGGACTGCTTCCTCAAGTCGCGAAGGGTCTCGCGTACGCGTGGATTGTTCCGCACGAGCTGTGGCGAGGTTCGTTCGGCCTCCCGCAGCTCGCCGAAGGACTCGTCTACGCGGCCCCTCAGGCAGAGGGCGCGGGCGTAGTCGATGCGATGGGAGACGGCACGCTCCGCCGGCATGTGGGAAACGTCGATGCCTCCATGCTCGACGACGTACGGGATGTTCTCCAGGTCAAGCTCGATCGACAGGCGGTGCAGCACGACGTTCGTCGGGCCGAAGCACGTCTGCCAGTGGTTCTCGTCGGACCCGAGCCGTTCGGCGAGCCGATCTGCTTTCTCCAGCAGGGAGTCGGCGGTGGTGCGATCCTGATGACGTGCGGCGGCCACAGCGGCTCGCAGATGAATCATGCCCAGCAGGCTCAAGGCAGCTGGATCGTCGTCGTGGACCTGACTGGCGAGCCAAGCCGCTGCGGCATCTCCGAGTTCGAGGGCGTCCGCGTAGCGTCCGTTGGCCAGCAGTGCGTGCGTACCGGAGCGGGCGGCGGAGACGAGCGACAGCGGGTCCTCGGATTCGTCGGCGGCGCGCATTGCGCGCTCTGCCGCAAGCCACGACAGGTCGGACTCGCCGACCTTGGCGAGGGTGGTTGCCGCCAGGTGATGCGTACGAGCCGAGACGACGAGGCCGCGTCTCCGCTGATCGCCAGGGGGAAGGTCTTCCAGCTCCTGGGCAGTTCTCAGCAGGCCGGGCAGGGCGGCGATGACGTTGCCAAGGACGCCAGCCTGATAGTCGCCCCAACTGCGCTCGACGAAGACCTGCGCCTGCTCTGGCCGCGGCAACTGCCGCTCCGCCGTGGGACCGAACAGCAGCTTGGAGAGCCGCCGAGGACTCATCAGCGCATCGCGGACGGCCGGCACGTCGTCCATGTGCCTCTCCTCGTCCTCCAGGAGGACGGGCTGTCCCATCAAGTCGCCGAGTGGGACCCGCAGCACATGAGCGAGCTCAGCGAGCTTGTCGATCCTGGGCGGCTTCCGTACGCCTCGCTCGATCTTCGACAGCCAGTCGGTGCTGCGCCCGACGAGGCCGGCGAGCACGGGCTGCGTATAGCCCCGGCGCTCGCGGTAAAACGCGATCCGCTCTCCCATGGTTAGGTGATCACCAAGACCACGCATGCGCGCTGCCTCCCCCACTTCGGGTCCGTCATTCACGGTAGCGGCTGAGCAAGCCTCGAGATCGGGAAGCGATTCGGGCTGCGGTGCCATGGTCAACATCCGCTCTCGGGCCTAGAACAGGCCGGACACTTTGTCCGGCTACATCCACGAGCGAGGCAGCACGTCGAGCTTGTCTCCGACCGGTACGTCGACATGCACGCCGGGGAGACCGAAACCTTCCTTCTCCGGCATACCGCCCCGGAACTGGTACGGCCCGGCTACGAAAGCATCGATCACAATGGCGGCCCTCGACGCTTCCCCCTATGCCACTGTGGGCAAGGGCAAGGCGATCTTGAGCGGCATCGAGGAAGGCTTCGCTGATCATCTAGAAACATTGGACGAGAACAGCTATCGCGAAACCCGCTCCGGAGTCGGGTTGACCCTCGACCTTGTGCAGGTCCCAGAGTCCTGGGTGTGGAGAACGACATGCGCAGCATTGGCGAGATGGCCCGCGACAGCGGCCTAGGCGTGAGCGCCCTGCGGTTCTACGACCGTGCAGGTGTGCTGGCCCCGGCCTGGGTGGATCCAGTGAGCGGATACCGCTGGTACGAACCCGAGCAGCTCGAAGAAGCCCGGCTGCTGGCCCACTTGCGCCGGGCCGGGATGCCATTGGCGGACATCCGGCTGGTGCTGGCCAGCTGGTCCGGCGCGGACACCGATCTGGTCCGGAAACTGCTCAAGGCGCACCTGCTCCGCCTCGAACAGGGACTGTCCGACGCCCGCAGTGAGTTCTCCGCGCTCCGAGTACTACTCGATCACAGGGAGAACGTCATGACTTCGCTCCGCATCGCCACCGTCCGGCTCTCCATCGACGCGCCCGAGCTGGCAGCCGCGCTGGAAACGGTCCGTTTCGCGACGAGCACCGACCCGGAACTGCCGATGCTCGGCGGAGTCCTGTTCGACATCGAGGGCGAAAACCTCCACGTCGTGGCCACCGACCGGTACCGAATGGCCGTCGCGCAGGCCGGTATCGCCGGGCACGACCGGAGCCGAGTGCAGGTCATCGTGCCCACCCCGCTCGTCGACGCGATGCGGGCGCTACTGGACAGCGAGGGACCCGTACGGCTCACTGTCGACGGTGACCGCGTGACACTGGAGGCCGGGGACAGGCAGGCAGCCGGTCAGTGCCTCGACCACGACTTCCCCGACTACCGTCGTCTCCTCCCTCAGGCCGCAGGGCGCCGCACCGTCGTCGAGGTGGCGGCCTTCCGGAAGGCCCTGGAGACCGGTCCTGTCCGCTCTGGAGAGGCCGGAGCGCACGACCTCAGCGTGCTCAGGGTGGAGGATGGCGGCACGGTAACCCTCTGCACTGACGGTGACGAAGACCCGAACCGCGTCGCAGTCAACCGTGAGTTCCTGCTGGACGCGCTGGCCGCCGGGGCCCGGGACCGACTGATGGTGGAGTTCGGCGCCCCCACAGCGCCGATCGCGATCCGCCGACTCGACGACGAGGGCACTTTCTCGATCCTGATGCCGGTCCGCCTGGAGGACTGACAGTCGTTCACCGTGATCCGGCCCGCACTCAGTCGGCCCCAGTGACATCCGATCCGAGGTCACGAAACCGCGAGGAGAGGTAGGTCAGAAGCGATCGGTGTAGGACGCAGCATGGGGCCGGTGACATCCATAGGGGCGTTCAATCCATTCAAGAGCACGATGATCCGGTCGATGTTGGTCAGGCGCCGCTGTCCAGACTCCAGCATCGACAGGAAGGGCTGACTCAGCTCCGTCAGGTGGGCCATGTCTTCCTGACGGAGACGGCCGTACTCTCGTACCAGTTGGCACAGCCTGCCGAAGTTCCTGTCGAACAGCGCGTCTCTTACGTCTTGGCGGGCCCAAACGTGGGAGGGGACTGCAGGGCCCACGGGTTGCTTCGAAGTCCCGGTGCGGGTGCAGCCGGAGCACACGTCGTCGCTGTTGTACCGACTCAAGCGGCATTGGCAGGTGATGCACCGCCGAGTGCCCATCGCAGTTGAAGCTCCCTCGGTGGTTCGCAGCCCCGACACCGTGATCGTCTCCTTCGCCAGATGGTCAGCCCGGTCCGGCAGGTGGCGCAGCCGGAGTGGGCTCCATCACACCGGTGTTCGGCAGTGCGGAGTATCACTGGTGCTTGGCGAAGTCGCTCAACATCGGACGACGTGACTTTTCAACATCCGCTTACACACGGGTTCGCGCGGGGCAGACTTAGGGTCCCGATCATGACGAGCAGTGGGCAGGCGGCAAGAGACGTGGGAAAGAGCCGCGCGGGGTGGCGTCCAGACCAGCTCCGTGCCATGCGCGAGGCACATGGGCTGACGCTTGAGGGTGCTGGTGAGCGACTACGCGAAGTGGCGCGCGCTGCCGGACTCACCGTGCCAGCGGCGAACTTCCAAACCCTCTGGCAGCACGAGCAGGGCGAGGTCTACCCCGGCCCTCACTACCGTAGGGCCTACTGCCTTCTCTACCGGGCGACCGAACCCGAGCTGGGGTTCCGGAAGGCGCTTCCGGGTGAGCAGACGAAGCTCAAGCTCACACCCGCCGAGGCGGAGCCGCTCGGCGACCACGTCCTGGCCGTCGAGCGCGCCGTACTCCAGATCGCTTCGGGCAACGATGCCGACAACAGTGGTCAGGAAATTCAGCAGCGAATCATTGATGCGTGGAAGCGTCGTCACACTGGCGGGGACCCGAATCGGCCCACGCTGTTGATGGTGGGTGGGTACGCCGGCAGTGGGAAGTCGGAGTTCTCACGGTTCGTTTCACGGCTGACCGGGTGGCCGGTCCTCGACAAGGACCCCATCACCCGGCCGCTTGTTGAGCGCCTGCTGGTCGAGATGGGAAGCGACCCAAATGACCGCCATTCCCCGGTGTATCGGGAGAAGGTGCGGCCCCTGGAGTACCAGTGCCTGCTGGAGACCGCCTACGCCAACGTGGACTGTTCGATCAGCACGGTACTCACCGCACCGTTCGTCGCAGAGGTGAGCGATGAGCGGTGGATGCGCCGGCTGATCAACCGATGTGAGGCGCGCGGCGTGACCGTGGCGGTCATCTGGATCCAATGCGACCTGGAAACCATGCACGAGTACATCAGCTTCCGTTCAGCAGCCCGCGATAGTTGGAAATTGCAGAACTGGGACGAGTACGCCGCGGCTCTTGATCCTGAACTGAAGCCAGCTGTGCCGCACCTGGTGGTCGACAACCGCCTCGGTGCGGCAATATCCCTCACTGATCAGGTTCGGCAGATCTTCGGAACGGTGTTCGTATGAACCGGGGCATCCTGCTGTACGGTCCGCCTGCATCCGGGAAGGACACCATCACAGCGGCGCTGTGCGAACTCAGGTGTCGCTATGGAACGTTCACCCGTCTGAAGATCGGCAGTGGCCGCACCCACGGCTACCGGATGGGTTCCGTCGATCAGCTCGCGGAACTTGAGGCCCGTGGGGATGTCATCTACCGCAATGACAGGTACGGCAACATCTACCTCGTAGATCGTCCGGGCCTTGTCGAGGCTATGCAGGGCGAGCGTGTCCCCGTCGTGCATCTGGGGCAGGTCGCGGGTCTTGAGGCGGTGATGAAGGGGTTCTCCGCCTCGTGGACCAGTGTGTTGCTGTGGTGCTCCCGGGAGAGCACCGCGATCCGCTCTGAGGGGCGTGGTGACAGCGATACAGCGGCCCGTCTGGCCGCCTGGGATGCTACAGCCAAGGACATCGAGGCTAGCTCGGAATTCTCGTGGGACCTGCGGCTCGATACCGACACCCTTTCCCCCACGGAGGCGGCGCAGGAGATTGATCTCCTGATTCGCCGCAGCGTCTGATCACAGAAGTGGCGGACGGCTACGGTTCGCCGTGCCTTTCGTGGTGGTGGTCAACGTGCAGGAGCGAGAGCGCCTCGGCGACGGTGAGTTTGTGGTCTCGGGCATCTGACCATCGTTGGAGAACTCGGCTTGCTGCTTCCATCAGGTCGTCTGGCAGCCCGACCTGCCGCAACAGGGCTGCTGCATCGTCAAGTTCGGGGCCCCAGCGCCATGCGCGGGAGGCCGTCTTGGGGATGTAGCTGGTCTCGGTGAGGTAGCTGCCGCCGCGTTTTCCCGCGATCTTGACCAACTCGTCGGCGACGCCGTTGGCATCCGCAAGGCCGTACGCGAGCGCCGCCAGGACGCGGGATGCTTTCTGATAGCTCGAGTACGACAGCTTCAGCGCGGAAGCCGTGCCCACCTTGTCGTCCAGGACATGGGTCTTCACATCGCTTCCAGCGAACAGAGCCGTGGCCTGAGAACAGCCCGCAGGGCTCCCAGACAAGTACAACGTGGGCTGCTTGTCGCCCGTCGGCGGGGAGCCGACCACCGCGCCGTCGATGACCACGGTTCCGGGGAGGTGTTCTGCGACTTCCTGGACACGGCGCGGAGTGATGGCGTTCGCCTCGATGTACAACCGGCCGTCGAACCCGCAGGCAGCCACCTGCTGCGCGACATCCACCGCGGCAGCAGGCGGACACAGAGACAGCAGCACATCAGCACTCGTCACCAGCCGCTCAAGGCTCTCGACGCCTTCAAGGCCGGCGTCCTCCGCCCGGGCGCGGGAGCGGCTGCTACGGCCGTCCGTACACCACAACACACGCGCGCTCTGCCCAAGTAGCTGGGCGCCGAAGGCGGCACCCATGCTGCCGGGGTGCAGCAGCCCAACCGTGATCGCTTCAGAACCCAACACGACGTCCCCTCAATACGCCTCTGTGAGCAGCAGATCGATCGCCTGCTGTACGTAGGTGGTGACGCGGTCTGGTGCTACGTCCCCACCGGGCCACGGCTTTCCTGCACTGATCCAGATAGTGCGCAGTCCGGCCGCGCTGCCGCCCCGCACGTCGGTTTCCACCCCGTCGCCTACCATCCAGCCGCCCTGGGCAAGATCGGTTCCGCAGGCAGCGGCGGCCTTCGCGAAGATCGCTGCTTCTGGCTTCCGCGCACCGGCAGCCTCGGACGTGCATACCGCATCAATGTGATCGGCAATGCCTGACCCTGTCACCTTCGCAGTCTGGATCTGGGTGTCACCGTTCGTAGCAATGGCGATCTTCCAGCCGGCGCGTCGGAGCTTGGACAGCCCTTCGAGCGCGGCTGGCGGGCAGGTGACCGGGCGGACCATGTAGGTCACGTAGTCACGCCACAGCGTCGTGCTCGAAGGTGCGAGACCGTACTGCTTGCGTATGGTCTCGAAGGTCGCAGGACAGGCGCGCTCTCGCACGAACTGGAGTAGATCCGGCCGGTCTTTTTCGTCCAGGGCATGATGCGTGGAGAAGGCCGAAACCCAGTCTGTCAAGGAGCCTTGGCGATCAACGAGTGTGTCGTCGAGGTCGAAGATCACCAGGCGCTGCATGAGGCAGACCCTACGGGACGAACCGTCCGTCGGGACAGGTGAGGATGCCTTGAGCCCTGCTCAGTCCTGCGACGAGCGCGACGAGCAAGGCGTTGAAATATCACCGCGGTGATGTGCTTGATTCGCCCCAGTCAGTCACGCTTGGCATCCGATCGGCGACACCTCCGCGGTGTTCCCTCGTCGTCACAAGGATGGGCTCATGCAGAAGGCAATCGGGGTGCCCCGGCGGCTTATCGCGAAATGGGACACGCCCCTCGGCGATCACCGCTGCAAGTCGGCCATTAGGAAGGTGCGGGACCGTGGCTAGCACTCCTGAGGCGGCGGGAACCTCCCAGCATTCGGCCACCGACCTCCCATTTGCATACCAGGTGATTGCCCGCGTAGCACCCAGGTTGGGCATTGCGCTGGAACTCGAGCCGTGGGGCCATGAAGCGGCCCGGCTTGAATTCCCTAATGGACGGATCGCCTACTTCCGTCACGGCAACCTTGACATCAATCGCTCTGGTAGCGCAGATCTTGCACGGGACAAGTACGCGTGCGCCCATTTCCTTGCGAGTGCCGGAATCCCGGTTCCTCCGAGCTTGCCGCTCCGTAGAAGTAGCGACGGCATGGATGCGCAGATCGGCGGCTTCGTTTCGCAGCACTCTTGGCCGCTTATCGTGAAGCCCAATAGCCGTTACGGCGGTCAGGGGGTCGAGAAGGTCGACAACATGGGTGGTTTGCGTTTCGCCGTAAAGGAGGCTTTGCGCATGGACAAGATCGCCCTGATCCAGCCCTTCGTCCGTGGCCAGGACGTCAGAGTCGTGGTGCTCGACGGTTCACCGATTGCGGCGTACAGCCGTACCCCGCCGGTACTCCTTGGTGACGGCAGGCGCTCAATCCAGCTGCTTCTCGAAGACTTGTATGCCACTGGTGGGTCTGCTGGGCCGGCGAGGCGGCTTCCGGAACACGGTGAAGCTGCAGCCCGACTGGCGAGACGAGAAGGCGGGCTGCGTCGCGTACCTCGCAGCGGCGAGCACGTTCCTCTGACAGATGCCGCCAATGTCGCGACCGGGGCAGACGTGGTCGACCTGTCCCAGGTGCTCCCGGCGGATGTTCTGGCCGTGGCAGTCGATGCGGCCCGCACCGCAGGGCTGCGCTTGGCCGGGGTAGATCTCCTGGTCGACCTCGGGTCGGATCATCCCCACTTCGTTCGCTCACAATCCCAGCGCGCCATGCCGCGCGAAGGCCGTAGCGATGGACGGTGCGTCGTCTTGGAGATCAACAGTGCCCCGGAGCTGGACGGCTTTGCCTCACTCGGGGCCGACCAGGCTGCCCTCGTTGAGGACCTGTACGAATCGGTCCTGCTGGAGATAGCGAGATAGCAGACTCGCAGTTCGAGATGGTTCAAAGCGCGGTGATGCGGGAGGTCTGCGTTTCGTGCGGTCATCGCGACAGCTAGGTGCTGTTGGCGCACTGGGCACGCAGGCTGGGGCACAACCCGCGGGCCTGTTGGTGAGCGGCATGGCGCCTCTCAAGCCCCTGGGCTGTGAGCTGCGGCTCGCGGGCGGCCTGGTCGGAGCGCGCTCGCGAGCTATGTACCATTAGCGCGTCAGCAGGCGCCGCTAGCTCAGTTGGTTAGAGCAGCTGACTCTTAATCAGCGGGTCCGGGGTTCGAGTCCCTGGCGGCGCACCTTCACCAGGTCTCCTGGTACGCAAGGCCGCTCGCTTCCATGAGGCGAGCGGCCTTCGGCTTTCCCCCGCGAAGGCAGCGGGCGGGGTCCTCGGCGTTGGGAGCCGAGCCTCTGGCTATTCCCGCTCGCTCCTACCCTGCAGCCCAAGGACGCTACCTCCGGAACTTAAGTGCTCGCCGGAGGCTGCCAGATTCCCCGGCAGACTGCTTCAGTGTGGACTCTGCGGTGGCTTCCCACAGAGGCCACACAGATTGAGCGCCGGGACGTATCAGCTGGGCTTCACCAGAGGGAACAAGATGGTCTCGCGGATGTTCTTGCCGGTGAAGGCCATGATCAGACGGTCGATGCCCATGCCCATCCCGCCCGTGGGGGGCATGCCGTATTCCAGAGCGCGGAGGAAGTCCTCGTCCAGTTGCATGGCTTCCGGGTCGCCGCCCGCAGCTAGCAGGGACTGCTCCGTGAGGCGCCGGCGCTGCTCGATGGGGTCGACCAACTCCGAGTAGGCAGTGCCCAGTTCCGCACCAAATCCAATCAGATCCCACTTCTCGGCAAGAAGGGGCTCGGAACGGTGCTGGCGGGTCAGCGGCGAGGTCTCGACCGGGTAGTCCATGACGAACGTGGGCTGCATGATCGTGTGCTCGACAAGCTCCTCGAACACTTCCTGGACCAGCTTGCCCTGCCCCCACTTGACGTCCCAGGCGATCTCACGGGCGTCAGCGAGTTTCCGGACGTCCTCGATTGGGGTGTGCGGTGTGATCTCCTCACCGAGGGCGTCCGAGACCAGGCCGTAGACGGTCTTGCGCGGCCACTCGGCGACGCCGAGGTCGTACTCGACGTTGTTGTGGACGACCACGGTCGTGCCCAGAGCAGCCACGACGGCCTGCTGGATCGACCGCTGAGTGAGGTCGGCCATGTCGTTGTAGTCGAGATAGGTGCCGTAGGTCTCAAGCATCGTGAACTCGGGGTTGTGCGTGGAGTCCGCGCCCTCGTTCCGGAAGTTCCGGTTGATCTCGAAGACCTTCTCGATGCCGCCGACGACGAGCCGCTTCAGGTACAGCTCGATCGCGATACGGAGGTACATCTCCATGTTGTAGGCGTTGATGTGGGTCTTGAACGGCCGGGCTGCCGCGCCGCCGTGGATCCGCTGGAGCATGGGCGTCTCGACCTCGAGGTAGCCCTCCGAGTGCCAGAAGTCCCGGATCGCCCGCACGGTGTCGCTGCGGAGGTGGGCCATCTTGCGGGACTCGTCGTTGACGATGAGGTCGAGATACCGGTACCGGACGCGAGCTTCGGGATCGGTGAGGCCGGCGTGCTTCTCTGGCAGCGGCCGCAGGCACTTCGATGTGATCGCCCAGCTCTCCGCCATGATCGACAGTTCGCCGCGCTTGGACGAGATGACCTCGCCGGTCACGCCGATGTGGTCGCCGAGGTCCACGTCGAGCTTCCACGCCTTGAGTGCCTCGTCGCCGACGCCAGCGAGCGAGATCATCACCTGGATGTCAGCGGTTCCGTCCCGAAGAGTGGCGAAGCAGAGTTTGCCGCCGATCCGTGACAGCATGACCCGTCCCGTGATCCCGACCTTCTCCCCGGTCGCGGTGTCGGCTTCCAGATCGGGGTACTTTCCCCTGACTTCGCCGATGGTGTGCGTGCGCGGGTAGGTCACCGGGTACGGTTCGATGCCGTTCTCACGGAGCCGCGCCACCTTCTCCAGACGGACGCGCATCTGTTCCGGGGCACCCTCGTAGATCTCGTCACTCATGGCACAAGGATAGGCGGAAACGCCTTGCGTCTTCGCCGCGGTTAATGGCTCCTTGAACCGCCAAGACCAGCTCTTGGAGCGCGTGTTGGGAATCGCTTTGCTCGTACGGCGCCAGCGCGCGATTTGTCGCAGACAATGCCGCGGCCCCGACTAGCAGGCCGAAGCGGTTCACCCGTGAGTCGCGCGAGCCGTCACGAAAGATCAAGGCTGGATCTGGGCAGGTCAAGTGGCACTTCCTACGTAGCCACGCGCCAATCCCATGAGCGCAGGGGCCTGTGACGAGACGTCGTTGATTCGTTCGAGAAGGCCGTCGATCTGCTCACTGCTGTGCATGGCTGACACCGTGAGACGGACACGGCATGCCTCCGGAGAGACCGCTGGCGGGGTGACGGCGACGCACCAGTACCCCTTTTCGAGCATCAGCTGCTCGAACTTTGCTGCTGCGTGCGGTGTCCCCATGTGGAGGGGGACGATGGGCCCGTCGCCTGGCGGATGGATACCCATGCGGGCCAGGCCGGTGCGGAGCCGTCGCACGTTGTCCCAGAGAGTGTCGCGTACTCCCGGCTCGCTTCGCAGGATCCGCAGGGCCGCGATGGTCGCTGCCGCCTGTTCTGCCGGCAGACTCGAGGTAAAGCGGTAGCCCGAGCTGAAGGTACGGAGCATTGCGATCGTCCGCTCATCACCCAGCACGGTTCCTCCCATGCCCCCGAAGGCTTTGCTGAGGGTGGCGACTTGGAGGGGGACGCGGCCTGTGAGGCCGAAGTGGTTGGCGGTGCCGGATCCGTCGGCGCCGTACACGCCTGTGCCGTGAGCGTCGTCCACCATGAGGACCGCTCCGTGCGCATCGCATACTTCGACGAGGCGGGGGAGATCTGCCAGGTCCCCGTCCATGCTGAACACCCCCTCCGTGACGACGAGGATGGCGCGCCCCTTGTTCACGGCGAGGATGTCGGCGAGGTGTTCGGCATCGTTGTGTCGGAAGCGAACCCGTTCGGCAGAGGATTCTCGCGCGCCCATCTGGATGCTGCGGTGGCACAGCTCGTCGTAGATGACCACTGGCTGGCTGCTGGGCGGCGGGGATCCGTACCAGCGGCGCGCTAGTTCGCCAGCGTCGAGGATGCCGTGGACGGCCGCGATGTTGGCCAGCAGCCCGGTTGCTGTGATGAGGGCCGAGGGCAGCTTCTTGAACTCGGCGAGCTCGTATTCGAGTTGTTCGAGTAGCCCAAGGTTGCCGCCGAGGCGGCGGGATTCGCTGGTGGCGTGGGTGTGCTCGTGCAGGGCTTGGGTGGCTGCGGCCTTCACTTCGGGCCGGTGGTTGAGGCCGAGGTAGTTGTTCGAGCAGAAGGAGACCACTGTGCTGCCATCGTGGAGACGTACGTGCGGGGTGGGCAGTGTCTCGCTCCGGCGCTCTGGCGGGAGAAGTCCCCGGCCGGCCAGCCAGTCGTGGGCGGCGTGAAGGTCGGAGAACAGTGTTGGTGTGTTCATATGGCGAGCCTCAGGCTGGATGTCACGGTGAGCAGGGAAGCGGCGTGGAAGCCGTCGTGGTGACGAGCGGCGAGGCCCGCGGCCCAGCGAAGGAGCTGGTCGTCCTCGACGAAGAAGCTGTCCTCCTCTTGGCGGGCGAGGATTCCGCAGGTGGACAGATCTGCTAGAGCCTGTCGGCAATGAGGGGCTTCCAGTTCTGCGAATCTGCGATAGCCGGGATGGACGCCGAAGCCGCCGTTGGGGTGGTCCTTGTCGAGGACGCGGGCCATGACGTCGTCGGCGTCGAAGTCCCTGCTCCTGAGGTCGGGGAGGCACAGGGTCACGATGGTGGCCCACGCCCGCCCACGCAGTGCCGCGAGGACGTCTCTATTGCCGGCTACGTGTCGGCTGAAGGCTAAGGCGCCCATCCAGGCCAGGTACCAGGTGTCCTCGCTGCTGTTCCAGTAGGAGTCACCCAACTCCCGGGGAAGCGCGGGCTTGCCGTTGATCACAGGGATACCTCGGCCTGCTGCGGCGTCGTGTGCCTGGTCGATGGTGAAGTATTCGCCGGGGTAGCGGCAGTCGAGGCGCATCCCATGCTGGTGATGCAGGTTGCGGTAATCGTCGATGAAGCCGCTCAGGCGGTCAAAGAGAGCGTCGTCAGGCTTCGTGCCAGCGGGGAGGATGACGTTGACGTCGATGTCGCTGCTTCCGCGGACAGCGGCGCCAAAGGGCAGGCTTCCGCTGGTGAATGCCACCACCGCCTCGGGTATGTGGAATTCGACGAGCTTGCCGAGCTGCTCGTGGATGCGGTCAGCCTCGTCCAGGTCGATGATCTCGCGGGGCATCACAGATCCCCCACTGCATTGTTGACGAACAGCGTCTCCACGCAGGCCTGCGGAGGAAGCTGAATTGCCGCGACAGTCAGCTCAGCGATGGATTCGGGATCCATGAACTCCTTCTTCTCCTCGGGCCGCAGATGGTCGTAGGAAGGGGTATCGACTGAGCCGGGCTGGACGCTCGTCACCCTGATGCGGCGTGGCCGGAGCTCGTCTCGCATGCTCGCGGCGAAACCCTCCAGCGCGTGCTTGGAGGCGCAGTAGAGGGACCAGTCGGCAAAGCCCCTGCGGCCTGCGATGGAGGAAACGAACGTGACCACCGCCCTGCCGTCACGAAGCAGAGGCGTGAACGCCTGCGTGGAAAAAATCGACCCGGCCACGTTCGTGTCGAAGAGTTCGTCGTACTGGGCGCGGCTGGCGGAGGGGAGCGGCGTCGGGTAGCCGACTCCCGCGCACAGGACCAGGGCATCTACGCGTCCGCAGGAGCTCGCCACAGCGTCAGCGGAGCTGTTGACGGCGTCGAGGTCGCGAACATCAACATCGTGCGTACGGCAGCCCTCGTGATCGGCGTGGATGTAGCTGCTGGCTCGCCGGGCAAGGATGTGGACCTTCCAGCCGAGTTTGAGCAGCTGGGTGCTGATTGCCTCGCCGATTCCGAGGCTCCCTCCGGTGATAACCGCGACACGCTCGGTGGTCTGGTTCATCACTGGCCTCCGGTCAGGTCCTCTTGGATGGACTGGCATAGGTCATCTACCGCGGTAGCGGTCCGTTCCGGAGTACTGGTGAACACGTCACCGTCGCGGTTGTGGTCCGAAATGACGAGTAGGCACCGCATCTGGTGGCCGGCGAGAGCAGCCGCGGAGAACAGATGGGCGCTCTCCATGTCGACGCAGTCAGCTGTGCTCGCGAGCCGGTGATGAAGAAGCGTGGAGTCGGCTAGGCAGCCGACCGTGGCGGCAACCCCGCCGGGCAGCCGTGACTTGGTCGGATGGCTACGAGCGTGGAACGACGGGTCGGCAGGAAAGGTCGACTGGCTGGGCGCTCCCGGAGAGGGTTCTGCGATGAAGGCAGACTCCGGGTCCACGATGGTGCCGACCGGTTGGTTCCGCAGGCCGCCGGCCAGGCCGACGAACGTGATCCGCGTCGGTTGGGGAAGTGCGAAGACGATGTCCTTGGCGGCTGTGCCTTGAGGAACGTGTACGACCGCAGCGTCCCCGATCAGGGAAGTGCGCCACCAGCCGTCGCATTCCGTTCCGCCGCGGGCCAAGGCTGTGTGGATGCTGCGGATCGGGGTCAGGACCATCTCGTGACCGCGCCAATCGCGGCCGAGCAGTGTCGTACGTGCCCGCCGCCGCCACTGTTCGTCTGGCACATGCGCCTGGTTGGAGATCAGCTGTGCTTGCGCGGTCACGGCTGGATCACCGGCAGCGTGAGCAGCGGAAGTGGGCAAGCTGTGGCCAGTTCTCGGACCGGTCGCATCATCGGCTCCACGCCCGCGCGCAACTCGGTGAAGGACGCTTCTTCCAGGTTTCCCAGACGGAACCGGTCCTGGTCCAACTTGTAGAGCCACGAACACGTGGCCAGGTCCCCGTTCGGCGCCACGAAGAACACCGACTGTCCCGCTGGGCATCCCTCCACATCGCTGGGCTGTGGCTTTCCGAGGCTGTGGTCGATCTGCATGCCAAGCTGCTTGTACTTCACCTGGAGCTCGGTGAGTTCATCGAACAGTTGCTGCTTGCGCTCGGGCGACAGGCCCAGCTCCGGGTGACGGGCAGCCCGCCCCGCGGGGAACACGGAGTTGATGACCAGCGCCTCGACGCCCAGAAGGGCCATCTCAGCGCAGAACGCGGCCACGTGATCCACGTTCCCGGGGTGGACAACATGGGATACCCGGACGGGGACATCAGCAGCCAGGAGACGTTCAACGGCAACTATGGCTCGGTCGAACGATGTCGGCTTGTTGCGCACAAGTGCCTGTGACTCCCGATTGTGCCCGTCCACGCTCACCGTAATTCGGCGCAGGGCAGTCCCGCGCAGAGCTTCGGCGGTTTCCTGCGTGATGAAGTAGCCATTCGAGTTGACGTATACCTCGGCTACCTTCGGATCAATGGCGGCGATGATCTCAACGAGATCCTCCCGGGCGAACGGTTCACCGCCGGTCAGGTAGAACTCGGTCACCCCAGAAGAGACCATTTCTCGCACGGCGTCGAGGAAACGGGAGGTGCTGAGATCGTCCGAACGAGGGATCTGCGGCGAAGAGTCTGACAGGCAGTGCTTGCATGCCAGATTGCAGTAGTTAGTGACCTCCCATACAACCGTGGCGCCTTCCGCAGGAGGGCGGAATCGGCAACGGTCCCCCACTGTCTTGGTCATATCAGTCCCCTTTCAGATGCTTCGATTGCATGGGTCGCGTTAGTGAGTACGGCTTTCTCGAACCCGTCCGTTGCCGGGCGGTGGCGGCGATGCCAGGCCGCGCATTGAACCGTCCAAATGGCGATAGCTCCAGCCATCCGGTCGGCCAGAGACATTTCCGTCTTCGCCTCGACCATCAGACGTCCCTGCCGGAGTAGTTCCAGGCGTGTGCCTGTTGGCAGGTCCAGGGACGGAGTCAGGCATAGGGCGGCGATATCGTGCAGCGGGTCCCCGGGGCCGTAGAACTCGTAGTCCAGCAACCACGCTCGAGGCTGCTCGGGATCGACAAGCACGTTGGGAGGGGTAGCGTCCCCGTGGCAGGGCACTCGCAGCGGCTCCTGTATTGCCCTGTGGAGTGCTTGGATGCTCGCTGGCGCTTGGGAGCCGAGAGCGGCAGCCAACTCTGCTTGAAGCTCGCTGATTTGAGTCGGCGGGTCGTCGGGCCACGGTCCTGGAAGCCCTACAGATGCAACCACCGTCTCCAGTACTTGTTGCATCCACTTGGATGGATGGCCAGCCGCTGGATCGTCGAGCGGCACACCGGGGAGCTCCTCCAGAATCAGCGTCGGTGGATTCCGGCAGTGCTCCAAGATGTGCGGAGCGAGACCGTCCGGCATCTGTTGCAGCGCGCGCAACTCTCGCTCATGCGGGCCCGGGGTTGCGTACCTCTTGATGTACCTCCCGGTTTCCGCCCCTGATGTTCCCGACCCTGGTACGTGCCACAGCGAACGTCCCGAACGATCGACATGGACGGGTGCCCACCCGGCGCCGCACCCTTCCTCGCTTGCGATATCCACCGATCCCAATTCCACGGGAAACTCCTCGACTTTGCATGCGATGCACGAAGGATTCCGCTGGTGCGATTCGGCCATCTTCATGGCCGTGGCGGTTCCGGGTGCTTCCCCAACTCTGGTGGACCTACAGGGGGTTGGCACATCACGGCCGTGATATCACTCAGGTAATGCGTAGCTCCGCAGCGGCGCCTTCGGGCTAGGCGAACCGCGGTCGACGGCGCCAGTCCGCAGGCCGAAGCCGCGTGTGTACGCCCGCAAGATCAAGGCAGCGGGTTCGATAGGAGCCCTCGCGCCATCGTTAGTCGAAGAAGTCACGGGTAATGCCGTCGGTGCTGCCTCAGATGGCGGAAGTGCTCGCATACAGCCCGTCACGAAACCTCTGCGAGTCCTTCAACTCGCTCCTGGCCTGCCACGCGAGAAGTCGTACAGCGCGAAGTCAGCCACCGGGCGGTACCCGATCCGTTGGTAAAGGCCGTTGCTGGTGGAGTTGGCCAGGTCCGCGAACAGTACGACCTCCACCGCGCCCGCGGCCAGCGCAGTCCTGCTCACTTCGACCGTCGCGGCCGCCGCGTAGCCACGGCCGCGTAGGTGCGCCGGCGTGTAGACGGGGGTCACCCTGATCTGGCCAGCGACCATCGGCGTCACACCCGCCATGGAGACGGGGGTGCCGTCCGGCGTCTGCCAGAACCTGATCCTCCCGTTGACGATGCGAGTGTCGGCCCAGGAGCTCGCGTCGGAGGAGGGAACTTCGCCAATGGCATCAACGAACTCGTGATACCAGCGCATGAGGTGCTCGCGGTCCTGCTCTCCCGCGACGCGCCCCCGGCCTTCCGGGAGTGGCTCCGGTGGGGTAAGCGCATCGAGTCTGTAGAGACGCTGCCGCTCGTGGAGCGACGGCGTCGCACCCGTATACCGCTGCCAGGCCTCAGCGAAGGAAGCAGCGGTGTCGCCGTCTCCACTGACCCCGGGAAGAGAGCGCCCAAGGCTGGCCAGACGAGCGGCGAGGGCGTCGGCCTCCTCGGGGGTGAGGGAGGTGAGGACGAGACGGTGGGGCGGGGTGCGGAAGAGAGCCCCGCGGACCTCGCCTCCTCGCTCCAGCCAGCCGAAGATCGGCGCCTCGGCGCCATACGCGCCCGCCCCACGCTTACGTACGGATTCGGTTACCGTCAGAGGGAGTGTGTGCAACGCGGGGCGTGACTGTAGAAAGTCTCCGGCTCGGCCGAGAAAGCCGTCGACATCTTCAGTGAGGTGCCACTGCCCCGGGCGCATACCTCACGATCACTCGCGCTGTCGATGTGCGCCCGCGGGATTCCGCTGGTCAGGTGACTGAGCCCGGAGGCATACCGAGAACGCTGCATGTCTCTGCGTCGGGCGGCGCAGCGGAGATCAGACCTCGGGATGTCGCCGGTACGGCGCCACGCCAGCCGAGCCGAGGTTCGTAGAACGTTCAGGCTGCGAGGGACGTGATTGCGTCCAGTAGCTGCCCTACGTCTTCCAGGCTCTGGAGAACAACATCTGCCCCGGCTTCCTTGAGATCCCGGGCGGAGGTCTTGCCTGAGGGCACGCCGATAACGGCAGCGCCGCCCTGCAAGCCGGTGCGTACGTCTTCGAGGGAATCGCCGATAATCACGGTGTTGGTGCGGGTGAAGGCGGTGCCGTGCTTGGCCTGAGCGCGATTCTGCGCAACGCCGACGAGTGCGGGACGGTGGTCATCGTCCGACGCATACCCTCCGATCTCCGTATCGAGGTAGGCATCGAGTTTGAAGGCTGCAAGCTTCAGCAAAGCGTTCGGCTTGAGGTTGCCGGTGACTGCTGTCGCTACCCAGTTCTCGTGCTCGTGTATGGCCTGGAGGGCAGCCTCCGCGCCGGGCATGAGGACGCGTTGGCCGCGGAGATCGTCTGCGTGGGCGGCATGCCGCTTCGGCAGCAGCTCCACCATGCGCGGAAGTAGGTCTGGGACCGCGTGCTCCGGTACGCCGTTGTCGAGGAGCAGGGACCGGATGGCGAGGGGCATGGTCACGCCGGTTCCGCGCGCCGGGAGACGCTCGGCGGGGCGGCCTACCACTTCAGCGAACGTCTCGCGGTACACCTGGCGGTCGATGTCCCCGACGTAGAGCAGCGTGCGGTCGATGTCCCAGAGGATCAGAGTCTGCTGCTCTCCAATGTCCTTCAATTCCTTGCTCCCATTTACTGGCAGCCTCGCTGTTCGCAGCGGGGCGACGAATACGGAGACCCCGCTGCCGCGCTGCTGAGCACGGCCTTGTGAGCTTCAACGACCCTGGTGCCAGGCGTCACCAGCGAAGACTTCGGCCATGACGCCTGACCGCTACCTGTTTGCGCAAGATCGGAGTCGCTCGCGCAATTGGGTCTTGGCTGTCAGCGCAAAGGCAGTTCAGCGAGGGTGCGCCATCGGTAGGCGCGATCTTCGCGCCGTAGTTCCACCAGTTCAACATGTCCGATCGGCACTGTGATGGCGGGGAGGTCACGCAGCGGCCTGATCGCCTCCCTCACCTTGTGCGCGTCCAGAGTCCGGTTGCAGTAGGCAATGCCGATGTGCGGGCGCAGCACAGAGGTCGGCTTCTTCAGCGGCAGTCCGCACTGATCGCTCGTAAGCGAGAGGGCACTGTGCAGGTTGATCAGCGGGGTCCAGGGGGCGACGCTGTAGCGGATGGCCCCGCGGGAGGCAGCCATCGGGACTGCACTGATGGTGAAGGCGTCGGGAAGGAGCTCTGACGCGCGGGCGCGGAGTGTGTGAAGCTGGGCTTCGCTGACCTCGTTGGCCAGGCCGATCCGCCCCAGGGTCAGATGTAGCCCGTCCTCGTCGATGAGGTCGAAGCCGAGGGAAGCGAGCTGCTGCTGGCAGGTTCGCGTCTGCTCGGCAAGGGGGACGGCATCGGCGAACGTGAGCATCCAGTAGTAAGCGCGCGTGGATGCGTGCCAGCCTGGCCGGTCCCAGTGGTTGTTCATTTGATCAACGGTGCCGAAGGCCTCCCAGTCGTGCGCGGCGATGATGTGGGGATCATCAGTGCTGGGCGGAGGGACGGCGGGAAACGCCGTGGGGCTGGCGGTCAAGAGCACTGGCGGCCCCTCTCGCTCGCGGCTGTCCGTCTGGGCGTGTCATCTTGGCAGAATCGGCCACGGCGCGGGTCAGCGGGGAGGAACGCCACACGCGCAGGGCTTCCGTGTAGTTGCGTACGGCCGGCAGGTCGCGCCACTGGGTGGCGCGGTCAGCGAGTTCTCCGGCGCGCTGGACCACAGACCGGATAGGCGGCCCACCGCCGGCGTCGAGAACCTGCCGTCCGAGAACCATGGCGTGCTCAACGTCAGGTCGCGACCCGGTCAGCTGGGCGGTGGCGACATCGAGACGGACCAAGGCTTGGCTCCAGGCGGAGTCGGACTGCGCTACGAGCCCGTCGATCTGCTCGGCGTACGCAATGACTTTGGGTGTGTCGCCGAGCGCAACGTGGGCGGTGGCGGCGTTCGCCAGGGTGCGGGCCAAGCTGTAGGGGGCGAAGGATATGCACGAGGTGAGCCCGTCGGGCAGCACGTGCTGTCCGCTGAGCTCTTCTGCCCGGGCGAGGGCGCGCTGGGCGCCCGTGGCGTCCCCGAGCTTTCCCAGGGCACGGGCGCTTCCGTTTGCCAGGAGGCGAATGGCTTGGGGGTTATGAGGATTGATGTCTATGCCCGCCTCGGCCCAGGTGAGCGCATCGGCGAAGCGACCCGCATAGTAGGCGCTCAACGATCGAGTGCCCAAGGCCCACATCATCAGATCCTGGTCCTCGATCTCGGCCGCGAGCGCGTGGGCCTCTGTGCAGTACGCCTCCGCCAAAGCCTCGCGTCCGGCGTTCACGGCCATGTAGCCAAGAAGTCCAGAGGCCTGCGCGGCCAGCCGGAATAGGGCTTCACACTGCCTGGGTGGCTGCTGTACCTCCAACAACGGTTGGACGAACGTGCGCAGTTCAGTCGTGACCGACACCAACTGGTGTGGACCTTCTTGTTCATAGCGATCCACGATGTCCGTGATCTGCTGCTCAAGTATGCACAGCGTCCCAGGATCCACATGGGATGACGTGAGGGTATTCAGCCGCTTGGCGATCTCCAGCGGGCTTTCCCACTCAACTTTGACGACTGGAGAATGTTGAACGGCGGGACGCGGGAGGGGAGCGAGCTCAGGTGGGACGCCGAGACCGGTAAGGAACTCGACGATCTTGTCGATGTTGGTGAGGCGTCGGCGTCCCGCTTCGAGCATGGAGAGGAACGCTTGGCTGAGGCCGGTTAGTTGAGCAACGTCGTCTTGGCGCAGAGATCCGTGCTGGCGGATTAGGCGGGTTACTTGGCTGAAGTCCCATGCCGCTAAGGCTTGTTGAACATCGATGTTTCGCCACACGTGTTCTGGAACGGAGGGAGTGGCTGGGGTCGGGCTGTGGGAGCGGAGGCAGGCCGAGCACAGCGTTCCAGAGTTGTACTGGCTTAGTTGGCAGCCGCACCGTTCACAGCGTCGCGGCGACTGCGCAAGCACTCCTGCCTCCCCGGTTGAACGTGGGCGTGTCGCCCCAACTGCCCCTGGTGAAACCGAAATCACTCCAGTGATATCACCTGGGCAATGTGCGCGCCGCGAGTTTTCCCACCACTCTGGGGTCTCCCGCAGTGCGTAGCACCGACGAACCATCCGGGAACGGATCTTTCGGGCCCAGCACGCGACGCTCGCGCTGTGGACTCAGCTATCCCTGATCTCGGCCACCGGAGTCCAAGGTGCTTTCGGCCCTACACGTACGGATGGATCAGCCCATGACGCGGATGCCCCAGCGGCATCTGGCGGTGCAGCAATCGTGCCGCGGCAGGCGCCGCCGCTTGGAGGCCCGTTGTGGTCGTTAGCTTCTCCGCCGTCGTGCTCCTGGGCGTGCTCGTTTTCCTCCTCATAAAGAAGGCGGGCCTGAACGTCGCGCACGGCATCGTGTGCATCCTGTTCGGCTTCTTCCTGGCCAGCAGCTCTGCGGCCCCGAGCATCAAAGAGGGCGTGCAGGGCGCGGTCGAGCTGATCGCAAAGATCGACTTCTAGGCCGACCGTCGGGGCATAGGCGCGGTTGTTGGCTCCCCTCCCTTCACCCCCATGCCCTGACGGTCTTTCCACCACCGGACGTGACCCGAGGACTTTCGATGATGCCGATACCCGATGTGCCTGCGCGCCGGGCGGTGATCCTGGCCACCGCTGCGGCGCCGCTGGGGGCCCAACGCCTCTCACTGCCCACGCTGGACGGCAAGAGCGCAGTTCAAGCACGAGGGGAAGCCGCGCTCGTCGGGACTCAGGAGCTCGCCCCATCTGTCGAGCACGCGAGGCGGGCGGGCCATGGGTAGGCACAGACCTGCCCTCGACCGGCATCCGGCCCGGGACGACTCCGCCCTTCGTAGGGTGATCGAGGATGCTGCGATGGGTCGCTGGGAAGGAGCTCGCGAGCTCCTGGCCTCGACGGGGGCCGACTGGGACAGGCGGATCTTCCGCCTGCAGGTCCTCGCCCGTATCGGAGTGCGGTTGACGTTCGCCGACACATGGGCGCAGGCAGAACCTCGCTCCCCTCACGCTCTGGCTCTGCTGGCCAATGTATTGGCCTTGAGGTCGATGGCCGACGGCCCGGGGCGGGGGCCCACCGAGGGGATGCAGCAGGCGTGGAACACCTGCGGTGCCGCCGCCGACGTACTGCCGAACGACCCAGCCCCATACGTTGTCATGCTCGCGTTGACGCGCTTCCATTCGCCGCCCCGAGACCGCGAATGGCGCGCGACGGTGAAGCAAGTGTGGAAGCAGGCACTTGAGTGCGATCCCTGGAATCGGGAAGCGCACCACGAACTGCTCACCTACCTCTTCCCCTCCTGGCACGGCAAAGGCGGCGAAGTCTTCCACTGGGCGCAGGAACGGTGCGCCCACACCCCCCGAGGGCTGCCGCTGCACGTGCTGCCGCTGGTCGCACTCGCTGAATCCCACCGCCTGCGCATGGAGGTGGACGGAGACCGCTACGGACTGACCGTTCATCCATGGACGGACAATCCTTCGACCTGGCAAGCGTGGGAGAACTGGTGGGACTGCCGGGCGCCCAAGCGACCGCACGCCGCCTTCCACGAGGACGCCAACTACCTGGCGCACGCCTTGTCGTTCGCGGGCCGGCATCTGGAAGCCGCAGATGTCTTCGACGCCATCGGCCCATACGCAACTGATGTGCCGTGGGGCTACTGCGGCGACGCCACGAAGTTATTCCTCCGCCATCGCGGCTGGGCGATGAAAGTCGCCGAGCCCTGAGCACAAGGCCGATGTTCCGAGCGCCAACCGAGCGTGCCACCTCACGAGTTAGACGTATTCACGATGGAGGAAGCATCCCTATGCCCTTAGAGATTCCGAGCATCACGCAGTCGGAAGAGGAGCGCCTCGCCGAGCTGGGCATTACCCAGACACTCGACCGCAGCATGAGCGGGAGGCAGAACTTCGCGGTCAGCTTCACGATCATCAGCGTTCTGAGTGGCTGCCTGACCATGTACGCGTTCGGCATGAACACCGGCGGCCCCGCACTGATCATGTGGGGCTGGGTGCTTGTCGGCCTGATGACCCTGTTCGTCGGACTGGCCATGGCGGAGGTCTGCTCCTCATACCCGACCTCGGCTGGCCTCTATTTCTGGGCACACAAGCTGGCCCCGCGGAAGTCCGCGCCTGCCTGGGCATGGTTCACCGGCTGGTTCAACACGCTCGGGCAGGTGGCCGTAACCGCCGGCATCGACTTCGGCGCCGCCAGCTTCCTCAACGCCTACTTGAACCTTGAGTTCGGCTACGCCGCCACGCCGGGCCACACCATCACTCTGTTCGGAATCATCCTGCTGCTCCACGCCCTGGTGAACACCTTCAGAGTCCGAATCGTCGGCTTCTTCAACACCGTCTCGGTGTGGTGGCACCTGATCGGCGTCGTGGTGATCGTCGGCGCCCTTCTGACGATCCCGGACCACCACCAGTCCCCCTCGTTCGTATTCGGCGAGTTCGTCAACAACACTGGCTGGGGATCCGCTGTGTACGTCGCGCTCATCGGATTGCTGATGGCGCAGTACACCTTCACAGGCTACGACGCCTCCGCGCATATGACCGAGGAGACCAAGAACGCATCCGTCGAAGGCCCCCGCGGGATCATACGCTCCATCCTGGTCTCCTGGGCCGCCGGCTTCGTACTCCTCTTCGGACTCACCTTCGCCATCCAGTCCTACAGCGGCTCCCTCGAATCGGAAACCGGGGTTCCGCCCGCGCAGATCTTCCTGGACGCCCTCGGCGAAACCACAGGCAAGATGATGCTGCTCATCGTCATCGGTGCCCAACTCTTCTGCGGCATGGCCAGCGTGACAGCCAACAGTCGCATGATCTACGCCTTCTCCCGCGACGGAGCCCTCCCCTTCTCCAAGACGTGGCACAAGCTGCACCCGGGAACCCGCACGCCTACCAATGCTGTCTGGCTGGCCGCCGGCGGCGCCTTCATCCTGGGCCTGCCCTACCTGTTCAACTCGACCGCATACGCGGCCGTCACGTCGATCGCGACGATCGGCCTGTACATCGCCTACGTCATCCCGACGCTGCTGCGACTACGGCAGGGGGACGCGTTCCGGCGGGGCCCCTGGCACCTGGGCCGCTGGTCTGTGCCGGTCGGCGTGATCGCCGTGGCCTGGGTCGCTGTGATCACCGTGCTGTTCATGCTGCCGCAGGCTTCTCCGGTGACCATCGAGACGTTCAACTACGCGCCGATCGCAGTGGGCGTGGTGCTCGTGTTCTCCGGGACCTGGTGGCTCGTCTCGGCCAGGCGTTGGTTCCTGAATCCGAGCCATCCAAGGAACAGCACTCCGGCGCTGCCCGTATCGCAAGGAGCATCACGCTGAGCTGACGCCGAGAGCGCCGTTCAGTGCGGTCGACGGGGGCAGCGGCGGCGCTGCCGGTGCTGCCCCAGGTCACCGTCGATTGTCAGTGCCTGCTGGCATCCTGCCGACCTTGCATAACCCTGAGTGTCCAATCGATCACTCAGGTGTCGGGTTGTGATGAGAAAGGTGCACCACCGTGAGGACCCTGCCGACCATGTTCCACAGCCTGCTGTCTGCGCTGACGGGGGTGGTTTGGTGATCGGCGCGGCCAAGAGCAGCAAGGCCCTCGCGGATGATCCCGAGCCGGTTGTTTCCGAGTCCGAGAAGCTCCTGTTCGGCGGGCCCCTGCGCTACGACCAGGGCTGGTCACGGCACGAGGAGGCCCGATCGCATGTCGACTTGCGAAGCATGATCAAGCAGCTGCCCGCGCAGTTGGCGCAGGTGATGCGGCTGGCGTGGACCGCTGACCGGAGCGCGACGCGGCAGCTGATCGGGGCGGAGATCGGTCAGGGCATCGCTCGGGTGATCACCCTGCTCGCGGTCAACGCTGCGCTGGCGCACGTGATGGCCGGAGCCAGTCTGCAGGAGCGGGCTCGGGCCGCGGTGCCGGCTCTCGTAGTGGTCGCGCTGTCCATGACGGTGGCGTCTTTGTGCCGGTCACGGTCGACGTATATGACGGGTCGCCTTGAACCCAAAGTTGAGCGAAAGGCAACCGAAACGTATCTGGAACGCGCGTGCCAGGTGGAGCTGGAGGCTATCGAGGACGACGGCTTCCACCGCCTGTTGGACTCGGCGCAGTACGGGACGATCTCAGCCCGTTACGCCATCAAGATGGGCACCGCGGTCATCAACGCCCTGCTCTCGTTCATGGCGGCGCTTGGTGTTCTAACTGTGCTGCATCCGATGTTGATGCCGATGTTGGTGCTGATGGCGCTGCCCAGCGGCTGGTCTGCGCTGGTCACGGCCCGCCGCCGCTACCGGCTGTTCCAAGCCTGGGTTCAGCATTCGCGGGCTTGCCAGAAGATCGCCCAGATGATCATTGACCCGAAGGCTGCGCCCGAGATCAGGGTGCACCGGGTTGGCCCGTTCCTGTTGGAGCACTTCCGCGGCATGTCGGAGGCTGCGGAAGCCGAAAAGGAGCGTGTTGCCCGCCAAGAGGGGCGCACTGTCCTGATCGCCTCTGCCTGGACAGGTCTGGCTACCGCCGCGACGTACAGTGCCCTCTTCGCGTTGCTGTGGGGTGGCGCCATGGACCTGGCGGTGGCCGGCACAGCCATCATCGGCATCCGTACCGGGGCGGCAAGCCTGACGACCCTGGTGAATCAGCTCAACTCCCTGAACAGGGAGACATTGCACGTCGCAGATCTGGAACGGCTGATCACCGAGGCTGACCGGCGTGCCATTCCGGCAGGCGGTGTGGATCTCCCCGAGCAGGTCAGCGAGATCCGCTTCGAGAACGTGTCCTTCACCTACCCCGGGCAGGACAGTGATGACGAACTTGCCCTGAATGACGTCTCTCTGACTATTCCGACCGGCAAGATCGTCGCACTCGTGGGAGTCAATGGTGCCGGCAAGACCACTCTGGTGAAGCTGTTGGCCGGGCTCTATCGGCCGACGTCCGGGCGGATCTTGTGGGACAGCGTGGACAGCGCACAGGCCTCGCGTGAGCAGCTCGTCTCGAAGATCGCGATGGTGGCGCAGGACTTCACGAGGTGGGTGTTCACTGCCCGCGTGAACGTGGCCATTGGCCGCCCCGAACTTCCCGTGGAGGCAGGCAGGTTGCAGAGCGCGATCACGCATGCTGGCGCCGAGGATGTGATTGCGAAGCTGCCACGCGGACTGGACAACCTGCTCGGGCGCGGTTTCCGTGGCGGAGCGGAGCTGTCCGGCGGTCAATGGCAGCGGATGGGGATCGCCAGAGCGGCATACAGAGCAGGCGATGTATTGATCGTGGACGAGCCAACCGCAGCCCTCGACGCGCGTGCCGAGCTGGAAGTCTTCGGCCGGATCCGGGCCCTTGCGGACGCTGGGCAGACGATCGTGCTGATCACGCACAGGCTCGCCTCCGTACGGCACGCCGACCTCATTCACGTTCTCGACGGTGGCCGTCTCGTCGAATCCGGCAGTCCCGAACAGCTCCTCGCCCAGGACGGTTCCTTGTACGCCGAGCTCTACAACCTGCAGGCGAGCCAGTTCGAAACCGAGCGGAATTCCAATGGAGGACCGGTTCCCTGGCCTCGCTCGTCCTCGTCCGACGCCTCCAGTGCCGCGACATCGTCAACGGAGAGACCATGAAGAACGTGGGGTCGGCCATACGCGCCGCCGAGCTTCTGGTGGGGCATGCACCGCCCACGTGTGGGGCCCTTCAAGCGCGGCTGCATCGCATAGCCGACTCCTATCCGGAGCTCTGTCAGATCACGCAGGTCGGTCGTTCAAGGTCGGGTGCAGTGATGGAGATGCTGTGCGTGAAGGGCGGGGATCACGACGTCCTGATCGTGGGCGGCCCGCAACCGAACGAGCCGATCGGCTTCGCGTCCATTCTGGCCCTTGCCCAGTACGTGACGACGAACGCCGAGATGCAAGCCGAGCACTCATGGCACTTCTTCGCTTGCTCGGACCCGGACGGTGCCCGGCTCAATGAACCGTGGACGACTTCCTGGCCCCCCACGATGGAGTCGTACCACCGCTATTTTTACCGGCCGGCACGATGGCATCAGCCTGAGTGGACCTTCCCCGCATCCTCGTTCACGGGGCAGCTACCCGAGACCAAGGCTCTGATGGCGGTCATTGATGAAGTCCGCCCCGAGCTGTATGTGTCGCTGCATAACTCGGACTCGGGCGGGGCGTTCCTGATGTCGTCCCACGCGGAAACGTACCTCCCGAACATCCTGCAGTCTGCGGCCTCAAGCCATCGTCTTCCCGTTGAGGAAGCGCCATTGGACTGCGCCGGATGGGCCAGCCCCGGAACCGGTGCATTCGTGCTCCCAGCGGTGGCCAAGGAGACGTTGGAGTCCAGTGCCAGCGGGCCGGTGTGCGGTTCGAGCAGCGCACACTATGCAGGCCAGTACGGATTGGCTCTCTTCCTCGAGGTGCCGATGTGGCACACGCGGGGAATCACACTTCCCGCCGGTGTTGGCGCCGAGGTGCTGGAGTCCGCTGCCACAACCCTCGATGACGTACTGCAGCGAAGCGGACCGTACGCACAAGACAGCGTCTTCCTCCCAGCCGCCCTGGACATCCTCACGGTCCTCCGGCTGAACGCCGACGTTCTGCGGCAGAACGCCGGGGCAGGGACGAACCAGGACCGTGCGCTGCTCGCTCCCCTGCGCGCAGCCGGCATGATGCTGCGGCATCTCGAATCTCAACCGGACCATGCCCCGGATCTCACAGCCGAACTCACCCGCACGGAAAAGGAGTTCCGTGCGTGGTGTTCGCGAGCCGAGGACACCTTGCACCCCGTGCCGATCCCTTTGCATGACAGCGCGGGCTTCCAGATCGAAGTGATCCTCCGAGCAGCCGCTGCGCTGACGGGTTCTCCTTTCCTGGCGAGCCGGTGAGAGCGCGAGAGATTGCGCCTATTCGCCGGGATACCGCACTAGCAGAGCCGCGGTCACCCGAGCGTTCTGAGGGGAGTGAAGCCAGCACTCCGGCATAACCAGTGTCACCGCCTGTCCGAGGCCAACGCACTCTCCAGCAGAGGCCACGTGACACGCAACTGAAGGGCGCAACCGCACCCACCGACATCGCACCTCCATTGGCACCGAGCAGCACAGCAACGAAGGAGACGGAATTGGAACGCGTTGAAATCATCCCCGGCCTGATCGTGGATGAGGAGATGTACGAGCACGCGGTTCATGGCCTGGAGCACCATGCGCCGGGCGAGAAGCTCACCTGGGAAGCCTTCACCGACGAGCGCAGCTGGCTCTTGATACCGGATCCGGACGGCGCCGGCTACAAGGGAGAGCTCGTAGTTCGCCGAGAAGAAGTCCGCACCATCAAGATCAACCTGTGGATGGCGCCGGACCTGAGGGCTGGCGCAACGCCCGCCCCTCACAATCACCCGTGGGTGTTCCGGGCGCACGTACTCATGGGCGGCTACACCGAGCGGCGGTACCAGGTTCTTGACGGAAAGGTCCATACGGAGACGCGGTCACACACGGCTGGCGGGGAGAACTACGTGCCGCTGGACGTCTTCCACGAGGTCACTCGCATCCACGCACCTGCCCGAACTCTGACGCTGATGGTCTGCGGCGAGGGCAGGAAGGGGAACTGGGGGTACCTGGACGTAGCCACGGGAGCCTTCGAGGAGAATCCAGCCGATCCGACGTTCAAGGCCCGGCTGCTGGCCCTCAATCCGCGGCTTCGCCTACACGACGTGTCGGGATCCTAGCCAGGATCCCTGCTGGCAAGCGTGTCGGAAGAGAACGGGCAGAGAGGGTTATGGGCAAGGGGAGGTCGGCCGGTCGTTCTGGCCTCGGTCCAGGAGGGCTCGGATTCCAAAGCGCCGTGGCGTCGTCTGAAGCGTCTCAATCACATCTTTGATGTCCGGTACGAGGCATCGCTCGGCACCCCACCACGGACGGAACCCACGTTGCCGGACCTTGTGGTTCCCGGAGTGGTACCGCCATGTGCAGGCGATCACAGAGAGTCCTGATCTCATGGTCTCCGGTTGGCAAGGGTGCTCCGCCCTCTTGGGAGGACGGAGCACCCTTCGAGCAATGCAGCCAGCAGCTCGGATTGGACGTGCTCCACGCTACGGCAGCCAAGGTCTGTGCCCGGGGATGAGTCAGACCGTGGTAGTGACGGTCTCGGTGGCGGGGGCGTAACAGCCTTTGCCTCGCTGCATGTTGGCGACGGGAATGGTGTAGTGCAGGCTCTCGAAGGCTTGCAGGAGCTTGGTTTCCATCTCCTTCGTTGTCTTCGTATTTGCCGCGCTTTCCGGGGCCGGCGAGTAGAGGCAGGCGCCGCCGCGGGCGGCGACCCACTCGTAGCGCGGGAAGTAGATGGAGCCGTTCTTGTTCGCCTTACAGGTACGGGCGTGGTAGCGATGTACCGCTATGCGCTCCGAGAGATTGCCTGTCTCTCCGATGTAGGCGACCGACGACTCTGAGTTGGGGTAGG
>NZ_JBFBBK010000054.1:0-4951 GCF_040682635.1 Streptomyces sp. NPDC051133
GCCGGGCTTGGCGCTTGAGGTGGTCGCTGCCGGATTTGGTCACGGTCGTCTCCACAGCGGGACCCCACGCATTCCCGCCGGACGTCGCGTGAAAGGGGCGCAGCCGGACAGACGGGTTCTTCGGGTGGTGCTGCGCGGGACCCGATCTCGGTCCTTGTCCGGCGGCGCTGCCCCGGTGCGGCGTGGGCGCGGGGCAGCAGCGGAAACGGCGGTTCGCGGCATGCCGTTTACTACGGGATCTACCGTAGTGGGTGCCACTGACAACGGGGGCTCGATGGTGTTGAGCAGGCCTTTCACACCGGGAGGACGGTGACCCGGTCCGCGATCCAGCCCGGAAGCTCGAGGATCGCCACGTCCCGGCTGATGACGTAGGGCGTGCCGTTCACGACGGATCCGGGGCCGATGAGATACCCGCCGCTGCGCCGGCCGGGACCGCGGACGTCGATGCCCTGCCCGAGCGCCGTCCGGCCCCCGGAGAGGCTGGCAATCGTGCAGTCGGCCGGGGCGCGGAAGTACAGGTGCAAGCCCCCGCTCGGGGTCCGCACCGTCAAGGTGTCGGGCCAGTCCTGGCCGATCCGGGCGGCGAGTGCCGCAAGCCCCGCCTGGCCATTGCCCTCGACGTCCAGGTCCAGCCCGACCACGCGGGAGGCACGGCAGCCGACGCCGATGTTGTCGCCCTCGCGCCACACGGCACGGACGCGGGAGAGCTCCGTCAGACAGCGGACATGCCACCCGCTCCCGGCCGGCCGCCAACCGCCGGGCGGGAGCGGGAACACCGCCAGCCCGCGCTGGACCAGATCGACGGCCGCGGCCGTGGTCGAGGGCGGCTCAGCACACACAGTGGTACTCGTGGGTGGCGCCGCACTCGCAGCAGTGGAATCCGGTGCCGAAGAACCCGCACTCCTCACAGCTGTACTCCCGGGGCTCGTCCGGTTCGTCGATGCCCAACTCGTACATGTAGACCGGCAGTTCGAGGGCCTCGACGGCCGCTGCGTACGTCGTGACGTCGGCGTACTCGGTGAGGACCTGGCAGAGCTCGTCCCGGCGGGGATCGTCCAGGATGGCGACCGCGTCGTGGTGTCGGACGCCGAACGTCCCCTTGAAAGCAGCGAGTTCCTTCTTGCGGGCGTGGTCCTTCGGCATGGCGTAACCCCTCCAGCGCCGCGGCGATCCCGTGACTCGCCACGCAGGAAGCGTCGGCCGAGGAAAGTACTCAGAGGGGGCTCGGCGCGAGGCACCTTCAGAGGAACGTCCGGTCACGGGCCGAACGGGTTCCGGGCCTTCGAGCCGGGCCCACGGTCCACTGACCGCCACTTTGTACGGTAGTGGATACCACTGACACGCGGGGCGCACGGGGCGCTGCCGCGCGTGGGCAGGTCACGGCTCCTGGCGGGCTGCCGAAAGGTGTCGGCGTACCGGACGGCCTGGTGCTGCCAATCGTTGACCAGACGGACGGTGCCCGCCCGGGTGCTGTGACGAGACGAGGGTGATCCGATGGCGGAAACAGTTCTCCCGGAGGTGCGGGCCGCGCAGCGGCGCGTCATCAGCACGGTGAGGGTGTCCGGCGTGCTGAACAGCGACGGTCTCGCGCTGTGGCGCGAGGCTGGCTGCGGCGAGCGGAAGGCCACCGCCGCCGAGATCGGCCAGGACCTGGAGCTGCTGGAGGTGCCGTACACGATGGTGACGGCATGCCGTTTTCCCCTGGCCAACTCCCGGAGCGAGCAGCTGCGTCGTGGCGAGGAGGTCCGGATCGCCAGGAAGGACCTGACACACCTGGTGCGCTGGATGCCCTCACTGAAGGAGTCCGTTGACAACATCCCCGACGACTGTCCGGGCTGGGGCTTCACGATCTTCCAGCCGAAGGCTGAGGGCATTGCGGTGACGGGCTTCGCCCTGGCGGCGGACTGGCCGGTCTGGACGGAGAAGCAGGCGCGGGCCGCGCGCCTGCTGTGCGCCGTATGCGACTACGACCTGCGTCAGCGCGACGACGAAGACCGGATGCCGTACTACATTCCGCTGCCGGAGAAGCCGAACAGACTCCGTCTGGTGTGCGGGCGGTGCTGCAACCACGGCCGGGAGGAGATGCGGCGCCTGGCCTCGCTCGCCGGGTAGTCGGCGTATCCGGCTCCGAGTAGGCCCAACGCTGGGCTATCGACGTGGACCCGCTGCTTCTTTGGTACGGCCCCGGTCTTCTACGCTGACGCAGGCTCCGGCTGCGGATGCCGGGCCTTTGTCCGTACGGCAGCCTCGACGTCGAAGCGGGGCTTGGCCTCCTGCCCGGCGTGCGCGGTGACGGCGGCCTGGACATCCCCGGCCAGATTCCGCCAGTGCTGCCAGGCCGTCTCGTACGTCTCGGTCTCCTCCGGCGACCAGGGGTGAGCCGTGGGCCGACCGTAGGTGTCCTTCAGTTCCCGTACCCGGCCGTGCGCCTCGTCGGCCGCTCTCTGCATCTCCACAAGATCATCGAATGTGTGTGCCACGTTCATGGATCCTATGTCGCTTGCCTTGGGGCACGGTGCCGCTGACCAGCACGTCGCACGCTCATGGGTCACCGGAGGCGGTCTCGCCTTGGGCCGTCCATGTGCGAAGGACATGCTCCAGGCCGTTCGTCTCCTCGATGAGCTGGATCACCACAGCCGGGTTCTGGCTGTAGAGCCCGACCCAGGTCTTGTATCGCTCCTCGGCGGTGTCGAGGACCGTCCACTCTCCCTGCACGGCCGGGCCGGCGGCGACGAACCGCAGCCGGGCGAGATACCGGCTCCCCATCGCACTCCTCTCCGTCCAGCCTTCTTCCACACGGCGACGGCGGGCCGTCCGGCACCCGTAGGGTACGGAGATGTCTTACACCTCACTGCACCGGGCCATCGGCGTACCGCCCGGCCCCGTGACCGCCGGGATGCTCGAACAGGCCGTTGCTCTCGGCCTGAGCGAGGCGGAGGATCTCGACTGGAAACAGGACGCCGATGATGTGAAGGACAACCGCGAGACCGCCAAGGACTTCGCCGCTCTGGCCAACGCCCGCGGCGGGATCATCATCACCGGTGTACGCGAGGATGGTGCCGACCACGCCGCCGAACTCCTGGGAGTGCCGGACGAGCGTGCCGGGAGCCTCGTGGACAAATTCCGCCAGGTGGCCACCTCGCTCGTACGACCGTTCATCCCTGCCTTCAAGGTCTATTCCGTGCCGCTGTCTGCCTCTCCCGGCCGCTCGGCCGTCGTCGTCGAGGTCCCCCGCAGTCCGGAGGCCCCGCACTTGGTGGTCGTGGACAAGGAGGTTATGCGGTACCCGAAAAGGGTCGGCACGGACACGCCGTGGCTCGGTGAGTCTGAGCTCGAGGCGGCGTACGGGCGACGGTTCGCCCTCCGGCAGGACGCACAGGCCCACTTGCAGCGGCTGTACGACGAACTGCGCCACCGGTCTCTCCAGCAGGATCCGCGCCGGGTGTGGGTCGTCGTGACGGCGGTCCCCACCGTGCCGGCGCCCGTCGAATTGGCCCCGACGGTCAATCCGTCGGTTGCCGATCCGGTCATGGCTGAGATCCTCGACGTCCTCCCCGGCCGCAGTCAGAGCCTGCTGCGCCGACACCTGTCGAGCCCGTACCCCGTGGTGGGGCTGCGCCGCTCCATCTTCACGCCCAGCCGCCCATACACCGCTTTCAGCGACCGCGCCCAGGTCGAACTCCACCACGACGGGTCCTTCGGCGGCGGACTGAACGCAAGCTCCGACGTGCAGATCGGCCCCACCCTGCTGCCCCAACTCCACCTCGAAAGCGCCGTACGCGACTTGGTGACTGCCGCAGTCCTCAATGCCGGCCTGCGAGGCGCCGACGGCGTCCTTCAGCTCCGTGTAGACATCCTCGCCAACAGCCCCGTGGCCCTTGCCGAACGAGACGGCCGGTACGACGAGCAGATCGACGGAAGCATCACGCTCGACGGAAGTCTCCCGGCGCAGGCCGCCCGCTTTGTGACGACGGAGGCTCCCGTCGCCGATCTCGTGGCACTTCCCGAGCGCCGTGCGGAGGCCGCGAAGCGGCTCCTGCTGGACATCACGCACCAGTTCGCCGTGCCCGACTTGCTCCAGTTCTGACCGACTGATTCTCCAGGTCCCTTGAGCGGGTCACCGCGTACGACGGACCACGGACTGTCGACCAAGGCAAACACGGGCTGGGCGACTCCTTCGACGTCGCGTTCCTCACCGAGCGTGACGACGACGCGAATGGCGAGGCCGTGGAAAGGGGGACCCGGCTGTTCGCGGGTGTCGTGCCGGGCACGGACGGCCCATTGTCAGACCCTGCCGGTAGCGTCATGTGTGCAGGGACTCGCGGCACACGCCCAAGGAGCCCTGGACGTGCGGACTTTGCTTGGCGGCTGACCGCACACCAGGGCTCCCGGCGTGTCCCGGGTCCTCCGCCCCGCTTGGTACCGGCAGAAGGAGGAACCCTTGACTGACATTCCTGAAGCTACACGATGCCTACGACAATCGCTCCGACCAGCGGAAACGCACACGAGTGCCGTCGCTGGCCCCCGCGGATCGTGTGATGATGTCGGCGTCGTCGAGCCGGTGGAGATGCCGGCCATCCGATGACCATGCTCGTTATCACTCCCGGCCTGCTGCTCATCGCGATGCTGTCGGTGGCCGTCGGGGTCATCGTGTACCACCACACGAAGAAGAGCAGCGCCACGGTCCCGGCCACCGGAGACCTGGTCGCCGCGATCGGCTCCGGCGTGGCCGTCGCGACGCTCCTCGTGTCGATCGGATGGGCAGCGGCGCCGCCGAGCTCGGCCGACCCGGCCAACGGCGGTGCCGTGCCCACGTGTTCGACGTCGTCTCTCTCTCGCGGGTGTTGAAGGGCACCTGCAGATCTCTACATGCCGGGGCCGGCGGTCGGTGCAGCCAGACCAGGACCGGGAGGCGGGCGCCGGGGCCCGGGTGCGGGGTCCAGACGTTCAG
>NZ_JBFBBK010000054.1:4961-58815 GCF_040682635.1 Streptomyces sp. NPDC051133
GCGCGGCCCCACGTTTTCCCCCGCGCCCTCACCCGGGGGGGTGTACCCGCCCCCCGCAAAACCCCCCCGCGGGGGGGCGGGCGCCCGCCCCCCCCCCGGCCCCGGCATGTCGGCTACGTGGAAGGACACGAGGTCGACGCTGAAGGAGATGTTCGCGCCGCTGTGTCCGGGGCGCGCTCGGTTCGGATCACGTGCTCCGCAGCCGGGTGACCGTGACCACGGCGTGCCGGGTCGTTCCGGCGAGGACCTCGACCACCAGCCCGGGAGCGACGGTGGTGTAGGTCTCCCCGGCTCGGGTGAGTGCGCTGCGGGGCGGGCCGCTGGCGGCGAAGTGCACCGCGACCTGAGCAGCGAGCGGCGCCTTTAGGGACTGGGTGAGCGCGGTACGTCCGTCGGGGAGGCGGACCGCGAGGGCCCGGGGCCGCGCGGTCGACCCGGTGTAGCCGACGACGTCAGCCTCCACGGTCTCGGCATGCCGGACCTTCTTCCAGATCCGGCCCGCCTTGTAGACGGAGGTGGCGCGCTTGGCCACGACTCCTTCGATCCCCTGCTCCGGGAGTTGTTGGTACCAGGTCATGGCCACCGTGGGGTCGTCTGTCATCGGCACCAGTTGGATCGGCGGTCTCACGTCGTACTCCTCGAATAGTTCGGTGAGCAGAGCACGGCGGTCGTCGTATCGGCGTGCTCGGACGTCTCCGTGCTCGGGGTGGAGCAGGATGTCCCAGGCCGCGAAATGGGCGGGCAGATCCTCGGCGAGACGGCGCGCGCGTGCCGGGGACGACAGGGCACGGGACTGCGCGGCCCCGAAATCGATCTTCCCATGGGTATAGATCACGGCTTCGCCGTCGAGGACCACGCCCGGTGGGAGCATCTCGAAGGCCGCGAGGGCCAGGTCCATCCACACCGCGGTGACGTCGCGCCCGGAACGGGCCTGGAGCCGGACGGTGTCTTCCTCACGCCAGACGACGGTCCGGTGCCCGTCCAGTTTCATCTCGTACCGCCAGCCCGTCCCGACCGGCAGAGCCGGGACGAGCTCGGCGAGGGCGACGTCGACGGGGAAGTCCACATCATCAGACTCCGGCCCCCGCGCCGCGCACGCATACGCAGGGGTACTACCTGAGCAGGGGCATCACCGCCTTCACGACCAGCGTGAGCGGCGTGTCCTGGGCGGCCAGAACGGCACCGTAGGCGATCGCGACGCGCTCGACGGCCTTGATCGCGGCGCACAGGACGCGGGCCTGGGGCTCGACGAGCTTGTCGCGGGCGTCGACCGTGAGCGAGGCGAGCGCGATCGCCGTGAGAGCGACGAGCGCCGCGAGCAGCGCGAGATGCTCGAACAGGTGGGACATGGATGCCTTTCCGGGCCGGACGGGGAGTCGTCGGCCTCACCCCTTCCGCCGAGAACCAGGCCCTCTTACAGGATCGAAAGACGAAGTGAGACGCACGTCACACGTGGACGCCGCGGGCCGCTGATTCAAGGTCAACCCGCTCCTTGCGTCCGCCGCGCGAGGTGGGACAGCACCAGTTCACTCATTCGCACACTTGTGCGAATTTGAGTTATCGTGGGATACCTGGAGTGGACACAGGTCAGGGAGGGGCACGCGAAAGACGGGAGGTGCGAGGCCGTGGATTTACTCATCTGCGAGTCGCCTCCGGATACGCCGCCCGTTACGGAGCCTCCCTCCCCGCCGCCCTCGTGCAGCGCGCCGCCGAGCGCGGGATGACGACGCTCGCGCTGACCGACCGGGACACCGTCGCGGGCACGGTCCGCTTCGCTACCGCCGCCGCGGCCGCCGGTATTCGGCCCGTCTTCGGTGTCGACGTCGCCGTCGCCCCCCTCGCCCCCCAGGACCCGACCGCCGGCCGGTCGCTTACGCCTGTGCGCGGCGGCGCGCACGTGATCGAGCCGCCGCTGCGGATCACGCTGCTCGCGCAGAACGCGGCCGGGTGGGCGCGGCTGTGCCGCCTGGTCTCCGCTGCACATGGCGAGGCAGACGGCGCGGCGCCGGTCGTGTCCTGGTCCGCCCTGCGCGCGTACGCCGACCAGGACCTGGTGGTGCTGCTCGGGCCGGCCTCCGAACCGGTACGGGCCCTGTCCGCCGGCCGCCCCGACGTCGCCGAGCAGCTGCTCGCGCCGTGGCGGGAGCTGGCCGGAGAGCGGCTGCGGATGGAAGCCGTGTACCTGGGACGGCAGGGTACTGGCGCCGGCTCGCTGCGGCTGGCCGCGCGCACCGTGGGCCTGGCAGACCAACTCGGCGTCCGTACGGTGCTGACGAACGCGGTCCGCTACGCCGACCCCGACCAGCACCGGCTGGCCGACGTTCTCGACTCAGCCCGGTTGCTGCGGCCCGTCGACCGACGGCATCTGGATGGCGGCGAACGCTGGCTGAAGGGCCCGGGCGCCATGGCGGCGGCCGCCGACCGCATCGCCCAGGCCGTCGGCAACGGCCCCGCCCGGGCGGTCCGCCTCCTGGCCGAGACCGAGGCCACCGGCCAGTCCTGCACCCTCACCCCGGCCGATCTCGGGCTCGGGCGGCCCCACTTCCCCGAACCCTCCGTCGTCGGCGCCGGCCCCGAGCACGGCTCGGCAATGCGGCTGCTGCGGCAGCGGTGTGAGACCGGGATGGTCGCCCGGGGCCTGGACACGGACGAACATGCCGTACGACAGCTCCGCTACGAGCTGGAGGTCATCGGACGGCTGGGCTTTGAGGGGTACTTCCTGGCCGTGGCCCAGGTCGTCGCGGACACCCGGGCGCTGGGAATCCGGGTCGCCGCGCGCGGCTCCGGCGCCGGCTCCATGGTCAACCACGCGCTGTTCGTCGCCACCGCCAACCCGCTCGAACACCGGCTCCTGTTCGAGCGGTTCCTCAGCGAGCGGCGCACGTCGTTGCCGGACATCGACCTCGACGTGGAGTCCGAGCGGCGCCTGGAGGTGTACGACGCGATCATCGAACGATTCGGTCGGGAGCGGACCGCGGTCACCGGCATGCCCGAGACCTACCGGGCCCGGCACGCCCTGAGGGACACCGGCCTTGCCCTCGGGATTCCGCCGCAGGTCGTCGGCGAGATAGCCAAGAGTTTTCCGCACGTCCGGGCCCGGGACATCCGCGGTGCCCTGGCCGAGCTGCCGGAGCTGCGGCAACTCGCCTCCCAGGCCGGAAAGTTCGGGCCACTGTGGGAGCTCGCCGAAGGCCTGGACGCGCTGCCCCGCGGCTACGCCATGCACCCGTGCGGAGTGATCCTGTCGAACGCGTCGCTGCTGGACCGGCTTCCGGTGCAGCCGACCCCGGCCGGCTATCCGATGGTGCAGGCCGACAAGGAGGACGTCGAAGATCTTGGTCTCCTGAAGCTCGACGTCCTAGGCGTCCGCATGCAATCCGCGATGGCGTACGCGGTCGCCGAGATCCGCCGCACGACCGGACGCGCGCTCGATCTCGACAACCCCGACCACGTCAGCCTCAACGACCAGCAGGCCTTCGAGATGATCCGGGCCTCGGACACCGTTGGCCTCTTCCAGCTCGAAAGCCCTGGTCAGCAGGATCTGGTGGGACGTCTGCAACCCCGGCACATGCAGGACGTCGTCGCGGACATCAGCCTATTTAGGCCAGGACCCGTATCAGGGGGCATGCCCGCTTTGTATATCGCCGCCCGGCACGGCGCCGCCCCCACGTACCCGCACCCGGACCTGGAGCCAGTGCTCAACGACACCTACGGCGTGGTCATCTGGCACGAGCAGATCATCGCGATTCTCGCGAGGATGACCGGCTGCGATCGTGCCGCCGGCGACGTCGCCCGCCGCGCGCTGGCCGACCCCGACCGGCTGCCGAAGGTCGAGCAGTGGTTCCGTCGCACGGCCGGGGAGCGCGGCTACGCCAAGGAGGTGCTGGATGAGGTGTGGGAGATCGTCTCCTCCTTCGGCGCGTACGGCTTCTGCCGCGCGCACGCGGTGGCCTTCGCCGTCCCCGCTCTGCAGTCCGCGTACCTGAAAGCGCACTTCCCGGCCTATCTGTACGCCGGGCTGCTGGAGCACGATCCGGGCATGTGGCCGCGCCGGGTCATCGTCGCCGACGCCCGCCGCCACGGCGTTGCTGTATTGCCCGTCGACGTCAACCACTCCCGCGGGCAGCACAGCGTGGAGAAGACCGGGCAGGGCTGGGCGGTGCGCCTGGCGTTCTCCACGGTCAAGGGCATCACCGAGGCGGAGACCACCCGCCTTGTGGCCGGCCAGCCCTATACCGGCCTGCAGGATCTATGGCTGCGCGCCCGCCCGTCCCTGCCGCTCGCCCAGCGCCTGATCCGCATCGGCGCCCTCGATGCCCTCTCCCCCGGTCTGACCCGGCGGGATCTGCTGCTGCAGGCCACCGAACTGCACCGGCAGTCCCGCAACCGCACGGCCACCGACGGGCAGCTGCCGCTGGGCGGCGAGCTGGTGACCGCCGGACCGAGCGGGCTGCCGGAAATGACCAGCCGCGACAAGCTCGGCGCCGAACTCGACACCCTCTCCATCGACGTGAGCCAGCATCTGATGGAGCACCACCACCGGCTGCTGCGTGAGCTCGGCGCGACCGACGCCGCGCACCTGCGCGGCATGGTGCCCGGGCAGAAGGTCCTCGTCGCCGGAGTACGAGCATCGACGCAGACGCCGCCAATCCCGTCCGGCAAGCGGATCATCTTCTGCACGCTGGAGGACGGCTCCGGCCTGGTCGACATCGCCTTCTTCGAGGACTCCCACGAGGCGTGCGCGCACACCGTGTTCCACTCCGGGCTGCTGCTGGTACGCGGCACCGTGGAGGCCCGCGGCCCGCGTCGCACCGTCGTCGGCGAGATGGCCTGGGATCTGGACGAGGTGGCGGCTGCCCGCCGCGACCATGGCCCCCAGGCGGCCCTCGACCTCCTCGGCCGCACCAGCCCAGCCCCCACCCCGGCCCAGCCGGCCGCCCCGCAGCGCACGCTCGCCGACGGCACCGCCGGGGCCCGCCTGCACCCGTACGCCGACCTCCAGCCCGCCGGCACCCGTTCGGCCGACCTGCGACGGCTAGGCCACCGGAGTCCGGGAAGTGCCGGGTGATCGCTATGGGTCGTCGCATCCTTCACCTGCGGTTCGGCCTCCCGGCCGGCTATGACACCGAACTCCCCGAGCGGCTGCGTCGCCTGTTGGAGGACATCACACCGCGTGTGCAGATGATCGAGCCGGACATGGCTGTGCTGGACCTGACCGGGGCGATTCGATACTGGAAGCGGGACGCCCGTGGCCTGACCGAGGTGGTCCAGCTGCGCGCGCTCGCCCACTTCGGCCTGCCCAGCTCGGCCGGTTGCGCCCCCAACCGGATGCTCGCCGCGATGGCCTGCGCCCTCACCCCGCCCGGGCAGCGCACCGTCATCGACGACTCCCCCGAAGCGATCGCCGACTTCCTGCGCCCACGCCCGGTCCGGGAGCTGCCCGGTGTGGGAGCGCGGACCGCCGCGACGCTCGGCGAGTACGGTCTGCACACCGTCGGCGATGTCGCCCAAGTCCCCCAGCTCACGCTGCAACGTCTGCTCGGTGCCCGGGCTGGCCGCGCCCTCCACGAGCACGCCCAGGGCCGCGACACCCAGGTCGTCGACCCCACCCCGGCCCCGGCGAGCATCAGCACCGAGCACCGCTTTGCCCACGACGAGCTCGACCCAGCCCAGCACCGTCGCGCCCTGCTCGCCCTCGCCGACGACCTCGGTGCCCGCCTCCGCACCTCCGGCCAGATCGCGAGCGGCCTGACCTGCACCATCCACTACGCCGACCAGAGCTCCACCCGCCGCAGCCGTGTCCTGTCCGAAGCGACTCAGCACACCGTGCTCCTGGCCCGCGCGGCGTACGCGGTCTACGAATCCCTCGGGCTCCAGCGCGCGCGGGTCCGCAGCATCGCACTGCGCGCAGACGCCCTTCGGCCCGTCGATCTGGCCACCCGGCAGCTCACCCTCGACGCGAGCGACGACAAGCCCCTCGCGATCGAAGCCGTCGCCGATCGCGCCCGCGCCCGCTACGGGCACCAGATGCTCTACCCCGCCGCCCTCGCCATCGGCTCACGTCGCCCCTCACCTCGTCCCCGGGATCAAGGCAGTCGTCCCGAAGGACCGCGTGCGATATAAGCGCGACAGCAGCAGGCAACGCTACGCACTCCCCTGCCGAGGAGCGGCGATGACTCAGGACAGCTATCGGGACCTGCGGGTCCCGGACGACAGCGGACGGCCAGTACGCGAGGAAGTCGCCCGACTGATCTATGCCTTCGACGCGATTGCGGACGAGCACCGCACCTACGCGGACTACCTCCAGGCGGCGGACAACGTGCTCGAGATCCTCAACCGGCGCGGGCTCCTCAAGCCAGAGGCAGCTGACCGAGCGGCCGACCGCGCTCAGTCTGCGCCTCCAACAGAGCGGCCACGTCCGGAGTCCTCGTGAAGACGGGGCCTTTCCAGTGTGCCGGGACCGCCACGGGCGCGAGGTCCACCTCGGTGCCGTGGACGCGTGCGGCGTCCAAGAGGGTCTGCAGCATCTGCACGCCCGCCAGGTCGAGCGCGCCAAGCCGGGCGTGCCACGTCTGCGTCTCCGGCTCGTACGCGGCGATCTCGCGGAGCTTGTCGAGTTGCTTCTGCCATTGGGCATCGGCGGCTGGCGCTGTCTGGATGGTGGCCTCCAACACCCACGCGTTGTCACGGGAGTTCGGCGAAGTGGTCATGTAGGGGACGGTAGACGTCGGCACTGACACTCGCCCGGTCGGGTGAATCCGGAGCCTGCAGAGAACCCCGGCGTGCGCGAAGACGTACTGACAGACGTGGAACCGATCCAAGAAGTGCACCTGTCCGAACCCGGCCTGCTCGTCATCGACGTGGCGGGTTTCGATGACGCCACCGTCCTCGCCTTCCAGGCCGCGATCGCCCGGACCTGGGGAACCGCGCCCGCCGAATGCACCACCCGAGATGCCGGCCAGCCGGGTGTGCGGCTGCGGATGTACACCGATCTGCGGCAGGTCCTCGAGGAGGCTTCCCCGCCCGAGCGGGTGTCGGCAGGGAGTTAGTGAGGCGTGGTCCGTCACCACGGGGGGAGTGACGGACCCGCCAGCGTCCACGGTGCCACACCAGTCCCCAGGTGCGCTGGGTCTCCGGGTGAAGTCGCCGCGGGTCAACTCGACGTCGGGCGAGCGGGGGTCGTGACAGGCCGGGCCGGGCTGTTCAGAGAAGGCGGAGGACGCCGACAACCTTGCCGAGGATCCGCGCCTCGTCGCCGGGGATCGGCTGGTACGACGCATTGCGCGGCATGAGCCACACCCGCCCGTCCTGTCGGCGCAGCACTTTCACCGTGGCCTCGTCGTCCAGGAGCGCGGCGACGATGTCGCCGTGGTCGGCGCTGTCCTGCCGCTTGACGGTGACGATGTCGCCGTCGCAGATCGCCGCGTCAATCATGGAGTCGCCGGACACAGTGAGGGCGAACAGGTCGCCGTCGCCCACGACCTGGCGGGGCAGGGAGTAGACGTCCTCGACCATCTCCGTGGCGAGCAGGGGTGCGCCGGCGGCGATCCGGCCGACGAGCGGCACGTCGACGGGCGCCTCGCTCCGGTCTCCCAGATCGGGCGCCCACGAGGGCCGCACCCGGTAGGCACGGGGACGGTGCGGATCACGGTAGAGGACACCCTTGCGTTCCAGCGACATCAGCTGGTGGGCGACCGAGGATGTGCTCGCGAGATGCACGGCCTGGCCGATCTCCCGCATCGACGGGGGGTAGCCCTGTCGGCGGACCGCCTCCGTGATACAGCGGACGATCGCCGCCTGGCGGCTCGTCAGCTCCCCCTCGGCAGTCCGGACACCCGGAGGACGACCTCGGCGTGCGGGCGCGGCGTTCTCCATCCGGGGCACCTCCGTACAAGATCTCGCAGAGCGCGACCATAACCCGCCATCCCTCGTAAAAGGAACACTGTTTACGACGTCCTCGGAGAAGAAGGTGCAGGTCTGCGCTTCGAGCATCTCCAGCTCGACGCACCGACCCGACGCGTCAAGGGGCAGCGGTCCCCCACTTCGCCCCACTTCCATGAGCGCAGCCCAGGGCCACTAAGCGGGGCGTACCGGACTTCCGGGGCTAGGGAGCGAAGGTGTAAAGCACCCCAATCCGGGGCTCCGGCGGGCTGCTCCCCACTTCATCCCACTTGCGGCAGAGGCCTCTGCTCGCCCAGCACCAGGTGCTTCGATCACTTCACGTACACGGATCGCGGGTTCTCGCGCATCGCGTGCACCGTTCACAAGGCTCACGCCCGACGGGGCTCGTGACCGAGGCGGTGTCGGCGTTCCATCGGAGTGCTGGCACAGAAGGGAGGACAGAGGTCCTGGGCGCTCCGGACAACCATGGTGCCGGGACGTATGTCAACGCCGAACCGCGGCCATTGCTTGGCCACTTCATGGCCATCTCGGCGAAGCGTGGCCACTTCGCGGCCACGTTCAGAGAGCTGCCCCGCACGCGAAACGACCGTGCTTCGATGACGGCGCGCTTAACGATCTCGCAGCCCGAAGAGGGTGTTGGCGCGCAGCGCGCTCGGCTTCGATCGGGGCCATGCCGGCGCGCGCACCGGTCCGAACTGCACCAACGATCTCCCGAGGGGAAGCCGGGCTGGACAGCCCGTCACGCCGGTCCGGCCGGCTTCTCCCCGGGTCACAGAAGAACCCCGGAACTGGAGGAGTACATCCCCGTGACTCAGACCGACCGTAGCCCCTCGGCGCCTTCATCGACCATGGCGAAGGCGCTCACCTGGATCAGCGCGTTATCCGTGCTGGGCACGATCATCGCCGTCATCGTGCTCACCCTCAGCGGCAACAGCGACTACCTAGCACCCGTGATCGGACTCGGAGCCGCGGCGGCCGCCACTGGCGGAACGGTCCAGGTCCGTATCCACGTCCGCCGCTGAACTCTGCTGTGGCCTGTGCAAGACCCGGCGCCGGGTCCGCCCTCGGGGGAAGGGGCGTGGCCCGGCGCCGGGAGCTGGTTTCCCGCTGTGCCGCTGGCCGGACGGCAGGGCTGTGTTCAGCTGTAGCCGCGCAGTACAACCGCCTTCTGGCTCCGGCTCAGCGAGTACGTCCGGCGGAATGCCCATCCGGAACTCAGAGCCTGGATCTCGTCTTCGGTGAAGCCGCGGTGGAAGGGATCGGCGTCCGGCCTCCTGCTTACGCCGGGCTGGTCGACATACACGAGCGCGTAGAAGGTGCCGGAGGGAAGCAGCCAGCGTCCGACGTCCGTCAGCAGCCGCTCGTACTGGAGATACGGGAGCCCGTAGCGGCAAGTCACGAGGTCGACGCTGCCCGGACGCAGGTTGTGGTGAATGGGATCGCCGTCGATATCCCAGTACGCGTACGTAACGTCGGGCGCCCCGGCCGCTGCGGCCTGGCGGAGGGCTTCGGCGGAGAAGTCGAAGCCGTGTGTGTTCAACCCCCAGGCGGCGAGCTGCCGAGTCCACTGGCCGTTGCCGCACGCGAGGTCCACGGCTGACGTTCCGGGGCTCGGGGCGACGTGGCTGTAGAAGAGCTGGGCTTCCTTGTGGCTGACCACGGTGGGCCAGCCGGTCTGGTACCAGCGGTCCCACTCCTCGGGCGACAGGCGCACTCCGTTTGGGCTGCCGGTTTCATGTCCTGCCGCATCGACGGAGGCCTGCGAGCGGATCACAGCGACACCTCGCCCGGCAGCAGCTGAGCCCGGACAGTCTTGAAGCGGACGTCCTCGGACATGAAGCAGCTAAGCCTCGCGCCCAGGAGGCGTGCGTACTTCAGCCCTCTTCCCTCCTCGCCATCGCGGGCGGCGTCGCTGAGCGGGACCTCCGGGCGCGGGTCCTGCACGTCGATCACCAGCGAATCGTCCTCGGTCACGGCCAGGCGTACGGCCATGCACGTCGGCGCCTCGTCGTCGGGCTGGGCGTGCACGACGGCGTTGTGCGCGAGCCGGGACAGCACCTCGATCGCGGTGGCGATGTCACCGGGCCATCCCAGCAGGGTCAGAAACATGCGGGCATGGTCCCGGAGTTGGCGCAGGCTCGCCGGGGCCATGGCGTAGGAACGGGACCATTCCCGGTCGACAGGCGTGGTGAGGTCGGCCTCTGGGTCGCCGGAGGCCTCGGTGACGGGTGGGAGCGTTTCGTGGTGTCCGGCGTGGGGGTAGGCGGCGAACGCCGGGAGGCTCAGCAGCCACTCGCGAAGTTCTCGCTGCTCTGCAGGGGTGGTGGCTACCTCGTGCTCGGCCGGTACGACCAGGCCGGCTGCCTTGCCGGTGGCCAGGAGCCGTTCGACGGTGCGCCAACCGGTGCGCTGTCGGGCCGGGATGTGCAGGGGTGCCAGGTCGTATGCCTCGTGCGCGACGGTCCACCCCTGTTGTTCGGCGAAGTTGCGCAGGGTCGCGAGCGTCTGAACGGCGATCCGGGAGTTGATGCTGGTCGTGTACAGCACGACGTCCGCACCGACCGGGGCGTCCGCCGCCGGTGTGCGGGGCGGGCCGGCAGTGATGGGTGTCGGATGTGTCATGCCGTCAACTCCAGAGCCTTCGAGGTGATCGTTCGGCGCGATGCAGCTGACGGAGGCGGGTCGCCGTGCGGGCGGGGAAGGTCACAGGGCTTCCCTTCCGGCGCCGGCCGTCTCGATCTCGGCCCAGATGACGGAAGTGCCGTCGTGCTGGGTGTGTCCAAAGCGGTCGGCGGTTCGCGTCAGGAAGGTGAGCACGTGGACGTGGACCGCTTCGCTGAGCGCAGCGGGGACCGGTGCCGAGATACGGAGACCGGTGTCGGTGGCTTCGGTCCGGACAGCCTCGGGATCGTCGTCGGCCAGAGGTATGCCGAGCGCGGTGCTGAGCATGGAGGCGATCGCGGTGGCCCTGGTCGTCGGCGAGCTCACGGATCTCCCCTGTACACGCGTGATCACGTAACGTATATCTGATGCATTAGCTTGAACCTGATGCATTAACTTGTCAATCGAGAGCCGTGAACCGGCACCGAGAGCAGCCGCCGACCAGTACGGAGTCCACGCATGGGCAACGCCGAGCCGCCGCCGCACCAGGTGGTCGCAAGCGACCTGCGGCGTCGACTCGCGCAGAGCGAGTGGGAGGTGGGCGCGAGGCTTCCCTCCCGCGCACAGCTCGCCCAGCACTACGGCGTGGGCCCCAACGTGCTGCAGAAGGCCATGGAGCGCCTCATTGTCGAAGGGCTCCTCGAGGGCCGCGCGGGGTCAGGAACCTACGTGGCCCCGCCGCGCGAGCGGCGCCGGATGATCCGCTCCCGGCACCGCGAGCGCCGCGGCGGCAGCCCCTTCCGCGCCGACATGTACGAGGTCGGCGGCAACGGAACCTGGGAGTCGGCCTCCGAGGCCCGCACGCCCGCCCCGGAGCGCATCGCCCGGCGCCTTGGCATCGAGCCCGGGGACCCGACCGTGCGCACGGCGTACGAGTTCCTCGCCGACGGCAAGCCCGCCCAGCTCTCCGTCAGTTGGGAGCCCATGGCCATCACCGGCGACACACCGATCCTGCTTCCCGAGATGGGCCCTCTCGCCGGCAAGGGCGTGGTCGAGCGGATGCGCTCCATCGGCGTCGACATCGAAACCTGGCTGGAGATCCCGCGGCCTGCCCGGGCCACCCAGGAGCAGGCCGCTCTGCTCGGCCTCAACACCGGCGACCTGGTACTGGCGATCGAGCGGACGTACTACAGCAGCGACGGTCGTGCCGTGGAGACAGCCGACATCGTCGTCCCGGACCGAAGTTGGGAAGTGGCCTACGAGTTCGCCGTCGACCCGCCCCCGTCCGGCTGACCCGACGTCGGTGGGTAATCCTGCGGTGGCTGAGCCCACCCCGACCGGCGAAAGGTCGACGTTCACAGGGAGTTCGAGGGCTCTCCGGTCGACGCCAAGAAGGTACGACACCCCCGGCCGCAGGTGGTGATTTGGATCACACACCGCCGCATCCTGTGCAAATCTCGGCCTGAACCGCGGGAAGCGTCTCTGAGCTGCGGAAAGGGCGCGGAACCTACTGTCAGTGCGATGCGCTGTGGGAGACGTTCCTTGGCGCAAGTCGAAGGGCCCCTTTTCCACAGCCGAATCCGGGGCCGGTTGTCAGTGGGGGCTGGGACACTCTCCCTCGACCGCATCGCCCCGGAAAGGACGGCACGCCGCGTATGGAGACATTCACGTTCGGGCCCTTCGCCGCCGGAGCAATCGCCTTCGCCATGACGGCCGGAATGATCTACATGACCCGCATGCGCAAGGAACAGGGCCTGCCCAACGGCGCTCTCATTCTGGTGCCGTGGGTGGTCGTCCTCACCGCCATCTCCCTGGCGCCGTGGGCCTTTTCCCACACCGTCAACGCCCACAAGCCCGACGACGTGTTCAAGGCCTGGTCCATCGGCTTCCCCATCGGCATCTTCCTCGGCTCCTTCGGCGGAATCTTCTGGACCCTCGCCGCTCTCAAGGCGCACTTCCCCGAACGGTACGGACGGCGATAACCGCACACCGCAGGACGCAGGCCGCCATCCCCAGGTCGGGGTGGCGGCCTGCGTTGCGTGGTGGATTTACGCCGCCCGGGCCTCGGGATGACGGGCTCGCTTCCGCAGGTCGGCCTTGACCTCGTACCGCGGCCTGCCCTTGTGGGCTCTCCCGGGCTGGCTCAGGGGCGGGTGGCGACGATGGCTTCCGTCCGTACGAGCTCGTCGAAGACGCCGGCCGGGCTGAATTCCGTCAGGGCGCGGCGCACGTCGCGTTCGAAAGCGTCCTTCTGGTCGCCCAGCTGTGCGGGGCTGGAGTAGCTGTAGGAGAACTGCAGGCCGATGACCTCGTCCAGGGTGCGGGTGACCGTGCGGTCCCAGCAGGCGGTGTCGATGTTGGAGAACGGGGAGCGGGCGAGCACGTCCTGGTGGCGTTCCTTGGGGTGGGTGTAGGTGCCGGATCCGGCCCGGCGCTCGGGGCCGAGGTAGTGGGTGCGGACGTCGGCGATGATCTGGAGCCAGGGGGCGGGATCGACGTCGCCGGGTGCTCCGCCGGAGGCGAGGACGACGGCGCCGTCGGGGTTGATGAGCTTGTCGAGGTCGCGCAGGGTCTGGTCGCGGTCCATCCAGTGAAAGGCGGCGCCCATCACGGTCAGAAGGACGGGGTCCAGGTTCATGGCGGGCACGGTGGTGGAGTCGCCTTCGACCCAGTCGATGTTGGTGAGGTTCTGCTCGGCGGCGAGCTTGCGGCCTTCGTCGAGCATGCCGGGCTCGGGGTCGATGGCGGTGACGTGGCCGACGAGCCGTGCCAGCGGGAGAGCGAGTACGCCGGTGCCGGTGCCCAGGTCCAGGATGCGCTGGGTGCCGTCGAGGGCGAACCGGGCGGCGAGCATGTCGTACAGGGCGGGGTCGTAGCCGGGGCGGAAGCGCGCGTAGTAGGGCGCGGTCGAGATGAACAGCTCGTGGGGGGTGCGGGCGGCGGTCATCGGGTGCGTCTCTCGCTTTCGGGTCGCGGGCGTGCGGCGGTGTCATCCCGGCAAACGAGCCGGGTGCGGGGTGAGGTGCTCCCACCAGGTGCGTAGGGGCGCTGCGCCGGCGCCTTCGTGTGCGATGGAGCCGTCCGGGTGCCGATCCGGCCGGCCCAGCAACTGCCGTTCGATGTCGCTGAGGCCCTCGCGTTGCAGCAGTTCGGGGGCAGGGTCGTCGATGGCGGCGAGCCAGCGGTAGCCGTACTGCATCATGACCGCGAGCCGGGGACGGCCGGAGGTATTCAGGCCACCCGCGTGCCAAAGCCGGTTCTCGAACAGCATGACGTCGTACGGCCCGACGTCGGGGGTGATGGCCCCGGGCGGGTCGATGGCCCCGGCAGGGACGATGACGGGGCCGGTGTCGGTGTGGCTACCGGGCACGACCATGGTGACGCCCGCGTCGGGGCTGAGCTCGCTGAGGTAGTAGGCGGCCTTGATCGACATTCGCCGGACGGAGTCGACGCCGAGGTCGCGGGTGGCGGTGCTCATGTCGCGGTGCCAGCCGTGCCGTTCGGGCACGCGGATGGTCCGCGGGGCACCGGGCGGCATGGAGGGGAGGTGGATGAGGTTGCTGGACATCAGGTACACGTTCGGGCTCAGCAGCGCAACGACGACGGGCAGCACGGTCGGGTTGGCCACCAAGGGCAGGAAGGTGGTGTCGTCCATGGCCACGATGCCGCGGAAGCCGTCCTTTCCGTCCACGCTGCGGTCCCGGCCGAGCATGCGGTCGCTGGCGAGCAGCCGCGTCGCCGCGGCGGCGGCCTCCTTGCGCCACTCCGGCGCGATGGCGTCACGCAGGACGACGTATCCATCGCGCTCGAACGCGTCGAGGATGTCCGGATCCGGTCGGTATGCCTTGTCGAGGGTCATGAGCTGCTCCCCTTGAGCAGGTGCGCGGCCTGGGCGCACAGGGTGGCGGCCGAGAGGCCGCACTGTTCCCGGAGGCCTTCGGGGGTGAGGGGGCGTCCGGGGTCTTGGTAGCCGACGACGTGGAAGCGGTGGGCCTCGCCGCGGGCGGCGAGGAGTGCGCGGACGGTGCTGGCGTAGGTGGGGACGGCCATGAGGACGGGGATGTCGTCGCCGAACAGGCGGGTGAACGTCCTCTCACTAAGAGCGTACGGCCGGTGCGGGGTGGGGCCGAGGACGGCGAGGTCGTTGACGTGCACGTAGCGGATCTTGGCTTCTGGGTGCGAGCGGCGCAGGGCGGCAACCGCGGCGGTCAGCTCGCGGGCCGGGACGTCGCCGGCCGAGGCGAGGACGATGTCCGGGATGCCGCGGTGGCTCAGCTGGGGCCAGACGGCGGCGCCGTCGGTGAGCTCCTCGCGGAAGGGGTCCGGCGGGAAGGCGGACCCGGGGTGCTTGTCGGTGATCAGGACGTTGACGCGGTCGCGACCGGTGAGCATGACGGAGAGCACGGCTGCGGCCCGCGTCGCGTCCGCCGGGGTGTAGACGTGCACGAAGCTGTCCTCGGTGTCCAGGAGTGAGGAGGCCAGGCCGGGGTTCTGGTGCGTGTAGGTGTTGCGCCAGCCCAGCGAGGTGATCAGGTAGTTGACGGAGGGCAGACCGCCGTGTCCGGCGCGATAGCGCAGGCGCCGGTGCTTGAGGTGCTGGACGAGCAGGCTGGTGTTGACCGCGGCGAAGGCCTCGTACGTGGCGAGCAGGGCATCCCGGCCGGACTCGGTGTAGCCCTGGAGCCAGCCGTGGCAGATCTCCTCGTTGAGGATTTCGACGGCCCAGGCCGACGACGAGCCGTACTCCGTCACCCGAAGGCGGTTGGAGGCGAGCTCGTCGGGACTGAACAGGCGGAAGGCGCCGTGCGCCGCGCGCTCGCGGATCACCGCGGACACGTCCGGCCGGGACCGGGGCTTGCGTACTGCCGGCGAGGTCGGAGGCGGGGCGGTCTCCGCCTCGGTCGGGGGCCCGGGCAGGGCTTGGCGGACCAGGTCGGTAGGACGGCCTTGGGTGGTGAACAGCTCGGCCGGCCGGTAGGAGGTGAGCCACGCCGTCAGCGCCGCGAGCTCGGCGTCGTCGTGGGCCGGGTTTTTCAGCGGCGTCTTGTGGACTGCCGGGGTTCCAGCGATCTGCCGTCCGGCCACCTGCACCGGGCCGGTGTGGCCTTTGGGCATGGTCAGCACGATCACAGGCTGCGGCCCGGCCTCGTCCAGCGGGCGCACCCGGGTGAAGGCTTCGTGCAGCAGTCGGCGGAAGGCTGGCAGATCGGTGCCGTCGGCGATCAGGGGTGTGTATCCGAGACCGGTGAAGTAGGCGTGGATCTCGCATGTGCTCATGCCGGCGAGCAGGGAGGGGCCGCCCATCTTCAACCCGTTGGCCAGCACGACGGGCAGCACCGCCCCGTGGTGCCCGCTGCCGACGAGGGCGCGGCGGGCGAGCCACGCCGCGGCGGTCGCCCCGGTCTCCAGTTCTCCGTCGCCGATCAGCGGAACGACGAGACGGTGCGGGGCGTCGAGCGCCATGCCCTGCGCGACGGCGAGCGCGGGCCCGAGCTGTCCGCCGGTGTGCCGTACCCCGGGGATGAGCGGTGTGATCTCTCCGCCGAACCGCTCGGTGTGCGGGAAGCCGGTGATCAAGGCCCGCAGGTCGGGCATCGACCAGCCGGGCCCCTTCCCGGTCAGGTGCAGCGAGCCGTTGAGGTAGGCGTGGGCGAGCGCGGACGGCCCGGCGTGCCCGGCGCCGTGCAGTACGAGCAGTTCGCAGTCGGCGGGCCGCCAGGCGTTCAGCGGCCCGAGGTGAGCGAGCAGGTAGTTGACCGGCGGGCAGACCCCCCAGTGCCCGCTCGGGGTGGCCTTGATATCGCTTGTCCTGAGCGGGCGGGCGAGGCGGGGGTTGTCGAGCAGGTAGAGCTGAGCGGCCGAGAGGTAGTTCAGCGCGCGCCACAGGGCGTCGATGGCTTGGTCGGGAACGGCGTCGGCGGCCTGGTGTGCCGCGAGAGTCCAGTCGGGGAAGCCCAGGGGCGGGCCGGTCGGCCGGGACGCGGGGCCGGTGCCCGGGTCCAAGTCCGTTGTGGTGGTCATGTCGATCAGCTCCGGGTGCGGGTGGCGACCGCGTCGATGACGGCGGTGATCCGGGCGGTGCGGATGTCGGCGGTGGCCGATTCGGTGATCAGGTGCAGCATCTGGGCCTGCTCATGGGCGGGCAGCACCGACCAGTCCAGCTCGGCGCGCTCCAGCGCGGCGGCCAGGTCGTCGGGCACCCCGTGGGCGGCCCGCTCCCGGATGGGCTGCAGGGCGAGCGGAATGCCTGGTCCGTCGGGCGCGATCGTCGCGGTGGTCTCGGCGGGGACGGAGATGGCGGCCTGGCCGTGCACGGAGACGGCGACGGCGGTGCGGCCGCGGCCGTCGGGGAACGTGACGCGCAGCCGTTTGCCGCGCAGGCCGGCCGGTCCAGCGCAGGGCAGCAACAGCATGCTGCGGGTGCCCGCGCCGAGCGGGCGGGCGAGAACATGCAGAGTCTCGACGCCTGCCGGCAGCGGGAGCAGGGATCGGTGGTCACGGGTCGGGGCCGTGGAGACAGGCAGCGGGGGCTGGGTGACGGCGATGATGCCACCCTCTCCCCCGCTGGCGCGGCGGGCGGCCTTGCTCGCGAACAGCAGGCGATCGGTGGTGGCCAGCAGACTGTCGGTGAAGTGGTGCTTCCAGCCGCCCGGGCCGCGCTCGGCGGGGAGGTGCTCGGAGGATGCGACGGTCAGGGCGAAGGACACCCGGACCGGCAGTTCGTCGGCGAGCCGGTCGCGCAACTCGGCGACGGCCCGGTGGAAGGCGGCCGCGTCATCCAGCGCCGCCGCGATGATGACTTCGTCCCCGCCGAAGGTGGCAGCGCAGCCGTGCTCCCAGGGCTGGGTGTGGAACCAGGTCCGGGTGACGGCACCGAGGCGTGCCATCACCCGGTTCCCGGCGAGGTGCCCGTAACAGGTCGGGTCGGTGGCGTTGGCCCGTTCGACGTGGTCCTTGAGGCCGTCGACATCGCCGATCGCGAGCCCGACCAGCGCGCCGTCGGTCAGGGCGGCGGCGAGGGCACGCGGGATGTTGCTGTGGAAGTCGGGGAAGGTGACCAGCCCCGTGAGCGGATCTTCGCGGCTGCCGGCGCACCAGTTGCGTAACGGCAGCTGCGCGGGGTCGAACAGCGGAACCGAGTGGGCCAGAGCGTCGGTAACGGAAGCTTTCGGGCAGGGGGTGCCTGGAGTGTCCATCAGCGGGCCTCCGAGTTCCTGGTCGCAACCGGGGTGGGTACGGCAGACAGCAGCAGGGGCAGAGTGGTGAGGGAGTGGAGGCAGACCGTGTCCGACGGCACGGCGATGTCCGCGCGGGTGCGGTTGAGCCAGGCGGTGTGCCAGCCGGCCGCGGTGGCGCCGTCGACGTCCGCGCGCAGCGAATTCCCGACGTGCAGGAGTTCGTGCGGGCTGAGCCCGGAGGCGGACTCGACGGCGGCGAAGGCCGCGCGTTCCGGTTTCACCGCGCCCGTCTCGGCGGAGTAGATCACCTGCGTCAGGTCCCGGAACGCCGCGGGGGCGTGCTCGGGGATGGAGGAGCCGAGGCTGTTGGTCATGGCGAACAGGGCCAGGCCCTGCTCACGGAGCGCGGCCAGGGTGGGCCGGACGTCGTCGTACACGTCGGGCTCTGACGCCCGATGGCGGGCTCGCTCCAGGACGGACGTGAGGCTGCCGACCAGGTCGGGTCGCTGGAAGTCGGCGGCCACTTCCCCGGCGAGGTCCGCGGGGCTGATCCGGCGGCGTTTGGCTTTCTGCTCCATCAGCGTGCGGGCCTCGGCCAGGGAGATACCGAGGAGTTCGGCGACCTGTCCGGTGGTCGGCTGGGCTTCCGGCCGGACCAGAGTGCCGCCCAGGTCGAAGGAAACCGCGCGGACGCCGGCCCAAGAGGGGCGGGAGCGGCGGGGCTGGCCGGTCATGGGCCGGTCACCTCCACCGCCGATGCCCCGGCGGGCAGCTTCAGGGGTTCGGCGAATCCAAGTGCAGTGCGTACCGGCAGCAGGCCGCTGTCCACCTGGAGAGGAGTGGAGTAGATCTCCTGGCGCAGCGGTTCCACGGTCAGGTGCCACTCGATGGCGGGGATCTTGTCGCGGCAGCACGTCCCGGCCAAGGCCAGCGCTGCGGGCAGCCGGTCGCCGTGGGGGAAAGTCGCCATGCCCAAGTCGGCGGCGAGTTCGGTGGTCTGCAGCGATCGGGCCAGTCCGCCGGACCATCCCGGATCGACCTGCCAGACGTCCACCGCGTCGCCAGCCAGCAGCCGGATCTGCTCGGCCTCGTCGACCGCGTGCTCCCCCGCCGCAAGCGCGACCCCTGCCCTGGCCGACCGCAGCCGATGCCAGGCCCAGGTGCCGGCCGGCACGAGTTCCTCGACGAAGGTGACCTCCAGGTCGGCGAGGACGGGCAGCAGCCCGATCGCCTCATCCACCCGGCAGCGGCCCAGGGCGTCGACCATGAACCGGCCGTCGCCCGCCGCCTCCCGCAGAGGCCGGAGCGTCTTCGCGACCGCCTTCGGCCCGGCCAGGATGAGCTGCTTGGGCAGAGGCCACTTCTGACCCCAGAACCCGGCCTGAGTGATCCAGGCCGCTGCTTCCGGGGCCGCCGGGTGCGCGGGGTCGAGACCGAGGGCCGTGGCGTACGCCGGGACGGTGGTACGGATGGTGCCGCCCAGCAGAGCGGTCACGCTCACTCCTGCGACGCGAGAGGCCAGGTCCCAGCAGGCCAGTTCGATCGCGGACGCGGCCTGCCGGGCGTGCGGGCCGCCGTGGTGCCGCCCGGTCTTCCTGCGGTAGGCGAGACGGCGCGGAGCGGTGGCGTCGTGCCCGATCAGCCCATGGGCGAGGTTGTCGGCGATGATCTGAGCGACCGGTTCGGAGACCGGGGCCTGCCAGCCGGAGACACCGTCGCCAACGAGTTCGACGGCGAAGCGGGTGCGGTGTTCCGCCCATGCCGGGCCTGCCGGCGGCTCGCCCGCCGCCGCGGCGATCGGTTCGGGCAGGCCCTGCGGGAGTCCGGCCGGCTGCGGCGCCAGCTGCCAGGTGCGGACCGCACGGATCACGCTGGCCGTCGGTCCGGCGCCCGGTAAGGGCGTGGGGAGGGTGAGGGCTGTCATCAGATCTTCGCCCCCGTCAGCTCCTCGCCGGCGAAGGTGAAGCACCACGGGCTGCGGTAGTTCTGCCACCACTGCGGGCGCAGGCCGGTCGGGTCGAACAGCTCCTCCATGTGGCGGCGCATCGTCAGATGCCACTCGATCGTGTCGGAGCCGGGGGTGCGGTAGATGTCCATGAAGGCGTTGTGGGCCTGGTAGGTCTGGACGCGGGGGAAGGTCGTCGTGACGTCGACGAAGTTCCGCAGGTGGGCGACGGCGTCCTCGATCGGGTCCAGGCCGACGATGTAGGTGAAGTCGGTGGTGATGCCCCGCCGCTTGGCCCTGCCGAGGGCGGCGACCATCTCCTCGGGCGTGAGCTTGGCCTTGGACTCCTTGAGGATCTGCCGTCGTTCGGTGAAGCACTCGGCGGTCAGCGTCAGGTGGAAGGGGCCCAGGCTGACGGCCGCGTCCATGCCTTCATCGGAGGTCAGCACCGAGGACAGGAAGTGCAGAGTGCCGGTGCAGTCGTTCGCGCCCATCGCCGCACGGACCTCGGCGAGGTGCTCCAGCGCGAGGTGCTCGTGGAGGAAGCACCCGGTGCAGATGGTGACGGTCTCCACGGTCGCGAGGTCGGACAGTCCGGAGTTCGCGGCGAGGGCGCTGAGGTAGCCGGCCATGTCCAGGGCCTTGATCTGCGGGTCGGAGGCACCTTCGAGGGTGTTGGGGCAGAACACGCAGCCGGTGCACTGGGAGCGTGCGTTGGAGTTGAGGGTCAGCATCTTGGTGCCGTTGCGCCAGTAGCCGAGGACCGCGTCGTCGTCTTCGATGCCGTCGACCTCGCCGACCTTCTCGCCACCCAGCCGCAGCTCGTGTTCGTCGAGCTCGAAGGGCGAGTCGGTGCGGCCGAGCGAGAGGATCAGGTAGAGGGGGGTGTCGGGGCGGGAGTCCAGGCGCAGTTGGAAGCGCATGCGGGGCTTGGCCAGCGGGGACCGGGCGCCGGACGCGTTGAGCGCGATCAGCAGCACGTCCTCGGGGTTGATGTTCCATTCGCGGGCCACCTGGTCGAGGTGGCGGACCGACGTGAGCATGGGCAATGCCCCTTTCGGGTGGAGGGAGTTGTCGTACCGGCAGCGGGTGATGCTGCTGGTGCGGAGATCAGGCGGGGGCCAGGGGCAGGCGGATGCTGATCTGCTTGCCGCCGGTTGCGGAGTCCGGGACAACCGCGGCGTTGCCGCCCGCCTCGTAGACGAGGGCGTTGACCAGGTGCAGGCCGCGGCCGCCGAAGTCGTGCGCGGCCATCAGCGGCTTGGGCTTGAAGGGGTGAGCATCCGCGACGGTCAGCACCAGGTCGCCCGTCTCGTCGACGGCGAGGGTGACGGTGGCGGTCGGTGACACGACGGAGGCGTGCCGTACGACGTTCGTGACCAGTTCTGTGATGATCAGGCACGAGGTGTCCACCAGCTCTTGGGGTAGATCCCAGTCGGTGAGCACCTTGGCGGTCTCGTGGCGTGCCAGCGGGACGTGCCCGGGCGTGGAGATCACCGGGAAGTCGTGACGCACCGGAGTGCTGGTCATCGCGTGCCTCACCCTCTCTGGGCGGGACCTACCCGGCCCATCACTGAAGGTAAGTGCGTTGACACACAGGGGTGTTCACGACGGTGAACCCACGTACTCGGGCCTCATGTCGGGCCGTATGTCCTGGTCAGCAGTCCCCAAGGGCCACCTGCATGGAGACGTCCGAGCGTGCTGTCGCGTGCGGATCGGGTGCGGACCGGGTGCGCCCTCGATCAGTTCGGCAGGCCGATGCGGTGGGCGAGGCCTCGCAGGTCCCGTGCGACGTGCACGGGCAGCGGCCGGTCGGTGAGGTACTCGACCGTGCTCCTCACCGGTGCGCTGGCGTGGATGCGCTGGGGGGCGATCTGCTCGGCGGTCAGCAGGGAAGAGACCGCGTCGGCTTCCCGGCCGCGCAGGTGCGCCAGGGAGCGGGCCAGGTCGGCGTGGTACGCGGCCTGTCGGCCGGGGGCGTCTTCCAGGACCTCGGGGTGTACCGCGCCCCCGGCGGTGACGGCCTCGCCGTGCAGGCCGAGGTCGGTGTTCAGGCTCACCTCGTGGATGCCGACGTTGGTGGGGCCGAAGTTCAGGTGCCAGGCCCGCGTCTCGCCCGTGCGGCCGGCGAGGTCGGCGGCCTCGGCGAGGTGGCCACGGATCTCTTCTGCCCGGGCGTTGCCGGCCCGGTGCCGGTCCTGGGTGAGGGAGGTAGCGGAGATCAGGTGGAGTTCGCCGAGCAGCGCGTGCGCATCAGGGCCGTGCAGATGTGCTTCCAGCGTGTTGGCGGCGGAGGTGGCCTGGGCGAGGGCCTGGGTGGGACTCCCGGCGGACATCAGCACGTGCGTGTGGAAGAAGCCGGACAGGGCGGAGTAGACCGGGTCGTCCAGCTCTGTGATCGCCTCGGCTGCTCGGGTGACGGCGATGAACGCCAGGTCGGTGTAGCCCAGGTTCTTCAGCAGCAGGGTGCAGGCCGGGTGGTAGGCGTCCGCCAGCAGTTTCAGCAGCTCGCTTCGGGCCGGACCTTCGGCGTCCTCCACAGCGGCGTGGAGGCTGGCCAGCAGGGAGGGCAGGCCAGCGGCGAGGGTGCCGTATTCGGCTGCGTGGTAGAGGCGGTTGGCCATCGCGACGCGTTCGGCCAGTACGTTCGTAGGAACCTGGGGCGGGCGGAGGTCTGGCGGGGTGGCCATGGTGATCCCCATCAGCGCCAGGCGCAGCGCCGGGATCGCCTCGTGGGCTGCGCTCGCGTGCGGGTCCACCGGTGCGAAGGGCTGGCCGGTCAGCTCGGACGGGGCGATCTGCAGGGCGTCGGCGAGAGCGGTGATCAAGCTGGAGCGGTCTAACAGCCTCTGCCCGTTCTCCACCATCGACAGGTAGCCAGTCGACACGCCAGCAGTGCCCGCGAGCGTGCGCAGGCTCATCCCCCGCTGTCGGCGGGCCGAACGAAGGCGCTCACCGATCTTCCGGGCCTGCTCTTCGTTCATGGTCCCCCGCCCAACTCCATGTCTCAGCCGTAGCCTAGGGCGGCCCGCCCGCTCACCTAGGTGGTTCCCGTCAAGACGGGCGGCGTCACCGCAGCCCGGCGCGCTCGGCCAGATTCCCCACTGCCGCGGCCTGGTAGGTGCCGGTGGTTCGTACGGCGAGCGTGGCGACCAGGTCCCGGGCCAGAGGGTCAAGTCGCAACCGAAAGGGTGCCGCGCTATCGGCCTCGAGAAGCCGGGCCACGGCCTGCTCGGTATGGTCCTGCCGAGCCTCCGCGGCTGCGGCAACCACCAGCAGACTCGACCGAGAGGCGCCCTCGAGTAGTCGTTGGTCCACCGCGCGGACATGGTCGACTGCTGCTTCGGGATCGCCGCATTCGATGGCAACGGCGGCACGGGCGGCGTCCATGGTGGCCCGGTCCCCCGCGCTCTCGGCTTGAGCGGCTGCCGTGTCCAGGAGCCGTTCGGCGTACCGCCGACGCCCGGCCATGGCCTGGGCCAGCGCGGTCAGGGGGACCAACTCCTGACCTGCCCCGGCGTCTTGGGCGCGCTCGGCGCGAGCCAGAGCGTACTCGGGCAGGCCGAGGTCGATCAGCAGGTGCACCTCCTCGACCAGTACCGGGAGAGGTTCCCCGATGCCGGGCCGGGCCCGGTGGAGCAGCATCCAGGCCAGGTCCTTGTAGCCCAGCCGCCGCAGTAGCCCGGCGCCCAGCACGTGGGCCTGTACCCGTAGCCGGTTCGCCTCCTCGGCTTCGGGCCGTGCCGCCGCGGCGACCGCGAGGTCGGCCGCGTCGATCAACTCGGGCAGTACGAGGGCGAGACGGTACTCGTCGCCTGCGGTGTCGGCCGTTACGGCATTCCGGACCAGCGCCGTCAGATCGTCGACCCGGCGGCCAGCAGAAGTTCCCAGGTCCCACTGCAGAACGCGGCGCCGCAGGTGAAAGGCGACGGCTCGTACGGCCGCATGTTCAGCTCCGCGCGGCGCATAGGGCTGCCCGGTCAGATCTGAGACGTCCAGCCGCAGCGCTCCGGCCAGGACTGCCAGCCGGCCGCGGCGGTCCACCCAATCAGCGCCTGTCTCCAGACCGACGACATACCCGACGTCCAGACCCGCTCGGGAGGCTACGTCCTCCCGGGAAAGTCTCCGATGGGCGCGCCAGGCAGCCAGGCGCGCCCCGATCGGGCTGCCGCCGGTCGTCTCATCCCGCTCTCGCATAGCCGCATCGCTCGCATACCTACTCGTCCGGACTGTGCACGCTGCCAGGACAAGGCCCACCCGTCCCGCTCGAAGACGGGCAGAGCGCGTATGCCCATGGCACGCCACATTAGTCACACCACTGAGCAGCAAGATCATGGAGCGAGGATGCAGGTTCAGAATCCTTCTGCCCTGCTTGAGGTCGGCCTGACCTGTGCGTCGTTGCGGCGTCCCTCACCCTGACCTCGCTCACCGTCCAGGTCCCGTCCCATTTCTGGTCCGGAACCTGATGGCCTGGCAGTGGAATACTGGCGCGCCATGACACTGGCTCACACTGCCAACAGTCGGCCTGTCGTGGATGTAGACAACCCCGCGACCTGGCCCCGGGCGCTGGCAGATCTCATCTACAGCATCGCCGACGAAACCGAACTGGATGAGCCGGATCTGTACGTCGACCTGGAATTGGAGGACAGGGAGGCGCAGATCCTCGACCTCCTCCGTGGCCACCTTCTACGAGCGCAGCACGGCACCAGGCTGCTCGACCACGAGGCCGACGCGATTCGTGCTCATGGCCTGCGCCCCCTGGACGCCGCTCTGGTTGATGACCGCCTGAACCACGCCCATGAGCGGGGCTATCTCACCGACGCGGAGCGTGAGGTACTGCGCTCCCAGAGCATGGTCGCCCCGGGGAGGCAGAAGTTGGGCAATCGCGAGGGCCAGGTCTGCCTGACCCTCTCCGCCGAGGCCACCTCCCACGACGTCAACGGGGTGTGGCGGCTGCTGTCCTTCTGGGGCGGCGAGGCGATCTACTGGCAGCACTGCGACGATCACGCCGGCGTTGCTCAGAAGCTGGGTTCCCTGGGCCGGCCAGCATTGGTCACCGCCTACGTGGACCTCGCTAGTCCCGGCAGGCACCTCGTCTTCAAGTCGGTGGTGCACACCTTCGTCGGCAAGGCCATCGGCTACACCCCAGCCAACGCCGACGTCCTCTACCGCAACGCGATCCCGCCGCAGCACATCGAGTCCATCGCCTTCCCCGGCGATCCCGCCTACGACCGGCTTCCGGGACTCCCCACCGCCTGATTGATCACTCCGGCACCGGCACGGTTGGACGTCCAGCTTGTCCCCTGGACAGACAGGAGACAGCGTGACCAGGAATAGGGCCATCAGAAACGCGATCCCAAGAGGATCCCGGCGAATGCTCCGGCCAGGAGGAATGGGCCGAAGGGGATCGCCGACTTACGCCCGGCCCGGCGCGCGAGGATGAGGCCGACACCGTACAGCGCACCCAACAGGTACCCGGCGAACGTGCCGATCAGCAGGATTCCCCAGCCGTACCAGCCCAGGACGGCGCCGAGTGCCGGGGCGAGTTTCACATCGCCGAAGCCGAAGCCCCTGGGGTTGATCAGAAACAGCACGAAGTAGCACGCGCCGAGCGTGAGGGAGCCGAGAAGCGCGGTCCTCCAGCTGCCGCCGGCACCGGGCAGCAGCTCGGCCCCCCCGAGCCCGATGAGCGCGGACGCCGCGAGCGGCAGGGTCACCACGTCGGGAAGACGGTGCACCGCGAAGTCGACGGTCGCAAGCAGCGCGGCGATCGGTGCGAGCAGCAGCCACACCAGCAGCTCGGGACGGGCCCCGGTGGCGGCCGCCAGTAGGGCGCAGACCACGATCATCACCAGGGCGATGATGGGCGTTCGCGGCCCGAACGTGTCCCCGTCCGCGCAGCGGGCCCGCCCCAGCCACCCATCCCCGATCCCGGCGAGGGGATGTCCTGCCGGGCAGGCCGTTCGCCACGGCTCCTCCGGCATCACAGAGAGCCGGTACGCGGCGCGCGGTATGAGCAGGCCCACGCCTGCACCCCACAGGACGGCCATGGCGATGATCCAGAACGTTTCCACCGCACGGAGCCTAAGCTCCGCCACGTGCGCGCGTGGGGCTGCCCGGCCTCGCTTGGGGCAGCAGGGAGCCCGATACGTAAATGCCGGGCACTGTGCCGAGTCCAGGCCTCAGAATCGGCGCAGCACACGAACCACCAGGAAGGCGCCGCACGATGGACGAACTGCGTTTCGACGCGCCCGTCGGGACCATGGCCATCGGCCACCGGGACAACAGCCTGATGCTCCTCAAGGAGCTCGGGGCACACAGCCTGCGCCTGCAACTGGAGGTGAAAATTCCGGCGGCCGTCGAGGCCGGGCGCGTGCTGATTCTGGACACCGTCTTGTGGGCGCCGTCCGACAACGGACAGCGGGGCATGCTCGGCACCGCCACGGCCACCGTTGCCTTCCGCCCCGACTCCGTCGAGCGCCCGGAGCTGCGCTTCATGCTCACCAGCGCGCAGGTGCGGGCCCTGGACGAACACCGCTCTGGCGACCTGCGCCTGGAGATCGAGGTCCGCGCCACCCTGTCCCAGGCGACCTCGTACCCGGGTGCCTCGGCGACGCTGTACATCTCAGTGGCCGAGAGCCGCTGGCGCCAGCAGATGGAGGGCCTCGGTCCGTCCCTCGCCGTCGAGATGTCCGTGCCCTTCCCCGCGGACGACGAAGGGCGCCAGGAAGCCGTCGGCTACCTGCGGGAGGCCCAGCGCCGACTGCGGGACGACGACATCGACGGCGCCATGCTCGAAGCACGCCGCACGCTGGAGTACATCAAGGTCAACAGCGGCTGGTCCTGGCCCGGCAGCAAGCCGGCCCGCGAGCGCACCCCGGAGGAACGCTGGGCCTGGATCCGGGCCGCGCTCGAGGACCAGGCGAGCGGCGCGCTCCACAAGGACGCCGTCACCAAGACGTTCACGTACAGCCGCGCCGAGGCGGAGACGATGATCGCGATGGCGGCCGCGCTGCTGCGCCTGCTTGCCTGACCCCGCCCCACCCGGGCCCGGGCCTCTTGGAGAACGGTCTCCTGGGGCTCACGGTCGTCAGCGGTGATAGAGAGGGCGCGAGCGGGGTGTTGTCAGTGCCGAGGGCGATGATGCCCGCATGGCGATCACGATGCAGAATTTTGCGCTCACCTGGACCGACCCGGACGGCACCCCGCGCTCCTCCGCCGTCGCCTATGACAAGCCGAGCGCCGGCAGACGCAAGCAAGGACTCGAGGACGCTGGTTGCCGCGACGTGCAGATCGTGGAGACCAAGCCGGGTCAGCTGCCCGAAGCGGTGGCATGACTCCTGCCCCCGGGCGGAGATCTCAATGTCTCTCCTGGACCGAGCCTGGGTTCAGGCTCGCTCGGTCCACTCCTTGAGCCTGTCGGCGAGGGCCCGTATGTCCACGTCCCCGGCCGTCACCTGCTCGGCCAGGTCGGCCGCCTCCTTGGCGGTGAACCGTGCCGTCCTGCCGCTGGCGTGCAGGTAGCCGGCCGCGACGGTGATGCCGAACAGGGCGTTGCTGTGCTCCAGCGCCGGGACGCGGCACAGCGAGTGGAACAGCGCGGCGGCGCGGTGGTGGGGCTGGTCGTAGATAAGGTCGTCCATCACGCGGAAGCAGTGCCGGGCGCGGGCGGCCTCCAGGGCTCCCCAGTCCGTCACGTCCGGGTCGCCGAGCTGGGTGCGGGCAAGCTCCAGCAGCCACGGAAGATCAATGGTCAGGTCCACTGCGGCAGGTCCGCCCTCACGCAGCGGTAGCGCTGGGCCCGGGCTGCGGGCCGAACCGGCTGGCGAACTCCTCGCGCATTCCCGGCGTGGCCAGGAACTCGGCGCAGCCCTGAAGGAACCGCGCCTTGTTCAGGCCGTCGGCCAGGACGCGGCTGGCGTACACATCCGGATCCTCGTGCCGCTGATGCGCCTCGCGCTTCAGCTGCTCGTACTGCTCGTCATCGATCTCGATGCGGATTTCCCTGGCCATGCCCCCACGGTAGCCGGACCCGGTCGCTGACGGGGAGGGATGAGCGGAGTGCTCTCCCATGAGGAATGAGTCCGCGACGGCGGCCGCGGCGGTCCCGGCAACCGTCTCGTCTGCCGACCGCGGCCGGATGCGGGAAGCGCAGCCCGATCCCACCGCAGCGGGCGGGTGTGCTATAAGCCGGCGGACAGTCGTGCTACGGCTTTCCGCCCCCTCATTCAGCCGTCAACGCAAGGCGAGCGACTTGCACTTGAGGTGACGTCTACTGTCGGGAGCCCCAGTAGTATGAATCCCGCCTCACCAGACCCTCTCTTGAACTCCGTGTTGGGGGACGCGAGTTCACAGACCACCGGGACCCGGACCGCGGGTGCCGGACGGAGGGAAAGGTGAGGTGGTGGTGCGATGTCCGACCTGGACAAGCACGGCAGGAAGAAGTGGACCGGCCCTGAGAAGTGGCAGGTCATCCTGTCCGCGCTGAGCTTCGGGGTGGCGGCCATCGCCCTGGTGGGACAGTTCGCTCAGTACTTCTGAGTGCCCACCCGAGGACCCGGTCGGACCGGCAGCTGCATGCAGCGAGCCCGGTCGGCATCTACTCGACCGGGCTCGTCAACTGCGTGAAGGCCTAGTTCTGGTTCCCGCCGGAGCTAGGCCCTTCGTGCTTTACACCCCTTCCGGGGCGAGACTTCATCGAGCTCTAGTTACTTCTAGTCTGCTCGACTTAGCTCGTACGACAATCTCTCACGTCATCGGATTCGATGCCAACATTCGCGATCGTTGTCGGAGTACCTTCTCGCTACGTCCTCCGTACGTTCTCACTGCAGTCTCGCAACACTCTGGCTTCGCGTGGAAGCCATCTCTGTGAGCCGTTGGGTGTTCTCCGGTGTCCGCCGATCTTGTCGTCGAGGGTGTTCCTTGCCCTGAGATCCGTCTCGAGTAAGCACGTCCGCGATTACTTCGACGTTCGCCGACGCCGTATCGGTCACGCCGAAGGAGATCTGGGACGTCTGGATGCCGTGTCCGTACCCCGCCGACTTCACGACTCGGCTCAAGACTTCCGCGCGATCACCGTTGAGAACGGGAGAAGCGGCCACTGACATCAGTCGCTCCGCAAGTCCGCTCGGTACGCGTCGCCCCTCGGATGAGACTGAGGGGCCGCTCAGCGATCAGGGGTGAGGTACCTAGTCACGCGGTTGACCGCGCTGCTGGAACTCGTGTAGGTCCCGGCTGCTCATGGGCGCAGGGTCAGGCCATGATCCCCGGCTGGCGTCGGCTGCGGAAGTGTCCTGGGTGGCAAAGACCTCGGTGAGCAGCGGGATGCGGTCGCGGGCTTCGCTGAGGGCCTTGAGGAACGGGTTACCGGCGGCCGCCTCGGCGCGGGCATCCTCGCTCGGCTCGAAGGGCGGCACCTGGGGTCCGGTCTGGTCCACGCGAGGGACGGTACCAGCGGGCCCGGCCCCTGCTGGCCGCGTTCGGGCAAGAAGAAAGGGGCAGCGGCCGCTAGACGGCGGGTGCCCCTTTAAGTCTGGAAGGATCGTACCACGTGATCGTCGCCTCGCGCGTGGTACAAGATCCCCTCGGCTAAGGTGCTGCGATGGCCTCCGCTCCCGCGTCTGATCCCTACGCCCGGCACGTCCTGGCTCGCATGTCGGATTTCTTCACCGATGAAGGCACGCCGTGGGCGCGCCGCCTGTGGGACATAGGTTCGGTGCTGGCCCTCGAGGAACTGTTGGAGGCCGGCTACTGGCAGGCCCATGGGGTGCTCTCGCAGTCCGCGTGCGACTGGCAGCGCATCCAGCTCAACGCTCTGATCGGCCCCGATCGGGGCCTCGGAGACCGGGACCTGCGCAGGGAACTCACCGGTCTGCTGAAGAACGCGCTGCCGGATCCCAGTCCTGAGCGCCGCCGCCTCAAGGAGATCATCGGGCGCGTCCGGGGCGGATATCTGGAGCGGTGGGCGGCGGCGGTCAAGGTCCCGGTTGAGGATCGTGTCAAACCGGAGCGGTTCTCCCGCACGGTGGCCTCTCACCTTCTCGACCTGGGCTACAGCGCCAGTCACCTCAAGGCCTGGGCGAAAGATCTCTACGATGCGCGCGCCACGACGGCGGATATAGCGGACAGCGCCGCCGCGCTCGCGCGGACGCCGGCCCGCGCGTACGAGGTGCTGGTGGCGCTGGAGAAGGTGCCGCGGCGGGATCTCGCCGAGCCGCTGGAGCATTGGTACGACAAGGGAAAGGTCGTCGCCTGGCTGCGCGAGCATGGCCACGACACCGCGGGCGTCCGTCCCGGAGGCGGCTTCGTCTACCGGTTCACGGCGCTGGACGCCTTCAGCGCGGCCGAGCAGGCCCGGCAGATGGTGGAGCGGATGACCGCTCGCTCTCTCTTCTTGCGCAAGGACCGTGGAGGGGTGGAGCCCCTCCCCTATATCTGGGTCGCCGGACACCCGCGGGCTATTCCGCTCGATCCCCCGGCGCGGGGCGCCGACGTCCTGACGCTGGTCAACGAGGGGCACCTCTACCAGGTCGCCGGAACCCGCAGCCGGATCGACGACGCCCTGGAGCTCGCGGCCGCGGTCAACCGCGGCCCGATGGCCCCGGCCGTCGCCGGTGCCTGGGCTGCCGTCGAGTCTCTGCTGACGCACCCGGACGACCCCAAGGGGGAGAACGAGCGGTCTGGGAAAGCCGTGGCGGCTGACCGCATGGCGGCCATCATCGCCTGCTCGTGGCCCCGGGCCGAGCTCACTGCCCTCGCGCACCGGCACAAGCCCCGTTCCCAGGACGATCTCGGCCGGAGTATCGCGGCCTGCAGCACGAACCAGGAGCGTGCCCGTCTGGTCGCGGACGCGTTGCTGACGGGCGGCGCCTCCGCTCTGGACTTCACCCGGGCTGCCACGAAGTACAGCGACCGGCCCGCGGCCCAGCGCATGGCCGACCTGGTCCACGACCCCCGCCCGGTGCTGGGCGACGTCACTGGCGCCTTCCGTATCGCGCTGCGGCGCCTGTACCGCACCAGGAACATCATCCTGCACGGCGGCGCTACCCAGGGCGTTGCTCTGGAGGCCTCGCTGCGTACCGCTGCACCGCTGGTCGGTGCGGGCCTGGACCGCATCGTGCACGCCGCGTATGCCGAAGACCTCGTCCCGCTCGACCTCGCGGCCCGCGCCGAGGTCGCCCTCCAGCTCGTCAACGGAGAGACGGGGCTGTCGGTCGTCGACCTCCTGGAACCCGTCTGACGGCAGGGCAGGCACGCGCGCAGCGACGTGCCCGCTTCGAGTGAGTGCCCCGCCGTACGGCACCACGAAGCACCTGCGCGGCTCTACGATGCGCGGATGGCTTCCTACGCGAAGGATCCGCGCTGCATCGCCATGGCCGAGGCCGTGGTTCCGTTGCTGCGCCGTGCCTGTCCCGAGGGTGCCGGCGGCTACGGCGGCTCGTACCAGGTCAATCTGGACGACGAGGAGGCCGTCGGCCTGGGCGGGGTGGAGCTGATCAGGGCCGCGATGCGTAAAGCGGCCCGGCAGCTCGGCTGGAAGGTCGAGTCGATCGGGTGGATCGGCACCCGCTTTGGCACGATGATCGCCATTCAGGACAAGCGGGGGGGTCCCCGAGGCGTATCGGGCTGTGGTCGACGCGGCGATGTACGAGCGGATGAGCGCCGCGGTGGCCAGGGTGTCGGCCGAGTCGGGCGAGGTTCCTGTCCAGCGCGGCTCGGTCGCCCTGATGACGCAGGAGTTCCGCGCGGCCGTCGCCACGGCGAACGCCTGACCCGCCCGTGGTCCCGTGCTGAGACGAGCGGCCAACCCGGGCTCCCGGCCGTTGAGCGGCCGGAAGCCAGCGGCCGGGCGAGTAGTGACTGCGGCCCTGCCCAGGGCGTTCACTGGTGCCATGGCGGATTACAGCGCTAGCTCCATAAAACGGCCCCGCCGCACAAAAGTGCAGGTGGAAGCCCTGCGAGCGGCGATCTGCCAGATCGCGGAAGCAGCGCGGCCGTGCAGCGTCCGCCACGTCTACTACCTGGGCATCGGGACCCTGTGGAACAAGGACGGCGGCCACTCCCGACGGAACTACTCGGTGGTCGTCCGCGAGCTTGGACATCTGAGGGAGACCGGCCGGCTGCCCTGGGAGTGGATCACCGACGGCACTCGCATAGTCCGGCAGGAGGCCCAGTACGACTCTCTCGACGATGCCCTGGTACGCACAACGGAGAGCTACCGCCGCAACCTGTGGGCATCGCAGAGCCGCCGCGTCGAGGTCTGGTGCGAGAGCGACTCCGTTGGGGGCGTCCTTCTCCCGGTGACCTCCGCCTGGGGCGTGGGCCTCTACTCCTGCCGCGGCCAGTCCTCCAAGACATTCGTCTACGAGGCGGTGCAGCAGTACGCGCGCCAAGGCAAGCCCGTGACGGTGATCTTCTGTGGTGACTGGGACCCTACCGGCAGATGTGTGCCTCGCTCGGTGGTCGAGCGAATGCAGCGCTATGGCAACGGCGAGCTTGATCTGGAGTTCCGGCAGATCGCCATCACCGCGGCTGACGTCCGCTCCGGCCGCCTGGCCACACATGATGTCAACACCCGCGACGTCAACTTCGCCCGGTTCCGCGAGGAGTGCCTGCGTGAAGGCATCGACCCGCACACTGCGGTCGAGGTTGAAGCCCTCAGCCCCGATCATCTGAGGCAGCGGCTCGAAGCGGCGATCGAGGGACTCGTCGACGACGTCCGGCAGTGGAACATCCAGTTCAGGACCGAAGACGCCGAGCGGGAGTTGCTGCGCTCCCTGCAAGGAGTGATGAAGAAGATCGTCCGGCGAACTACGGGCGAGTCAGCAGCAGAAGCTGCCGAAGACAAGTAGCCCGTGCACGCCTGTTACAGGACACTCAACAGGATTGCCCACGACGACGACCAGCGCCGCGCCCTGCCCGAATTCGTGCAGCAGTGGGGCGCGGCGGGTGAGCGAGGCGGGACGTCGTCCTAGCTAGTACTGCACTGGGGCCTGGGCGGCTTGGGCGAAGTGCATGACGACGGCCTTGGCTCCGGCGGCAACCTCATCGATCAGGGCGTTGCTGCGCGGGTGCGTCGGGTGCTTCATCGCCCAGAGCATGGAGAACTGGATGATCTGGTCGACGTCGCTCGGGCGCAGCAGGATCGCCTGGCCGGTGTGCAGCGGCTCGGGGGACTTGTGCTGCCACAAACGGTAGAAGCGGCCGTCCTCGTCGTTGAAGCCCAGGTGTCGGTCGCCGTGGGGGTTGATCAGGCTGGTGGTGAAAGGAAGGTCCTTCGAGCCCGGCTGCCAGGGCTGTTCCTGCTGGCTCAACGTGTCCTCCGTTGCCGTGCGGTGATCACAACAGACCCGAGTGTGGCAGTGCTGGCCGGAGGCAGGCAGACCTTCCGGCCACTTCGCCTGCACCATAAGGGTGTTGGGAACGCCCGGAGCCCCGCACAGGCGGGGCTCCGGTGGATGATGGTGTGGTGTCCGGGGCTGTTAACGGCAGTCCCGGGCACACCTACTTCTTGGTGCTCCCGGTCATCGTGTCCGTGCTGGTCCCCCGGAGTGCGAGGACCGTACGGCGGGGCATCCTGGCGCGGACGGCGATCTCGCCTTCGTTGCGGCCCCAGCCGATCGCCGCGGTGACGAGCGTCAGGCGTTCGGCGCGCATGGGCTCCAGGGCCTCCTCCGCGAGGGCCGGTTCGTCCTCTGCCCAGGCGATGTCCGCGCCGACCACGGCCAGGCGGTCCCAGCCTCGGTTGCGCAGCTGCTCCCGGTGAGCGGCGGCGGCCTCCCATACTCCCAGCAGGCGCCACCCCTGTCGTGCGGCGTTCTCCTCCTCGCGGTCGGCCCAGCGGTCGAGTTCGGCCTCGGTGGAGGTGGACGTGATGTCACCGACGGCCAGGCGGCCGTGCTCGGCGTCCCAGTCCTGGAACTCCTTGAGCGGACGGGGGTCACCGGCCATGAGGACGCTCCGATACCAGGCCCGGACGCCCAGGACGTCATGGCCCTTGCCGCTCCCGTCGCGGTACGGGACGCCGAAGGCCTCGTTGACCTCGGGGTGCCAGTGCTCGTTGCTCCCGAGGTACCGGGTGATCGACTCGCAGTCCTTGGCGAGTTCGTTCAGCGGCCGGCGCAGCAGGTTCGGCCGGTAGACCTGCGGGAAGCGGGCCACGATCGTGCTGTAGTCGACCAGGTCGGCGTCCGCCTCGGGCCCGGCGGCCTTCCGGTGCCGCTTGCACAGGCGCGTGATGTTGCGGCCGGCCCGGCCGGAGTCGGCGGACCAGTCGAGGTCGCCGCCGGAGTCGAACAGGCTGTCCAGCAGGGCCTGCGCAGTCGGCGTCAGCTCCTGCAGCAGCGCGTTGGCGGCGTCGACGTCGAGGTACGGGAGCTCCTCCACCCCGGAGTCGATGGTCCAGGACAGCATCTCGGGCACCGGCTCGAACCACTGGTGCGGTCCGACGCCCGAGAAGAACGTTCCGGGGTGCCACCGCTTGTACGTCTCGCGCGGCACGTCGCTGATCGTCTTCCAGGCCGGGTTCCACGGCTCCCACTGCTCCGGGATCTCGTGGAAGCGCAGCTCACCGGTGCGGGTGTCCAGCAGCACCTGCTGGTAGTGCCCCGGGCGCCGGCCGTCAAGCGGCTGGGCCGTGATCACTTCGGTCACCGGTAAGGCGTGGACTCGCGGTGCCGCGTAGCGGGCCACCGTGACCTCCGGCACCTTCATGCCCTCGTGCGTCATCTGGTCGTCCTCTCTGTCTCTTTGCGATGGGGTTGGTCGGTTGCGAGCGTGGGCCGGGTCAGTCCGTGCGGAGCATCCCGCCGGCCTTCAGCTCCTTCTTGTGGCGGTCGATCAGGCGGCGCACGCCGTCGTGGACGCCGGCCATGGAACTGCTGCGGTACACCTCGGCGGAGTACTCGATCACCCAGTTCGTGGAGTCGACGCCAGCTTCGGCGGCGGCCTCCTGGATGAGGGCGGAGGTGACGCAGACGCCGGCGAGGTGCTCATCGGCCAGTGCGGCCATGCGCTCGGCGTGGTTGTCCCAGTTCACCGCCGCTTCCCAGGCGGCGTCGTGGGCACGGGACAGCTTCAAGGTCTGCGACTTCCACCGGTTGTCCGGCGTGGTGTCGAACGCTGCGAACGTCTCCTCCATGGCGGCCTTGGCCGTCACGTAGGCGTTCCACAGCGGCGTCGCTTCCTTGGCGAGGGGGCGCAGCGCGGTCTTGAAGCGCGCGATCTGCCACTTCCTGTGAGCCTCGCGGTACTCGTCCGTCAGCTCCTGGGCGAGCTCGGGACCGAGGGTCGTGCGGTGGACGGCGTAGATGTTGTCGCCGCTCTCCGGTTCCGGCTCCTCGCCGGTGAACGGCCTGAAGACGAACTTCCGGTAGGAGCCTTCGCGGTCCACCCGCACCAGGTGCGAGTGGTGATGGCCGGCGAGCGGGTCGGTGGTCGTGGTGGTCACGTTCGTGTCCTCCGGAGGGGAGTTGAGGATCGTCCGGACGGTCCCCTTGGCCAGGCCGCTCGCTTCGATGATTTCGGCCTGTGACGCGCCTGCCCGGGCGGCGGCGGTGACCAGCGGGTCCCGGTCGTTCGTGAAGTCGCGCCAGGTGCGCAGCGCGGCGAGGGCCGCCTCTTTAGGGGATCGCTCTTCCATGGGTCAAAAATGTACTGGGCTATTTTTGACCCGCGATAGGTGCTGGGGGGCAACTGGCCGATTTACGCGGCAACTTGGCGCATCGGGGCGCAACGCGTCCGTGAACCGGCTGAGGAGCGGCCACAGCACCGTGTTGCGCCCCCACTCCGGGTCAATGAGCGTGACCTGCCACGCCGCGGCGACCTCGTGTACGGCCTGGCGGTCGCAGCCGGGCAGGATCCGCCGCACTGCGCGCGGCGACACCCAGTCCCCTATCCCGGTGTTGACGCGGGAGCCCCACACGGTGACGTCGACCGCGTCCCGCTTCCCGTTCTCGGCGATGCGGCTTCCGGGCCGGTACACCCGTACGACCAGTCCGGCCCCGGCGGCCCGCGCGTACAGGGCCCGGGCAAGCGCCGGGTCCGCGACGAACGCGGTGACGAACGCCCGCTGCCGCCAGGGCCGCCCGTGGAATGCGGCGAGTTCGCCGGGCTGGGACTGGTGGGTGAGGATCCCGACGCCGTTGGCGGCCGCGAGCACGTCTGCCAACGGCAGGGTCTCCGGATCCGGGCCGCCGCGATGGCCGTTGGGGTGGAAGAGCAGCAGTCCGCGCAGCCACTGGGCCGTCAGGACCGCCACGTCCTCGAGCGTCCTCGCGCTCTGCCAGGCGCGGACTTCGCTATGGCGCCTGCGGCCGGCGTCGCGCCACCGGGCCTGCAGCGCCTGCCCCTCCCCCGTGATTCCGAGGTAGCGGGTGGACCTGGTGCCCTCCGCCGTCCGCGCGTGGCGCGCGGCGGAGGGCACCAGGGAGATGGCCCGGCTCATGCCGCTGCCCGGATCGAGCAGACGTCGATGCTGCGGACGCCGGGGCGCAGAGCGGGTTCCTGCTCGACGTAGCCGCGCACCAGCACCTGGTCGCCGGCCTTGAGCTGACGGCCGAGGGACTGCTCGGCCGCGGTGAAGCGGCTGGCGGACACCCGGGCGTGCGCTGTCTCGCCGTCGTCGCTCTCCAGCAGCAGTCGTACGTGCCCGGCGAAGCGCCTCACCGCGGCGATCGTCACCGTGGCCTCGATGCGCTCGCCTGCCCGGATCCGCGACAGCGGCTTGAGGGAGGCGCCCAGGCTGTTGTGGTGCTCGACGAGCAGGTCGCCCGGCATCGGCGCGGGCTGGCGAGGATCCGGCAGGATCCTGCCGGCCCGGTAGGCCTCGGCCAGGTGGTCCAGGTGCTGGGGTCGGTAGCCGTCTGGCAGGTAGATGAGGGCGCAGGCACGGTCGAGGCGCCGGTAGAGGTCGCCCAGCTCGTCATCCGCGTCCCACATGGCTTGCCACTGCTCGCGGGTCAACTCGTTGCCGGGGATGTGCCGCAGGGGTTCGCTGGCCCGCTTGACCTCCAGGTAGCGGCGGATCGTCGCGACGACCTCGGCACGGCTGAGGAACTCGGTCGCGAACTGGCGGGCGTGATGCTCGTCGTACCAGGCCGGCAGGCAGTAGTCCGGGCTGGCGGCACGCCGGGTGTGCGCGAGGATCAAGGGCGTCACCGCGGTGGTGGGACGGGCCGTGGCCGGAGATGTAGTGGTGGTCGGGGTGGTCATCGCAATCGCCTCGCAGAAGCCTGGGGTCCGCCCCGGCCGGGTGGCCGGGGCGAAGGGGTTCGTGCTCGGAAGTGCTGACGGAGCTGGTGAGTTCAGTCCGGGGGTGGGCGGACGCGTGACGCGTCAGCCGGTCGTCCAATGGAGGTCGGAGACGGCCATGACGTCCTTGGCGCACAGGTCCCGCAGGTCGGCGGTGGACAGGCCGCGGCGCTGTGCTCCCTCCCAGACCAGTTGGGGCGAGACCGCGCCGACCAGGTGCTGCAGGGTGTTCGCGCAGAAGAGCGCCATCAGTCTGGCGTCGTCGGCGTGGCGGGCGCCGGCCTTCCTGGCGGCCGCGAGGGCCTTCGCGTACGGGCCGTCGGCCACGGGACCGGCGGGTGTGTCGCTCACGGCGGCGGGCTGGTCGGCGGGGGCGGCGTCCGGCTCGTACCAGCGGTACATCCCGCCGCGCGCCGCACGGAAGGTGGCCTCCGTTCGGACCTCGCGCACCCACTCGGTGCCGGCGGACGGCGAGCGCTGCGCGGTGCTGGGGATGCCGTAAACGGGGACCGAGCCCTCGTGGGACTTGTAGTTCCCGGAGTCACGCTCCGCTTCGAGCTCTTCGGCGGTCTGGGACGGCTTCTCGCCGTGGCGGCCACGAGGGCCTCCGTTGACGATGTCACCGGCCGGGTTGACGAGGTGCCAGGCCGATTCCACGGCGGCGAGGCGCGAGACGCGGGCGCTGATGTCGAGGCTGCCGTCGGCGTTGCGGTAGACGGCGACCTTGCGCCGGATGGTGGCGTCGGAGCCGTCACCGAACATCATCTCGATGAGGCTCAGAGCCCACCCTTCCAGGCGGGTGACGAGGCCAGGGCCGTTGTAGACGAAGATCAGGTCTCCGGGAGCGAGGGGGTTGGCCGGGGCTGACTGTTCAGTGCCGGCCGTTCCGTTCGTGCTCATGCGATCCCCTTTGAGGGAGGCGAATTGAGTTGGTGTGGTGCCCTGCGGAACAAGTTGCCGCTTGATCCGCAAAATCAATTATACGCTCATGCTGGCTGGCGTCAAGCCCCTCCCCCGGCCTGGCGCCCGCCTCGGGCAGCACCGCAAAAGGGCAGGCGGAACCACGGAGCACCCTGGGATCATTGAGCCGTGGTTGCACAACTGCCGCCTGCGGGACGCGATGACATGACCCGCATCACCGAACTCGCCTCCGAGACCGACGCACCGGTCAAGCGCCAGCACCTCATCTCCCAGGTGCTGCTCGCCCAGTTCGCCACGCCCATCCGGCACACTGCCGGCCTCCACGTCCAGCCGCACGACCTGCGCAATCCGCAGCGCCCGTGCAAGGCCCGCACCCCGCGCGGGGTCGGCTGGATCGAGGACTTCGTCCCGTACGCCTCCGCTTCCATCGAGCACGTGTGGAAGCAGGTCGAGCAGCACCTGCCCGAGGTCTTCGCCTCGGTTGCCGCGGGCACGGCCCTGGACAAGCCCCACACGGTCGACCTGCTGCGGGACGTGATCGCCCTGCACTGGGTGCGCTCGCAGCACTACCGCGACCTGCACCAAGTCATCTTCCGTGCCTTCTACCAGGAACGCTTCCGCCGGTTCCTCGACGAGGACCAGGTCGTGCTGCAGTTGGCCGCGTGGAAGAAGACCGGCCTGCTCGTCACCGGCCGCGAGGGCCTGGCCCTGCACGCCGAACGCGTCCTGGCGCCCATGGCCGACGCGTACGAGAGCGGCGCGCTGTTCCGGGTCCGTATCGAGGCCTCGTTCGCGAAGGCCCGCAGTCTTCTGGCCGGCCACGCCGTGCAGATCCTGCGCCCGGAGCAGGGCGAGTTCCTCATCGGCGACACCCCGGCCCTGACGATGCGCCGCGACGGCCCGATGGTCTCGTACAACATGGCCATCGGCGACGCGCACTCGGTCCTGCTGCCGATCAGCCCCGGGTATGTGCTGTCCATCGGCCCGAACCCGGCGTACCTGTCGGCGTCCCGCGCCGAGGTCGACGAGCTGAACACGCTGCAGATCTGCGCTGCACGCCGTTACGTCTACACCCGCCCGGGCAGCACCCTGTTGCGGCCGTTCATCATCCGGCAGGTCCGCAAGCACCGTCTGCCGAGCGAGCCGCTCTCCCGGACGGCGTGAGCCGAGCTGGGGGTGCCGCCGGCCGGCGGCACCCCCAGCGGAGCGGCCGGCGCCAAGTAGGCCACGGGCTTTCACCGTTGGGCGTACCGGGCGAGGCGTACGACGTCGCACTAGCAGGCGCCACCGTGGGCCACCGCATGGAGCTCCTGGATGGTCCAGCCGCACGTCTTCTCGGGTGCGCCGGTACTGCTGTACGACTGCGTGGTGCCGTTGCTGGGACCACTGTAGGGACCGGAGAGGGAGTCGAAGCCCCACCCCTTGACGTGGATCTCGTTGCCGCGCGGGCCGGTCCGGGTGGTGATGGTGCCGATCTGGAGCATCCGCAACCGGCCTGCCTGCCGGGCCCGTTCGAGGTCCGTGGCCGCGGCCTGCTGCTGGGCATTCTCGGCGCGGCGGTCCTGCCGGGACTTCTGGTCGGCGCGACGGCGCTCTTCGGCGAGGCGGGCATCGACGGGGCCGCGGCAGGTCGCGTACGAGTGGCCGGTGACCGTGTGTCCGGAGGCGCTGGAGCACCAGGAGCAGGTCTCCGGGGGCTTGGGCTTGAGCGCGACGAGCGATTCGGTGAGGTAGTAGCTGAGTCCGACGTAGAGCACGGCGCCGAGCAGCATCCACAGGTACCAGGGCATGGTGCCCCCCTCGGCCTCCCCAGGGAGGCAAGCGAGTTGGTGCGGAGCAAGTTGCCGCTTGCTCCTTGAAATCCATTCTGCGCTGATCGGGAGGGTGTCACTAGAGTCGGAGTGGCGCCCGAAGCCACTTCCGATGGCTTCGGGCGCCGTCCGTTGCGTCGCGCGGTATCAGACGCGGGTGGGTGCGATGTAGTGCCGGACGGCGACCATGAGGCATCCGGCGGCGGCGAATCCGGTCAGGACACCGCCGACCCGTGCGCCGGCGGCGCCGGAGCCGGTCAGGTGCATGGCGTTGGCCAGTTCGAGGGAGCCGGCGAAGGCCCCGGCGCACAGCGCCATGCAGCCCAGGAAGAGCAGGGCGAGGCGGGCTCCGAGAGGGAGCCAGTCGGGGCCTTTGGAGGGGCCGAGGCGGGTGTTGACGTGGGCGATGTGGTCGGCGAGGGCCTGGTCCCGGCGCCTGCCGGGTGGGGCGGCATCCGGCCGCAGGAGCAGTCGGCACGGTACTGGGCCTCACCGGCGGCGATGGATGCGTCCTCGTCGATGACGATCTTCGGCAGGTGCCGTCCGTCGTCGATGGCGAACCGGTCAAGCACGGGGTCCTCCTTGTCGGTTGTGGGTGATGGCTCGCTGTGCGGGCCGGCGGTCACGGCAGTCGTACGGGCAGCCGCCGCAAGCCGGCGTTCCCGCGTCAGCCGGTCTTCTCCGGGGGCAGTGCCAGGTCGAGGTACGCGGTGAGGCTAGCGCTGTCGAGCTTGCCGTCCATCGACAGGGACCGCAGCAGCGTGTCGGCGACGGCGTCGCGAGGGATGTCAAGACGGCTCTGGGCCTCGCGGACGATGTCGCCGATGGCGTACTGGCCGTAGTCGGGGTGGTGGCGGATCAGCCAGTCCAGGGTCTTGGCGACGGGGGTGGTCAGGGCGTAGAAGTGCGTGCGGTCATCGCCTTCGTCGCTGTCCCAGCCGTGCTGCTCAGTCAGTTCGTCGAGGACGGCGTGACGGATGGTGGCGGCCAGGTGGTCGGTGGGGATGATGTCGTCCAGGCGGGTGGCGACGTGCAGGGCGAGTTCGTCGGAGACCTCCCGCACGTCCGGCTCGTTGCGGTGGCGCAGCACCCAGCGCTTACGGGTCTGCGGGCGGCCCCACAGTACGGCCTGGAACCTGGCGGTGAGGCGTTCGCGCAGGTCGCTCACGCCGGCGGGAAGGGCGTCGGGGTCGGGCCCGGCCACCGCGGCCGCGACGTTCTCCCGGCTGCGCTGGGTGACCCAGTCCTGGGCGACCGGGCGGGACCAGGCACTGCGTCCGCTGACCGTGGCCTGGGGCAGGGGAACGTTGCCTTCGCCGCGGGAGGCGTACGAGCGCAGGGTGGAAGCGGCGATGCCGGCCAGGCCCGCGAACTCGGTGACGCCCAGCAGCTGGTCGGCGGCGAGTTCGGGAGCGGAGAGCTGGACCACGCACTGGCTGAGAGGGAAGTCGCCGTCGCGGTTCGCGCGGCGCTTCGCCCACAGGGCGAGGTGGTCGCTCCATCGTCCGGCGAGCGGTGCGTCCGGGTCGAAGGAGGTGACCTTGAGAAGGCGGCCGGCGTCCGGGGCGGCGGTGTCGTCCAGGAGCTGGTCGGCGGTGACGGCGATCGCGGCCGGGACCGGGGAACGGACGAAGTCCTCATCCGCCGCGTCCCAGATCTGGCCCGGCCGGAACCAGGTGGCGCCGTTCCACCAGTAGCCGCCCGCCCGGAACAGCAGCGGGCCGCCGTGCCATGCGGCGTGCAGTTCGTTGGCGTCCTCGTCGCGCACGAGGAGGACCGTCCGGCCGTGGTCGGGGTGGTAGCGCACGCACCAGGCGAACTCGTTGCGCTGGGGGTCGGTGGTGTAGGCGCGCCATCCGCCGGCGGTGCGTTCGAGGTCGTAGCGGCCCCACATGCCCTCGCCGCGCTTGCGGCCGACGGCTTCGAGCTCGCGGGGGTCGTCGAGGGGGATGTGGGAGTCGTCGACGAACGGGAGGTCGGGGACGGGGTGGTCGGTTCGCAGGCCGTTGGCCAGGGGGCGCAGCTTGTACACGAGGTGTGTTGTGTCCTTTCCCGCTGCAGCGCTGTAGATATCTACAGCGTACCGCTTTCATGTCTACAGCTAAACCAAGTAGGCGGCATTGGCGGGAAGTTGCCGCACCGCTCCGGACGCCACGGCGCGGGGAAGAAGGCTGTGCAGAGGCACCGCACCGCTGGTCTGCGACCTGTCGGCCAGCGGCCCGTTCCTCTTTCCCGGCGCTGTGCTCTCTGGCCAAAAACGCGCAGCCCGCCTCCGTCCAACCGGACTCCCCTGGCGGGCCTTCCGCCCCAGCCGATCAGCTATCCGTGCGGCCAGCGGCCGCATCGCCCCCGGTGAGAGGTGGGTAGCAACATCAGCGCCCCGCAGAATTCGCGGGCACCGCTGCACACGTCCTGGAGGAGGCCCAGGTGGCCAAGCGGAAGAAGAAACCCCTCGCCCAGCAGAAGCCGTTCCGTGTCCGCTCGGCCCGCTTCTCGGACGAGGACGTCATGATGCGCATACTCGCCCTCGCCGATCCCGACGACCCCGCACCCTTCGAGAGCTCGCGCACCGTCCTCTTACGAGGCCCCCAGGGCCCCCTCTCCCACGGCCGCGCCCTTCTCCTGGTCGCTCAGCACCAGGACGGTGCCGTCGCCGGCGCGCTGACCGCCGCGCCGCCGGACTGGATCGTCAACCATCCGGGCGTCACCGGCGAGCACAACCAAGCCGCCCTGATCAACCGGCTCGGCACCGTTCATGGAATCGCCGTTGACGAGCCCTACCGCGGACAGGGCATCGCCCGAGCCCTCATCGCCGAAGCCGAGCGCTACCTCTCCCGGCAGGGCTACGGGCTCATCACTCTGGACCACAGGCCGGATCTGACCGAGTTCTACGCCCGCCTCGGATACGCCCACGGCGCCCAGCTCGTCATCCACACTCCCGGGCCGCTGATCGCCCAGCCCGCCCACACCGGCATGATCCATTCCTTCAAGCCGCTGGAAGGCAACGTCCGGCTGCGCATGATCCCCGGCTATCCCGAACCGATGGTCTCCGGCCTGGTCTCCCGTACCCACATTCCGGAAGGCACACAATTCCTGCCCGGCCGCGGCCTGTTCGTTCCCCGCGGTGCATAGCCCACAGCCAGCCTCTGCTCCAAGTACTTGCAGGTCCGACCGCGGACCATGACGCCCGCGTTGCGTCAACTGGGTGATTCCTGCTCCGTCGAACGGATGGCGACGTCCAACGATGTCCGGGCAGCGGGTGCAGGGTGTGGGCGAAGAGCCGTTTGAGCCCCGGGCGTTGACTGCTCCTTCGTGCGTCGTATGCGCTACGCTGCCGCCGATGGTGCGGCACGCGCATGCCAGGCCATGTCAGATCCCGGCCGGAACCGCACCCACGCGCCCGGCAAGCGGACAAGGGTCTCAGACTCGCGCAGCAATCTCTCCTTGAACGTGATGACTCCTGCTGCGGCATGGGCGTGGGCATGCTGCGGAAGGACTGGCATGACGAGGGACAAGAAGCGCAAGGCCGCGATCCGCGAGACGCAGGTTCAAACAGGCCGCCGCTACACCCAGGTCGCCCGCGAGATGGCTGCCGCGACCGACCGGGAGCCAAAGGGCTTCCTGCTCTCCCAGCTGCTGACCGAGTGCGCCACCGTTGCCCCGGCAGACGTCGACTGGGGCTACGACTCCGAGCTCGCGCCGGAGGTGTTCCACTCCCGGCTGCTCGGCGGTGCCGTGCCTTACGGCACCGTTCTGGAACTCGCGGGCTCACTAGCGCAAGAGGGACGCTCCGCACGTCTCACGCTGGAGTCCATGAGTCCTCTGGAAGAGGCAGTCGTCGTCTGCGGCAACCGCCGCTTCCAGCTCGTCCTCACGCAGGACATGGTCAGGGAGCTGTGCCAGACATCCGCCTGCCGGAACGACCAGCCCGGCTGGGCCTTCCTCCAGTGTTCCAGCCACCTGCCGGACTGCAGCGGCGATGCTCTGGTCTCCATGACCGAGGAATGGGCGTACAGCTTCAAGCCGGACGCCGGCCGTGACGTGGACCGTCTCGAAGGCAGCGCGGAAGCAGACCTCCTCATCAAGGCCGCCACCGCAAACGGCACCTATGAGCGTGTCAGCAAGGCTCTGCTCGATTCCCTCTTCGTAGCCCCCGAGGCGCTCGATGACATGTTCTGGAGCGAAGAGGAGACACTGGCCATGCAGCACACGATCGAACGGGAGCGTCTTCGCCTGCACAACGTGGCGCGTGCCGAAGCACGGCGCCTTGGGAAGGTCTTCGGCGCCTGCGTGACCTGCGGCGGCCGCCTCAACACCTACGGCTGGGATCCGGGTGTTCCGCCACGGTTCTGCTCAGCGAACTGCGTTCCGCCTGCTCCCAGTTCCTCCCCGGAGTCGGCCACGACCGAACGCCCGGCTAGTCAGCGGCCGGCAGAAGAACCCGTCTGGTAGGGCGATTTAGGGCCAACCCGTGACGAACTACCGGTGGGTGCCTGCCAGGCAGGCGCCCACCGGCTCCTGCGTGTCTCGCCGGTCTAGGGCACAACCTTCGGACTCGCGGCGGTGCGGGCCGGGTGCCGGCGGCCGTGACGTGGGCACAGGCGTACGCGCCGGTGCCCCAGGGGCAGGTCTCTCCGATGCCGCGTTCGTGGACGGGCCGCGCGAGACCGTGCTGGTCACTGGGGGCAACGCATTCCACGGTGGCGCCGTAGGTGGAGGCGTCGGCGCGCTGCAGGCCTGTCGAGTCCTCCTCACCACTCTAAACAGGAGTACTGCTGAGCGCTTTACAGTAGAGTGGTTACTGGCCGTGCCGCGTCGTTCAGAGGAGACCCGCGTTGCCCACCGTGAGCCTGCACTTCGACTCGTCCCTGATCGCCCGCCTGGCCGCCGCGGGGCCGGAAGAGACCGTTCACATCACTCTGTCTCTCGACCTCGCGCCCCACGGGGCCCCGGAGGGTGATGCCTCCGGTCCCGGGCGTGCCGTGGCCCCGCAGGGCCCGCTGGCTGAGCTGCTGCTGAAGGGGCTGCTGCAGGCCGGGGACACGCTGTCCTTCCAGCAGCGGCGGGCGGGCCGGGAGGCAGTGGCGACGGTGACCGCTGACGGGCGGCTAATCGTCGAAGGGCAGGCGGTGCCGTACACCTCGCCGTCGAAGGCGGCCTCAGCGGTCACCGGCACGTCGTCGAACGGGTGGGTGTTGTGGCGGACCGCGGACGGCCGCACCCTCGATGCGCTGCGCCAGCAGCTGCAGCAGGACTCATCGACGGCTCAGGTCTAGGCCGGAGCCGGGGCTCCCCAGCACCGCTTGTCACCAGTTCGTTCGTGGAGGAGTACGTGAGTGCGCCGCACCGCCCCCGTCCCGCGTCGCCGCTGGCACAGCTGCCGGGCACGGGCCCGGCGGCGTCTGGTGCCGCAGTGCCGGCCGGTGATTGGTCCGAGGAGGTCCTGACCGGAACCGTCCTGCCCAGCGTCCTGGGCGGCGCACTGCCGCAGCCGGAACCGGTGCGCCCGGTGGTGGTGTTCGTCGCCGGGCAGGCAGGCAGCGGCAAGACGCTCGTCGTCGACCTGGTGCACGCCGCGCTGGAGCGGCGAGGCGGTGCGGTGCGGGTGGACCGCGACGCCTACAAGAACATCCACCCCCGCTACGCAGCCCTGCTCAGCGAGGACGTACGGACTGCTGGCGTGCGGGTGCGGGCGGAGACCTACCAGTGGCAGGCCGAAGTGGAGGCTCGGGCACGAGCCGGCCGGTATGACGCGGTGGTGGAGGCGCCGTTGGCCCACCCCCAAGAGTTCCTGACTGGGATGGCCGCGTACCGGCAGGCGGGCTACCGCGTCGAGCTGGTGGCCCTGGCCGTGCCCGAGGCGGTCAGCCAGCTCGGCATTTTGGACCGGTACCTGCGCCTCGCCCAGGAGGGCCGGGCCCGGTACGTCTCCTGGGACAACCACGACCAGTGCGCTGTCGCCCTGGTCGACACCCTCAGCATGGTGGAGGCCGCGCACCTGGCGGACCGGATCTTCGTCGTCCGGCGCTCCACGGAGACCGCGCTGGAGGCCGTGTACGACAACGAACTTGCGTCCACCGGGCAATGGCGCCGCCCGGCGGGCGCGGCACGCGCGGTGCTCGCTGAGCGCAGGCGCCCATGGGACGCCAGGGAGACGGGCCGATTCCGCCGTCAGCTCGCCGACGCCGACCGGCGCCTGACCGACCCCCGACTGCCCGAGGACTGGACGCTGGCGGTCCGCCGCGACACCGAACGCGCCGCTGCCCTGGCCGAGCCGGTCCGACGCACCGCCCAGCCGCGCCGGGAGCCTCCCGGGGTCGACTACCACCGGCTCTCCGCAGAGGAACACCGCTGGATCTTCGACGAGTTGATCGTTCCGATGTTGGGACCGATCACACCGCAGGACAGACCCGTCGCGGTATACGTGATGGGCCAGCCCGGCGCCGGCAAGACCCGGGCCGCTCAGATGGTCCGACGCACCCTGCGCGACGGCCCTGCCCACATCACGGGTGACGACTTCAAATTCTCCCACCCGGACTACCTGCAGCTCTTGCGTGAGGAGCCGCGCACGGCCTCCGCGCGGATCCGCGCCGACTACCGGGCCTGGCAGGCTCAAGCCGAAGCGTACGTGCGCGAGCGGCGCGGGGACGTGGTCATCGAGATCACCCCGGAAAACGCCGCCGCCTTCGTCACCAGCGCGTCTCTGTACCGGCAGGCCGGATACCGGGTGGAGCTGCTGGTCCTGGCCGTGCGCGCAGCCGATTCCCGGCAGGGCACGGCCGTCCGCTACGCCCAGGTGAGTCAGCGAGGCGTGCCCGCACGGTTCACCACCGCCGCCGGGCACGACACTCACTTCGCCGTCCTCCCCGAGGTGGTGGCGGCTGCCGAGCAGCTGTCCGTGGTCGACTCGGTCACGGTGATGCGGCGGGACGCCCACGTCCTCTACCGCAACGAACAAATCACCCAGGGACGGTGGGCACGGCGTCCCGCCGCCGCCTGGGCCCTGGCTGCGGAGCAGTCCCGCCCCTACACCACCGAGGAAGCCGCGCGGTTCTGTGCCGCCCAGCGCTGGCTGCGTTCCGCGATGCCGCAGTACCGCGACGAACTCATCGCGATCGGACGCCTGGCATGCCCGTTAATGCCCCCGGCCCTGCAGCCGCATCAGCTCGACGCGCATGCCCCCGTGGCCGCGCTCCCCATGCCCGTCAGCGCCATGCTGTAGCTTGATCGGTAGGCGCGGGGCCTGGGCGGTCGAGGTGTGACCGCTGGAGAGTCCAGGAGGACTCGTGCCCATAGTCCGCGTCAACGCCGCGAAGTTCATCGCTCGCCTTCTGCCAGAACCGCACGAGACGGATCTCGGCGGCGAGCCCGCCCACCACCTACTGGCCACCGCTCACGCCGACCGGGTATGCCCACCGTCAGGCCACAGCATCAGCTGGACGGACTGCTACGCCAGTGCGGACATGCTGCCTCTGCCCCACAAAGCGGATCTGCTGCTTGAGCCGGACGGCAAACCAAGGTCGATTCCGGATCATCTGGTCGGTGAGGCACGTGAGCGGGCGGAGCGGGTCGGCCGCCAAGCGGCGTGGATCCGTCGGGAAGCTCACCGTCGCGGACTTCACTGACGCCGCCCGTCGTCCAGCGCCCGCCCTACCCCGGGGCGGGCGTTCGCGTGGTCAGTCCCCGTATTCGCGCACTGACCAGCCGTCTGGCACTTCGCGGACTTCGAAGCCTGGCGCGATGATCTGGTGGAGTGTTTCGCCGTCGGTCCAATCTTTGAGCGTGTCGGCGAGAGTGGTGATCAGCGGCTCGTCCACGTTGTCGAAGAGGATGACGGGCTCGACGGCCAGTTGGGCATCGGTTCGCCGCATGCCGTCGACGGGGGTGGCCCAGCCGACGATTGGCATCACCAGAATCACGCCGTCGTCGGGGCATTTGATCGCCACTCGCCACCCGTCCGGGGCGGCAGCGAAAGGGAACGGGACTGCGGTCATGACGGCAGACTCTAGCCCCGCGGTTCGGGCAGCTGCCCGGGCGTGACAGGCACGGTGGCGCCGAAGCTACGACTCGGGCTGCGCCTCGCTGGCTTCCAACTCCTTCAGGCGTGCGGCATAGACGGCGGCGATGCGCGCGATCTCGTCGGGCCCAGCCGTCCTCAGCCGGTTCTGGTCCTCCACGCACTCCTGACGCCGCGCCTTCAGTTCCTCCAGGCGCTGCTCGTCCCCGGAGCGCCGCGCGAGGAGGAGCTGTCGGCTGTACCAGGCGATGACGTTCCCCACGATCTCGTGCGCCACCTCATACCCGGCGTCGCCGCCGTCCGGGTCCCAAGCCGGTCCCGACGATGGTGAACGTGGCGGTTCCGGGGAGGACGATGCGGGGTCGTGCACGGAGAACCACCTCGAGGCGCGTTGAGAACCGGACGGCGAAAAGATCATTGTCCGGCGTGGGCGGGAACCAGTCCATCACCGGCTCCTCTCGGCCTGCATATCCCGCCGGGGCTGCCGCCGGCCACCGCCCGCAGCATAAATTGGGACCGCAGGTGATCACTTCGGGGGGACACACCACATGACCGACCTTCGTGCGCTGTTCAGCTCCAATGACCCCGTGGGCAGCAACGAGGCGTTCACCAACCGCCAAGACCAGTGGGATCTCGTCGCCACCGCCATCGAGGAGCACCTGCGGCACATCGCCGCTCCGGCCTTCAACGTTGAGGATCTTGAGGTCCCTCGCAACAACGTGATCGTGTTTCACGGGGTGGGCGGCGTCGGCAAGTCGACCCTGCTGCGCAAACTCGAATCCTCGCTCACCGCAGCGGACCAGCGTCCCGTGCACTGGGGTGCCCCCGCCTGGGCGGGCGAGAAGATCCTGCCCATCCGCATCGACCTGGCCCGCTCGGCATCGACCGGTTCGGACTTCGAGCGCGTCGTGCTGACGATCCGTCTGGCCCTGGCTGCGACCGTCGGCCGCCCTCTGCCGAGCTTCGACCTCGCGCTGCGCCGCTACTGGGATGCTCAGCACCCTGGTGAGCCGCTGGAGGAGTACGTCCGGCGCACCGGCCTGGTGGGGAAGTTCGGACAGATGCTGCCCGGGCAGTTGCAGGCCGCGGTCAGTGAGGCCATCGGCGCCCTGCAACTGCCCGGCCTGGTGGGCTCGGCGGCCGGGCAGGTCACCACTGCGCTCGTACAGGCCCTGCGTGAGCGCCGCGAACGGGCGCGGGCCCTCGCCGGCTGTGCCCGCACCGCCGCCCTGCTCGAGGCCGAACCCGACCTGGAGGCACTCTCCTTCTACCCGCACCTGCTGGCGTGGGAGATCAGCCGCCTGCCCGCGAAGAAGGCGGCCGTGCCGGTCCTGCTGCTGGACACCTTCGAGGACACCAGCGACCGCCACCGCGACACCGAACGGCTCCTGCAACGCCTCGTGTGGCTCATGCCGAACTGCTTCTTCGTCATCAGCGGCCGCAACCGTCTGCAGTGGGCCGATACCGCCCTTCAGGGCCAGCTCGACTACACCGGCCCCGCCGCCTGGCCCGGCCTGACCCCCCAAGCAGGGCAGCCGGCACGCGCCGCCGGACAGGGCGGCGCCCGCCAGCACCTGATCGGGGACTTCTCCGAACAGGACTGCGACACCTACCTCGCCCAGCGCCTCACCCAGGACGGCCAGCCGCTGATCAGCCCTGACATCCGCGCCGTCATCACCCAGCGCTCGCACGGCCTGCCGCTCCACCTCGACCTGGCCGTCGCCCGCTTCCTGGAGATCCGCCGCACCGGCCGCACCCCCACCCCGGCCGACTTCGACCACACCTTCCCCGCGCTCATCGCCCGCACCCTCTCCGACCTCACCGCCGACGAGCGCCACGTCCTGCGCAGCGCCAGCCTGCTCGATGCCTTTGACCTGGACCTGGCCACCCACGCCGCAGGCCTCACCCACCAAGCCGCGGCCCGCAGGCTCATCGAACGGCCCATGATCACCGAAGACCCCTACGCGATCTGGCCCTACCACCTCCACGGCGCCATCCGCACCGCACTACGCACCGCCGACGACCACACCGAGGACCGCTGGACCTCCGCCGACTGGCACCGGGCCGCCGAACGCGCCCTCGCCGCCCTCGGCCAGCAGAGGCAGGACGGCCGCGCCGACGTCCCCGGCCGGACCCTCCTCGTCGCGTGCCTGCGCCAGGGCCTGCGCCTGGCCCGCGACCACCGGCTGGACGACCTCAGCTGGCTCACCGACGCCGCATTCGCCTACACCGACGACTCCGTGTGGGAACCCCTCGCCCCGCCCACCCACGCTCTGGTCTCCGCTGGAACCGGCCCGGATACGGGTCCGGACACGCCCGCCGACGCTCTGGCCGAACTCCTCGTCGCCATCGGCCGCCGCCAGCACGAACACCGCGAACGCACCGCTGAGCGCTTCACCGCCGTCCTGGACACCGGCCTGCTGTCCGGCGAACTTGCCGAACTCGCCCTGTACTACCGGGCCAAAGCCCACAAGGACCTCGGCCGCACCGACGCCGCCGCGGACGGCATGCGCCAGGTCGCCGACGCCGGCGGCCGGCTCGCCGTGCGCGCCCGCCGCGGCCTGGCCAACCTCGCCCGCATCCGCGGCGACTTCCCCACCGCCCTCGCCGCCGTCCCCACCCTGGGCTGGAAAGGCCGCCACCACCGCGTCCTCGGCCACATCCGGTGGCCCCACGGCGACATCGACCGCGCCACCGCCGCCTTCGAAGCCGCACGGACCGAAGCCGAACAGCACGACGCCCCGGGCGAGCGGGCCATCGCCCAGACCCACATCGCCCTGGTCACCGCCTTCGCCGACCCGGCCCGTGCCGACGACGAGCTCGCCCTCGCCCACCAGCTCCTGGCCCACCTCGACCAGCGCGCCACCACCCTCCTCGCCCACGTCGTCGGCCTCGTACGCGACGCCGGCACCGACCGCGACGTCACCGACCGCGCCACCGTGCTGCGCACCGAGATCACCGTCGCCGGGCTCACCTGGCTCACCCCGCTCCTGGAAACCGCCCTCGCCTTCCACCACGCTGTACGCGGCGCACAAGACGACCTGGCGGCCACCCTCGACCGTCTGCACGAGGTGACCGCGAACGGCGACTTCGGCTACTACCGCCACATCGCAGCCGCCATGGGAGACCTGCCCCAGCCCGCCGGGCCCGCCATACGCTGGCTCGACGATGAACTCACCGTCCGTACCCGCTGGCGCGCCCTCGTCACCGCCCGCCAACAGCGCCTGCACGGCACTCAGTAACAGCCGGTTCAGCCGCCGTCCTCGTCCTCGGTGTACGGCTCCGCAAGGCGCAGCCCGAGGTCGTCTGGAAGTCTCATGCCGCAGCGGCGGCCGCCACCAGCTCTGGGAAACGCTGCTCCCAGCAGGTGCGCACCGGCTTGCCCAGGGCGATCCGCAGGCGTGGCCAGTGCCTCACGAGCAGATCGGCGTTGAGGTAGCCGGTGAGGTCCTCGCGTAGACCGTTCGTGAGCACGATGCGGTACAGGCCCAGCAGCAGCTTCTCGTCACTGACCTCGAAGCGCCTCAGCCCCGACCAGGCCAGATGCAACGGCAGCTCGACCGTCCCGGTCGCGGGACCGGACAGCTCCTCGAGGTGAGCGGGCAGACGCTCGGCCACATGAGCCCAGCGGGAAGCGGTGGCATGGTGCACGGTCACGGCTTCAGTGTGGTCCCTCTTAGCAGGACCCATCGTCCATCAGGGGAAGCCGATCGTGTGCCAGCGCATCCGGTCGCAGCCTGCCGCCGCCCGGCAGTCGTCAAGGTTCCGGCCAGCCGGCTGCTCACGCTCTGTCCAAGGTGATCAACGGTTCGGGGCCTGTGAGGCTCATGGAACGGGCTCGCGCCCGCGAATCGCGGACGCGAGCCTGAGGACGTCTCTGAGGCGACCGGTCTACCCGGCGCTGTAGGCAGCCTGCAGCCGGGCGAGGAGGTCGCGTGTGTCCTTCGCGGAGAACGCGGTGACGTCGTTCTGTTCCGCGCCTTCGACGGCGATGTTCCACTCACCGTCGCCTGCTGCCGCCACTTGGATGGGCGGCTGGGCCATCCACATGACGTCGATGCCGCGCCGGACCACCACGGCGATGAGGCTGGGCAGCAGCACCGCGCCGCCTGCGCCGCCTGGACCCATGAGCAGGTCGGCGAGGGCCTCGGTGGCGTTGTCACCGCGGACGCTTTCCGTGGTGAGGGCGACTTGCCCACCACCGGCGCTGGTGAGCATCACGGCCATGTGCGTGCAGTCCTCGTTCCGCTGCCACGGGGGAATCTTCCAGTCGAAGGTCATGCGCTCATCTTGCCCACGCAGCACGGCAGTTGATGCCGCTCGTGGTGTCCCACGTCGTGGTTTCGATTACTCGAGGACGGTCGAGGCAGATGGAGCGGGCGTCTGAGGAGAGCTGGCTCATCGGCCTCTGTAGACGTCTTCGTCAACCGGCGGTTCGTCCCCGACGTAGTCGTAGGGGTCGTCGTCCAAGAGAACGTCCTCGTCCAGGTCGCCGAGGTGGAAGAGAAGTTTGCTGCTCACTTCGAGGTCGCATGCCGCGCAGTGGAATCCGTAAGGGACGAGGTAGACCCCTTCCTGGCCGGCGATGCCCTGGACGTTCACTAGACCGGCCACCCACCCCTGAGAACCGCAGGCCGGGCACTGTTTCGGTGCTTCCCGGCTCATGGTGATCAGCGGCTGACTGGTGATTGCGGCCAAAACCACATCACGCTCTTTGCGGGACATATGCCCGAAGCGCTGTTCAAACAGTGAGCGTGCCTTGACGAGCAGAGCTTCCGCCGCGACGCGCTCTTGTCGCACCTGCTCATCGACCAGCTTGTCGTGCAGGACCCGGTAGGGGCCCCAGTAGCCGTTCGGATCGACTCTCAGTTCTTCGAGAACCGGGTCGACGAGGCGCAAGCAGACCGTGAATACCGCTTCAGCTTGTGCGGCGTCGTGTATCGCGCTGTGGGCAACCCCATTGCGGGCGTCCGCCAGGGGCTCGAGGGCCTTCTTGTCGATCGGGATCTTCCTGGGAAGGAGCCTCAGCACCCGCTCATGGGCTTCAGCGAGGCCGATGGTCTTGACCTTGGTCAGAGGAGCCGCGTGGGAGCCCAGGCCCGTGGCATGGAGCAACGAGTCGAAGTGCCGGCCGTCGACGATCAGAGCCGGGTGGATTCCAGCGAGGTAGGCCTTGAGCAGATGCTCTGTAGCGACGCCGGCGTGGTGAACGGCGAAGTCGTAGCTTTCAGTCCCCTCGACAAAGGCTGCCAGCGCCGCATTCATCCACTTTTGAGATGAACTTTTCAACTGCTCTGAATCCATGGCCGAGACGATAGGGCCGCTGGACCGTCAAGCGCTCCTGTTCGGGACCGCAGCCGTTCCGGCAGAGCCAGAATGCGCCTGGGGATTCAGGTGGAGTTCAGCCGGCGTGACACCGGAGCCGCCATACGGACTGGGCCAAGCAAGGGAGAGATGACCGGCGACGCGCCGTCCACCAGCGGAGGCACGCCATGGCCACTGCCCGCTGATCTCGACTGGAGACGGAGGCCCTGGCCTGCTCACGCCAGAGTGTCGGGGTCAATGCCCTGGGCCCGGGCCAGAGCGAACAGAACGCGCTCCATACCCTCCAGCCGTTGATCGAGGCCATCCAACCGTTGCGTGATCGTGCGATCTCCCGGCGCGCCGATGGCGTTGGCGAGTGAGTCGATGTTCCCGAACGCCGTGGTCTGCTGCTCGCGGATCTCTCCGAGCTGCTCGCCGTGCTCGGCCAGGGTGCGCCCCGTTCGGAACGCCGACGCCTCCAGGTCCCGGAGCCGTTCGTCGTGCGTCTTTGTCTCTCCCGCCATCCCCCCATCCTGGCAGATGCGGACCGGCGCTGGTGCCGGCCGCCCGCCAGTCCACCAGTGGGCACCATCACACCAGGTCAGCACCTCGCACGGTGGCCCGAGCGCGAACACCCCGGCATGATCGGAGAAATGTTCGACAAGCTCCGTCGCCGCCGTCCCTGCCCGGCGGCTTCCCCCGTTCCGCCTCCGGCCGCAGCGGCCCCGGCACTGGCCGACGCTGCCATGCTCGCCGACATCGGCCGCGTACGCGCCGCCCTCGTCGCCGTCGGCGTCGATTTCGAGGGGCCTGGTGGCGCTCACGAACCTGCCTGACGCGGCTGCGAGGCCCGGAAACGCTGCCTGACGTCCCGGTGGCCAGCCAGGGATTCCGCGTCACGCGACTCCGATCATGGTGGCGAGCG
>NZ_JBFBBK010000055.1:0-56361 GCF_040682635.1 Streptomyces sp. NPDC051133
CGGCGTCTACGAGCTGTGCGGATTCGGGCTGCACAGCCTCGACCGCCGCCCCCACCTGTTCAGCGACGGCCTCGCGACCGGCGGGGTCATCGTCGACGTGGTGGGCCGCAGCCGACGGACAGGCTGGTTCGACCGCCGCGAGTCGGCCGCGCCCGGCGGGCAGGCCGCGGCTACGACGGCGTGCCGGCCGCACCCGGCAAACGGGCCGCAGCGACCGCCGCGCGCCGGCTCAGGCGCGGACCTCGACCGTCTTCGCCAGCCGGTCGTGCAGGCCCCTGCCGTCGCGGTCCCAGATCAGGGCCGGGATCGCGACGCACAGCAGGACCGTGCGGAGCAGGGCACGCAGCGGGTTGACCGTGCCCGTCTCCAGCGCCACCACCCGGATGCCGAAGATCCGCTTGCCCGGCGTGAAGCCGATCGTGCCGACGGTCAGCACGCTCATGACGAAGAAGACGCCCAGCGCCCAGTCACTGGTCGCAGGCACCTTGTAGCCGTTGGTGATCAGGCTGTATGCGATCAGGACGCTCAGACCCCAGTCCACGGCGAGCGCGCCCAGACGCCGGCCGGGCCGGGCGATCGAGTTCGGCCCCTCCTCGGGCAGCCCGAGCTGCTCACCCCGGTATCCGAAGTCGGCGCCCGCCTCTTCCATGGCCGCGCGCGGCCCGGAGAGCCACGATCCGATTGCTTGCCTGTTGTCCACGCGAACACGGTACTGCGCCCGAAATGACCGGGGTACGGCGGGGTGTCCCGGGGCTAGGGTGGAACCGTGGCCGGTTAACTTCTGCGAAACAAACGGGTCACGCCCGAGAAATCACCCGTCCCTAGGGTCGAGACCAGCGTGTGCCACCGCACTGGCCGCACGAACGATCTACCACCCCGGCGAGGACGGTCGGGAGTAGGAGGAGCTGGATGTTCCAGAACGCCGACGAGGCCAAGAAGTACATCGCGGACGAGGAGGTCAAGTTCGTCGACGTCCGCTTCTGCGACCTGCCGGGCGTCATGCAGCACTTCACGTTGCCCGCCGAGGCGTTCGACCCCGACGACGAGCAGGCCTTCGACGGGTCGTCGATCCGCGGTTTCCAGGCCATCCACGAGTCGGACATGGCCCTCCGCCCCGACCTGTCCACCGCGCGCATCGACCCGTTCCGCCGGGACAAGACGCTCAACATCAACTTCTTCATCCACGACCCGATCACGGGCGAGCAGTACTCCCGTGACCCGCGCAACGTGGCGAAGAAGGCCGAGGCGTACCTGGCGTCGACCGGCATCGCCGACACCGCGTACTTCGGTCCCGAGGCCGAGTTCTACGTCTTCGACTCGGTCCGCTTCTCGACGGGCGCGAACGAGTCCTTCTACCACATCGACTCCGAGGCGGGTGCCTGGAACACCGGCGCCCTGGAGAACAACCGTGGGTACAAGGTCCGCTACAAGGGCGGCTACTTCCCGGTCCCGCCGGTCGACCACTTCGCCGACCTGCGCGCCGAGATCTCCCTGGAGCTGGACCGGCAGGGCCTGAAGGTCGAGCGCCAGCACCACGAGGTGGGCACCGCCGGCCAGGCGGAGATCAACTACAAGTTCAACACCCTGCTCGCCGCCGCGGACGACCTGCAGCTCTTCAAGTACGTCGTGAAGAACGTGGCCTGGCGCAACGGCAAGACCGCGACCTTCATGCCGAAGCCGATCTTCGGTGACAACGGCTCGGGCATGCACGTGCACCAGTCGCTGTGGAGCAACGGCGACCCGCTGTTCTACGACGAGGCCGGTTACGCGGGCCTGTCGGACACCGCCCGCTACTACATCGGCGGCATCCTCAAGCACGCCCCGTCGCTGCTGGCCTTCACCAACCCGACGGTGAACTCGTACCACCGTCTGGTGCCGGGCTTCGAGGCGCCGATCAACCTGGTGTACTCGCAGCGCAACCGCTCCGCGGCCATGCGCATCCCGATCACCGGCTCCAACCCGAAGGCCAAGCGCGTCGAGTTCCGCGCCCCGGACTCCTCCGGCAACCCGTACCTGGCCTTCTCCGCCCTGCTCCTCGCGGGCCTGGACGGCATCAAGAACAAGATCGAGCCGGCCGAGCCGATCGACAAGGACCTGTACGAGCTGGCTCCCGAGGAGCACGCGAACGTCGCCCAGGTCCCGACCTCGCTGAACGCCGTCCTCGACTCGCTCGAGGCCGACCACGAGTTCCTCCTCCAGGGCGACGTGTTCACGTCCGACCTGATCGAGACCTGGATCGACTTCAAGCGCACCAACGAGATCGCCCCGCTGCAGCTGCGCCCGCACCCGCACGAGTTCGAGCTGTACTTCGACGTGTGACGGACGCCGTGGTGTGACAGACGCCGCAGGAAGGCCCCCCGGTCCGCCGGGGGGCCTTCGGCGTGTTCAGGGGGTGTGGCGGAAGCGGCCACGGTATTCCGTCGGGGTCGTGTCCAGTTGCCGGCGGAACGCGCGGATCAAGGTGTCGACCGTGTTGAAGCCGCAGGCCGAGGCGACCCGCTCCAGGGTGTCGTCCGTGGTCTCCAGCCGGTTGCGGGCCGCCTCGACCCGGGCCGACTCGATGTACGCCGCCGGGGTCGTGCCGAGTTCCGTCTTGAACAGCCGGGTCAGCTGACGCTCGCTGACGTGGGCGCGCGCGGCGAGGTCGGCGACGGTGAGCCGGCCGGTGACGTGCTGCGCGATGTGGCGGCGCAGGTCGTCCATGCGCCGAGTGGTGGACACCGGCTCGATGGGCACGCTGAACTGGCTCTGCCCGCCCGGCCGCTTCAGGTACATCACCAGTTGCCGGGCCACGCGCAGCGCGACGCCCTCGCCGAAGTCCTCGGCGACGAGGGCGAGGGAGAGGTCCAGGCAGGCGGTGATGCCCGCGCCGGTCCACACCGCGCCGTCCCGGATGAAGATCGGGTCGGCGTCGACCCGCACCTCGGGGTGTTCGGTGGCCAGTTGCCGGGCGGTCGACCAGTGGGTCGTGGCGCGCTTGCCGTCGAGCAGCCCGGCGGCCGCCAGCAGATGCGCCCCGACACAGACGGAGGCGACGCGCCGGGACCGGCCGGCGAGGACGCGTACCCAGTGGACGAGGTCCTCGTCGGTCCGGGCGCGCACCCGGCGCTCGTCGTCCATGTCGACCGCGCCCGGCACGACGAGGGTGTCGATGCCGTGCGCCGCGGCCTCCTCGAAGGTCAGGTCGGGCAGCACGCGCACCCCGGCCATGGTGGTCACGGGGTCCGCACTCTCGGCGGCCAGCACCACGCGGTACCCGGCGGCGTCCGCCGTCTCCCGGCGCAGCAGCGCGAACACCTCCGGCGGGCCGGTGACGTCGAGCAGGTCGACCCCGTCGAAGAGCAGGACGACGATGAACCGCTCGCCCCCCATGGCCGGCACCCCCAGATGTCGATGTCCGGATCTGCAAGTTACACGACATTGCCGCCATGGAGGTGTCGCTCATAGCGTTGCGTCATGACTACGACGACACTGCGTGACCTCAACGGCTTCGACCAGACCCCGGCCTCCCTGGCGGCCTCGACCCTGATCATGATCGACTTCCAGAACACCTACACCCGGGGCGTCATGGAGCTGGAGGGCTGGCAGGCCGCGCTCGACGCCGGCGCCGACCTGCTGGAGCGGGCCCGGAGCGCGAACGCGACGATCATCCACGTCCTCAACGACGGCGGCGAGGGCACCCCGTACGACATCCGCGCCGAGATCGGCCGGATCCACCCGAAGGTCGCGCCCGCCGAGGGCGAGGCCGTGGTCGTCAAGCAGGTGCCGGACGCCTTCCGCGGCACCGACCTGGCCGAACACGTCGACGCCGCCGGGCACAAGGACCTGGTCCTCGCCGGCTTCATGACCCACATGTGCGTCGCCTTCACCGCCCAGGGCGCCTTCCTGCGCGGCAACCGGCCCACCGTGGTGGCCGACGCCTGCGCGACCCGGCCGCTGCGCACCGCCGTCGCCGAGGTGCCCGCCGACCGGCTCCACCAGGGCGCCCTCGCCACGATCACGGACCTGTACGGCGTCGTCGTCCCGTCCGCGGCGGCACTGTCGTAGGGCGCCGTGCAACCTTTCCCGCTTCCCAGGCTTCCTACTTTCGGGGGATCATCCCTCTGACTCTGCCGGAACGAGAGAGGTTGAACGGGGATGCCGGAACAGGACGACTGGGAGCGGGAGTTCGATCACAGATGGGCGAACTCCGCCGAGCACAAGGAGCCCTCGGCCCGCGCCCGGATGCTCGCCGCCCGCTGGAAGGAGAACCCGCCGGACCCGGCGCCGTTCCGCGCCGACCCCGACCCGGCGGCGCCGCGCCGGTCGTCATGGGTGTCGACGACGATCGTGCTGGGCTGTGTGGCCGTGGTGATCGTGCTGCTCGGCTACGCGCAGATGCGCTCCCCCTATTAAGGAGTGCGGGTGCGGGAGGGGAGCGGGGCGGCGCAGCGGCTCGCCGAGGGCGCGGCGCTGCGGGACGTGCTCGACACCGGTGACCCGGCGGCCTGGCTGGAGCTGGACGAGGGCGCGCGGGCCGAGGAGTGGTACTGGCCGCCGGACGTCGGGGCCGGGTGGGAGCGGGCGCACGGCGGCCGCAACCTGCTCGCCGCCCTGGCGGCCGGCGCGTCGCTCACCGACGGCCGGCTGGCGCTCGCCCTGTGCCACCGTGACGGCCGGGTCCGGCACCGGGCACTGGACCGGGCCGCCGGCCGTCCGGAGCTGCTCCCGCTGGTGGCCGTACGGTGCACCGACTGGGCGGAACCGGTCCGCGCGCGGGCCCGGCAACGGCTCACGGAGGCCCTGGACGCGGAGGCGGCCGCACGGCTCGCGCCGCTGATCCGGCGCCTCGGTGACCGGCACCGGGGCGACTTCGGCCTCGGCCTGCTCGGCGACGTGCTGCGCCGGGCGCCCCGGGAACGGCTGGACCCGCTCCTCGCCTCCACCGACCGTGCCGTACGCCGGTTCGCCCACCGCCTGGCCGTCGAGACGGGCACCCTCTCCCCCGCCGAACTGGCCCGCGCCGCCGCCCGGGACGACGACGCCGTGGTCCAGACGCTGTGCGCGGAGGCCGCGCTCGCCGCCGTCACGCAGGAGAACGCGGCCGAAGTGCTGGACCCGCTGCTCGGGGCCCGCAGTCCACGCGCCCGGTCCGCCGGGGTCACCGCGCTGCGGCGGCTCGGCCGGCCGGAGCGGGCCGCAGGGTTCCTCGGGGACCGGTCGGCGCTGGTGCGGGCCTGTGCGCGGTACGTCGTACGGCAGCACGGGATCGATCCGCTGCCCTGGTACCGGGAGCGCTGCGCCGACCCGGCCTCTCCCACGCTGCCGCCCGGCGCCGCGATCGGGCTCGGGGAGTGCGGGGAGCGTGCGGACGCCGCCCTGCTGTGGCCGCTGCTGGACCACCCGGTGCCGGGGGTGCGGGCGCGGGCGGTGGCCGGACTGCGGACGCTGGACGTGACGGACGTGCCGCGGACGCGGCCGATGCTGGACGATCCGTCGCCCGCGGTGGTCGGCGAGGCCACGCTCGCCCTGCTGCCGTCGGCCGGCTCGCTGCCGGCGCCGTGGCTCCTGCGGCGGCTGGACCCGGCGCGGCCCCGGTGGGAGCGGGTGTCGGCGTGGCGGCTGCTGGACGCCCACGGCGAGGCCGTACGGCTGCGGGCGGCCGTGGCACTGCTGGACGATCCGGACGTACGGCTGCGCGCACGGGCCCTGCCGGTGCTGCGGCGGGCGCTGCGGTGGGGAGCGTCGAGCCGGTCGGAGCCGGAGGTCGCCGGGCTGCTGCACCGGGCCCGCGCCGTGCTGGAGGGGCCCGCGGCCCTTCCCCGGTGAGCCCGGGGAGCCTTTGCTGCCCCAAGGGCCGTTCGGAACCATCTCATGGGAATCGGCGGGTGCACACTGGACAGCGGGACGAGTGCCTGACTGCGGGGTGATGCAAGATGCAGAGCCGCTTCCGGAGCGATCGACGGCTGACCGCGCGCATGGGTCTCACGCTGTTCCTGCTCGGGTTGCTGTACGTGGGATTCGTCGCCGCGTTGATCGTGCTGCTGAAATCCTGGCTGCTGGTCGTCGTCCTGGTCGGGGCGATGTTCGTGGCGCAGTTCTGGTTCTCCGACAAGATCGCCATGTTCGCGATGCGCGGGCGGGTGGTCGAGCGGGAGGAGTATCCCGAGCTGCACGCGGTGGTCGACCGGCTGTGCGCGATCGCCGACATGCCCAAACCGGTGGTCGCCGTGTCCGAGATGGACATGCCGAACGCGTTCGCGACCGGGCGCAATCCCGATCACGCCGTGGTCTGCGTGACCACCGGGTTGCTGCGGCGGCTGGAGCCGGCGGAGCTGGAGGGCGTGCTGGCGCACGAGCTGTCGCACGTGGCGCACAAGGACGTGGCCGTGATCACGATCGCGTCCTTCCTCGGGGTGATCGCGGGCCTGATCGTGCGGTTCGCGTTCTACTCACAGGTCCTCGGCGGCGGCCGCAGGGACCAGAACACCGCCGCCGTCTTCGCCGCCGTGATCGGCGTCTCCGCGGCCGTGTACGCGATCAGCTTCCTGCTGATCCGGGCGCTGTCCCGGTACCGGGAGCTGGCGGCCGACCGGGCGGCGGCGCATCTGACCGGGCGGCCCTCGGCGCTGGCGTCGGCGCTCACCAAGGTCACCGGCGACATCGCCCGGATCCCGACCAAGGACCTGCGCACCGCCCAGGCCTTCAACGCGTTCTACTTCACTCCGGCGACCGGCAAGGAGCCCGGCATCGAGCGGTTCTTCTCCACGCACCCGACGCTGGAGCAGCGCCTTGAGCAGCTGGGCCGGATCTCGGCGGAGCTGGGCGAGGCCGCCACCCCCGGGAAGGCGGGCTGAGCGTGGGGCTGCTGGACATTCTGCTGGGCCGTACGAAACCGGTCGCACCGGATCTCGACCAGCTCTTCGCGCTGCCGTCGGCGGCCGTGACCCTGCAGGTCGCGGCCGGTTTCACCGCGACCGGGAGCGGGTCGGTGTGCTTCGCCACGGTGGAGGGCGCGGCCTTCGAGCAGACCCACCGGGAGGTGCAGGCGCTGCTCGACGCGGACACCGACCGCACCGGCCCGCCGGTGGAGCTGCGGCGGGACGACTACGGCTACTCCTGGCTGGTCTCGCAGCGCTCCCCGGACCAGCTGCCGCAGCTGGTCAACGATCTGCACGCGGTGAACAGCTCGATGGAGATCAACGGCTTCGGTCCGCAGCTGCTGTGCTCGCTGGCGGCTTTCGCGGACGACACGGGCCGCAGGCTGGCGCTGGTCTACCTCTACAAGCGCGGCACCTTCTACCCGTTCTGTCCGCTGCCCGGCGCCGCCCAGCACCGGGACAGCGCGCTGGAGCTGCAGGTGACGGCGGCGCTCGGGAACGACCTGCGGATCGAGCCCGACCTGAGCCGCTGGTTCCCGGTGTGGGGCGCCCCCGGCCTGTGACCGGGGACGCCTCCTCTCACTTGCTCTTCTCTCGCTGCTGCCGGCGGGACTCGAAGGGGCGCTCCCGGCGGTAGCGGCGCTCCCACTTGGCCTGCCGGTCCCGGCGGTCCCGGTAGGCGCGGTAGCTGTCGGGCAGGCCGGCCGCGCCGGCGGGCGGTGGTGTGCCGGGCGAACCGCGTCCGTGCGTCGCGTACAGGTAGAGCAGGACGCCGGCGGCGAGCCACCAGAGGTGGTTTCCGATTCCCAGGGTCACCAGGACCAAGGTCCCGGTCACGACGATGCCACGCATGACGGACCTCCGTGAGGTGAGTGTGGTGGGGGTGGAGTGTGTCGGCTTCGTGCCGTTTGTTCAGGGTAGGGAGGCCACGACCGTCACTGCATCCCGTTTTCCGGGCCCGGACCGGCCGTGAGTGAAGGGCCGGCACAAGTGAACTCTCCGATTTCGTACACGACTTCGACGACGAACGGCTCGACGGGGGGGAGCGCCGGGACACCGGGTCAGACGGCGGCGGATCCGGTACGGCACTACGGGCGCCGGGCGCCGGGTGGCGGGTGGCGGCCGTCGGGCTGCGCTCGCCCGCCGTCCACTCCCCCGAGGCATGAGAGGCGCCGTTCGGGGACGGCCGGGGGCGGTTCGGCGAGATCATCCGTACGCCGGACAGCCGGCGGGCCTCGCCCGCGCTGGTGGCGTACCGGGCGTACCGGGCGTGCCGGGGCCGGGGCCGGGCGGTGCCGGCGGAGACCTCTCTCGACCCCGGCACCGGCTCGGGCTGTGGTTCCGGGAGCATCCGGCGGATCTGCGGGAGTTCGCGACCGCCCTGCTGACGGGTCGGCCGAGCGGGAGCCGCGTACGCCCTGAGGCAGCGGCCGAAGGTGGGCGGCGGCCTTGGCGGCTCCGGGCGCCCCGCGGGGTGCGGAGTGCCCGGAGCCGGGCGTCAGCGGCTGTAGCGCATGAACGCGCGCACCATGAGACAAGTGGTGTCGGACGGCGGACGCATGCCGATCTCCTGCGCCGTGCTGCGGATCGTCTCGTCGCGGGCCTGGGCCGGCAGATGGATCCCGGAGTCGAGCAGGGCTATGGCGAGGCGCATGGCCTTCAGACGGCGGTTGTGCGCGACGTACCACTGACGCGGCCGGCCGGCCGGCAGGGGCTGCTTGATCACGGGCTCGTAGGGCGAGTCGAACAGCACGGGACGCTGGGCGGTGGACTGGGTCGGCAACGGCTTCGACTTCAGGGCGGCAGCGGGCACGGACATCCTCCTGTCGCGGTCAGGGCAGCCCTCCGGGGTTCCGGCGACTGTCTCGAACACTGCTTCCAGTCTACCGGCGGCCACTGACAATCGGGGGGCCGCAGCTGCCGGTAAATGCGCAGGTGGGCCTGGAAATTGACCTCCTGTGACAGTCGGTCAGGATGAGGCTGCGGAGGCGCCGTAAATTCGAACAGAGCCAGGGCCGAGTACCGTGTGCCGCATGGAAATCTGGATCAATCCGGCCTGCTCCAAGTGCCGGAGCGCCATCAGCCTGCTCGACGCCGAGGGGGCCGACTACACCGTCCGCCGGTATCTGGAGGACGTGCCGAGCGAGGACGAGATCAGGGCCGTGCTCGACCGGCTGAACCTCGAGCCGTGGGACATCACCCGCACCCAGGAGGAGGCCGCCGGGGACCTGGGGCTCAAGGAGTGGGCGCGGGACGCCGGCACGCGGGACCGGTGGATCACCGCGCTCGCCGAGCACCCGAAGCTCATCCAGCGCCCGATCATCACCGCCGACGACGGAACGGCGCTGGTGGCCCGCTCCGAGGACGCCGTGCGGGAGGCTCTCGCACACAACAAGAGTTGAGCAAAAGTCAACTCCCTTGTGACGCAGGTTACTTCAGGAACCTCGGCAACCGCTGAGTAACCTCGTTCGGTATCTCGTACATAGCGGCGTACGCTCCCCTACCTCTTCCAGGAGGCGCGCATGTCGCGTAGGCGAACACTCGGCACGAAGAAGAAGGTCGCGCTGCTCGTCACCGCCGCCGCAGTGGCGGGCGGCGGGGCCTTCGCACTGGCCACCACGTCCAACGCCGCCCAGCCGGCGCACGACGCGAAGACCCTCTCCGCCGGGAACTCGACGGTCTGCCAGGGGCTGGCCACGGCCCACGGCAACAACGACAAGTTCATCGCGGACCAGAAGGCGCACCCGGACGCCCAGTCGGCGGCCCGGATCGCCAACCGCGAGGCGGTCATCAAGCAGATCGAGGTCCAGCAGAAGGCGGCCGGCTGCACGGTTGGGGAGTCGGCTCAGGACTCCCAGGCGGCGCAGGGCGGCGGCAACGGCGGACAGCAGGCCGGTGGCAACGGTGGACAGCAGGCCGGTGGCGCCCAGGCGGGCGCGGCGCCCTCGCAGTCGGCGGCGGGCAACGCCGGTGGCGCCGCCGCGGGAGACAACTCCGGTGCCGCCGCGGGCTCCGGCCAGCAGGTCTGCAAGGGCTCCACGGTGACCCTGTCCGGCGAGGCCGGTGCCCCGGCCGCGTCCAGCAACCAGTTCCCGGCGGGGACGACCCTGAAGGTCACCAACCTGGACAACAACAAGTCCACGACGGTGAAGGTCACCTCGGTCTCCGGCAGCTGTGTCCTGCTCAACAACGCCGCCTTCGAACAGGTGCGGGAGCCCGGCAAGTTCCTCATCCGCCGAGCGGTGATCGAGAAGGTGGGGTGAGGCTCAGGGACCGGACAGGAAGGCCGTGAGACGGCGGTTCAGGGCGCTCGGGGCCGTCTGCGGCAGCGCGTGGTGCGAGACGTCCGGCAGGACACCGGTCTCCACGCGCGGCAGGAGCCCGGCCGCCCGGTCCGCCACCTCCACGGGGTCATGGGTCCTGCTGTTCGCGGCCACGAGCAGCAGGACCGGCACGTCCAGGGCGCGCAGCGCGTCCGGCGCCGGGCGCGGCCCCGTCACCGGCTTCGCGGCCGGGAAACCCGCGGCCGCCTCCTGAAGGGCGAGCCAGTCCGGGTCCAGAGCGGTTCCGCCGGTCTCCCACTCCAGGAAGGCGCGGACCCGGCGGGGCGTGGGCCGCAGCAGCATCGGCAGGGCGTGGAGCAGGTACGCCGCCTTGAACCCGGCGAAGCACTGGGTCGGGTCCAGGAGGAACAGGCGGCGCACCCGGGCCGGGGCGCGCAGGGCGTGGTGCAGGGCGATCCAGCCGCCGTAGGAGTGCCCGCCCACGTCGGCCGTGGCGGCGCCCAGGCCGTCGAGCAGGGCGGCCGTCCAGCCGGCCGGGTCGGCGACCGCACGGGGGTGGCGGTCGCCGGCCCGGGCGCTCAGGCCCGCGGCGCCGGGCAGGTCGGGGGCGTAGACGCGGCGGACACCGCAGAGGTCCGCCGCCTGCGCGTACCAGGAGGCCGACGTGGCCCCGCCGCCGCCCGGGAGCAGGAGCAGCGGGGGCGCGTCGCGCGGGCCGCAGGCGTTGACCCGGGTGTCGCCGAAGGGCGTGGCGACCGTCAGCGCCTCGCGGTCCTCGGGCCACTTCGCCAGGACCTTGTCGTACGCGGCGCGAAAGGCCTCGTCGTCGTACCCCGTCACGGGATCCCCCCTTATCATCTCGCTGAACGAGATACTCGTTCAGCGAGATAATAGCCTCGGAGGTCCCGCGTGCAGTCCGACCTGGAGATCGTCCATCTGCTGCGTGCCGTGGCCGTCGAACTCGGCCTGCACAGCGCCCGGTTCGCGGACCGCAACGGCATGCACCCCACGGACGTACGCGCCCTGATCGCCCTCATGGACGCGCGGCGGGCGGGCGAGGAGATGACCGCCGGGCGGCTCGGAGCCGCGCTCGGACTCAACTCCGCGGGCACGACCGCGCTCGTCGACCGGCTGGAGCGGGCCGGCCGGGTGCGGCGGGTACGCGCGCAGCGGGACCGGCGACGCGTGCTGATCGAGGTGGAGGAGAGCACGGTCGAGCTCGGACAGGCGTTCTTCGGCCCGCTGATCGAGCGGTCCGTGGAACTGCTGCGCGGCTACGACGACCAACAGCGCGCCGCGATCCGGGACTTCCTCGACGGCGTGCGCAACGCCGCGACGGAGAGCGCCCTTACTCGACCCGACGACGCCCCACAAGGTGAGACGCGCCACAGAACACCCAGGTAACACGGGGTTCACATTCGAGCAATGACCGGGAAACGGCCTGTTGACAGGCTGCGGGGCAGATCGAACACGGCGCCCCGATGCCGCAGCGCCGCAGCACTCGCACCGAGTGCGCCCGACCCACCCCCGAAGGATGTGGCCCCCGTGACCTTCAAGGCTGAATACATCTGGATCGACGGCACCGCGCCGACGGCCAAGCTGCGTTCCAAGACGAAGATCATCACGGGTGCCTTCGCCGGTCTCGAGGCGCTGCCGATCTGGGGCTTCGACGGCTCCTCCACCAACCAGGCCGAGGGCCACGCCTCGGACCGCGTGCTCAAGCCGGTCTTCACCTGCCCGGACCCGATCCGCGGCGGCGACGACATCCTGGTGCTGTGCGAGGTCCTCGACATCGACATGACCCCGCACCGGTCCAACACGCGTGCCGCGCTGGCCGAGGTCGCCGGGCGGTTCGCCGCGCAGGAGCCCATCTTCGGCATCGAGCAGGAGTACACCTTCTTCGAGGGCTCCCGTCCGCTGGGCTTCCCCGAGAACGGTTTCCCGGCCCCGCAGGGCGGCTACTACTGCGGTGTCGGCGCCGACGAGATCTTCGGCCGCGACGTCGTCGAGGCCCACCTGGACAACTGCCTGAAGGCCGGCCTCGGCATCTCCGGCATCAACGCCGAGGTCATGCCGGGCCAGTGGGAGTTCCAGGTCGGCCCGCTCGCCCCGCTGGAGGTCTCCGACCAGCTGTGGGTGGCCCGCTGGCTGCTGTACCGCACCGCCGAGGACTTCGGCGTCACCGCGACCCTGGACCCGAAGCCGGTCAAGGGCGACTGGAACGGCGCGGGCGCGCACACCAACTTCTCCACCAAGGCCATGCGCGAGGGCTACGACGCGATCATCACCGCGTGCGAGTCGCTCGGTGAGGGCTCCAAGCCGCTGGACCACGTCAAGAACTACGGCGCCGGCATCGACGAGCGCCTGACGGGCCTGCACGAGACCGCCCCGTGGGACGAGTACTCCTACGGCGTCTCGGACCGCGGCGCCTCGGTCCGTATCCCGTGGCAGGTGGAGAAGGACGGCAAGGGCTACATCGAGGACCGCCGCCCGAACGCCAACGTCGACCCGTACGTGGTGACCCGCCTGCTGGTGGACACCTGCTGCTCCGCGCTGGAGAAGGCCGGCCAGGTCTGATCCGTCCCGCTTCCGCCAGGGGCGCCCACCGTCACGGTGGGCGCCCCTGCTGCGTCTCCGGTCCGCATGCCGAGACGGCATTTCGGGCGCGGTCACGGGCGGCAAGCCGCTGATCAGGGCCGTATGCCGGCCGCCGGGCCGCACGTGACGTCAACTTCACGTCAAGGACGCGTCCAAGCAGTGAGAGAGGGCTCCTGTCCGGAGCCCACGTCTGCTTCAATGGGCGCATGGCCAGCTTCCAGAAGTACACCGCGACGGGTCGCCATGACCTCGAGCCCTTCTGGCCTTCCCGTCAGCACCACGACTTCGACCGGGTGTGTTGCCGCGCGACGAACGCGCGGGCCCTCTAAAGCCGTAACCCCCGGCCTTCGGCCAGCGCGAAACGACGAACGTCCCTCCGGCGCGCCCGACCACGAATCGCGGCCGTCGCACCTCCCGACGCACTCCTCGCGCGAAAGAGCTGACCTCTCATGGCGACCACTCGTTCCCTCTCCACCGCCACCCTGACCGCCCCCGCCCCGAACGGCACCCGGCACCGCCTCCGGGCCGTCGACCGGGACGAGGTGGTCGACGTCGCGGACTTCCTGCCGCCCGGCGCCACCTGGCTGCCCGCGCCGCAGCACACCCTGCCCGTCCTGCCCGGCCGGCCGCCGATGGTCGGCTACCTGGTGCTGGTGCCGGCCGACCAGCGGCCGCCGTTCCTGCCGGTCGCCGTCCCGGACCAGCCGGAGGCGGCTGCGGCCGCGGACACCGACCCGCTGGTGCGGATCGACCCCGTGCAGCGCACCGCCAGCGTCGACGGCCGTGAACTCGACCTCACCTACCTGGAGTTCGAGCTGCTCACGCATCTGGTGGCGCACCCGCACCGGGTGCACACCCGCGACCAGCTCGTCACCACGGTGTGGGGCTACGGCCACGTCGGTGACGGCCGCACCGTCGACGTGCACATCGCCCGGCTGCGCCGCAAGCTCGGCGCCGAGCACCGCCGGACGATCCAGACGGTGCGCCGGGTCGGCTACAAGTACACCCCGCCGACCGGCCGCTGACCGTCCCGCTCTGCCCTCGGCAGAGCCCCGTACCGCCGCGCGCCCGCAGCGGGCAGGATCGACGGCATGAGACTTCTCGTGCTGGGCGGTACGGAGTTCGTGGGGCGGGCCGTAGCAGAGGCCGCGCTGGGGCGCGGCTGGGAGGTGACCGTCTTCCACCGGGGACGGCACCAACCCCCGTACGGCGTACGGTCGTTGCACGGTGACCGCACCGCCCCGGGCGGCCTGGCCGCGCTCGCCGCCGACGCCGGCGGCTGGGACGCCGTGGTCGACACCTGGTCGGCCGGGCCCCGCGCCGTGCTCGACGCGGCACGGCTGCTGCGGGACCGCGCCGGGCGGTACGTGTACGTCTCCAGCCGGTCCGTGTACGCCTGGCCCTGGCGGCGCGGGGCCGCGGAGGACGCCCCGCTGGTCGAGGGCGCCGCGGCCGACGCCGGGCCGGCCGACTACCCGCGGGACAAGCGCGGCGGCGAACTGGCCGCGATCGAGGCCTTCGGGGAGGAGGGCTCGCTGCTGGTGCGGGCCGGGCTGATCCTCGGTCCGCACGAGAACGTCGGCCGGCTGCCCTGGTGGCTGACCCGGATCGCCCGCGGCGGCCCGGTCCTGGCCCCCGGTCCGCGCGGCCTGCCCCTGCAGTACATCGACGCCCGCGACCTCGCCGCGTGGATCCTGGGCGGGGTGGAGCAGCGGCTGAGCGGGCCGTACGACCTGGTCGGCCCGCCCGGGCACACGACCATGGGCGAGTTCCTCCAGGAGTGCGTCCGGGCCACCGGCGCGGACGCCGGACTGCGCTGGACCGACCCGGAGGTGATCCTGGCCGCCGGTGTCGAACCCTGGACCCAGCTGCCGTTGTGGGTGCCGCCGGGCGGCGAGTGGGACGGCGTCCACGGCAGCGACGTCTCCCGCGCCCTGGCCACGGGACTGGTGTGCCGGCCGGTGGGCGAGACCGTCGCCGACACCTGGCGGTGGCTGACCCGGCTCGGCGGGACCGCGCCGCTGCGCCCGGACCGGACGGCCCCGGGCCTGGACCCGCAGACGGAGGCGAAGGTGCTGGCCGCAACGGGCGCGGATGGTGTACCTGGCACCACCCCCGAAGAGGGGGCCTCGGGCGAGTGACCCCCGCGCGGGCGTCGACGAGACTGACGCCATGAACACCCACAGCAAGAGCGACGACCGACGTACCCGCGCCCGGGAGACGGCGCTGGCCGCCGTACGGGGACTGGTACTGGCCCTCTCCGTGCTGCCGTTCAGCGTGGTGTTCCTCGTCCTGACCCTTGTGTCGCTCGCGCTGATCCCCCTCGGGATCGGGCTCGTCACGACGCCGATGGCCCTGAGCGGCGTACGGGCTCTGGCGGAGACCCGCAAGCGGCTCGCGGCCGAGTGGTGCGGGGTGCGGATCGCGTCGGCGTACCGGCCGGTCCCGTCCGGCGCCTGGCCGTGGACCCGCACCTCCGTCATGCTCCGCGACCCGCAGACCTGGCGGGACGTGCGCTGGCTGCCGGTGGACATGACGGCGGGCTTCGTCACGGCCCTGGTCCCGGCGCTGCTGCTGCTCTACCCCCTGGAGGGGTTCGCGGTGGCGGCCGGGCTGTGGCGGGTGGAGGACGGGCCGTACTGGTATCTCTTCGTGCCGGTCCAGGGCACATGGACCGCGCTGGCCGCCGCCGTGCTGGCCGCCGCGCTCCTGGTCGTGGCCCTGCGCTACACCTCCCGCCTGCTGACCGTCCACTTCACGCTCACCCGGGCCGTCCTCGGCACCGGCATCGGGGAACTCACCGAGCGGGTACGGGTGCTGACGGAGACCCGGCAGGACGCCGTGGACACCTCCGCCGCCGAGCTGCGGCGCATCGAGCGGGACCTGCACGACGGCGCGCAGGCCCGGCTCGTCGCCATGGGCATGGACCTCGGGACCGTCGAGATGCTGATCGAACGGGACCCGGCCCAGGCCAAGCGGCTGCTCGCCCAGGCCCGCCGGAACTCGGCGGAGGCCCTGGAGGAGCTGCGCGACCTGGTGCGCGGCATCCATCCGCCGGTCCTCGCCGAACGCGGCCTCGGCGACGCCGTGCGGGCGCTGGCGCTGCGGCTGCCGCTGCCCACGGAGGTGACCGTGGAGCTGCCCGGCCGCGCGGACGCCCCCGTGGAGTCGGCCGCGTACTTCGCGGTCAGCGAGGTCCTCACCAACGCCGTCAAGCACTCCGGCGCCGACCGGATCTGGGTGGACCTGCACCACGCGGACGGCATGCTGCGGATCACGGTGACCGACAACGGCAAGGGCGGTGCGACGGTCGGGGCCGGGTCGGGGCTCGCCGGCGTCGAGCGCCGGCTCGGTACATTCGACGGCGTCCTGGCCGTCAGCAGCCCCGCCGGCGGACCCACCCTGGTGACCATGGAGATGCCGTGCGCGTTGTCCTAGCCGAAGACCTCTTCCTGCTGCGCGACGGGCTGGTGCGAATGCTGGAGGCCTTCGGCTTCGAGATCGCCGCCGCCGTCGAGTCCGGCCCGGAACTGACCAGGGCGCTGGCGGAGCTGGAGCCGGACGTCGCCGTGGTCGACGTACGGCTGCCGCCCACGCACACCGACGAGGGCCTGCAGTGCGCGCTCGCGGCCCGGCGGGCGCGGCCCGGGCTTCCGGTGCTGGTCCTCTCCCAGCACGTGGAGCAGTTGTACGCGCGCGAGCTGCTCGCCGACGGCACCGGCGGGGTGGGCTACCTGCTGAAGGACCGGGTGTTCGACGCGGAGCAGTTCGTGGACGCGGTACGCCGGGTGGCGGCGGGCGGTACGGCGATGGATCCGCAGGTGATCCAGCAGCTGCTGTCCCGGCGGGCCGCCGACGACCGGCCGCTCGCCCGGCTCACCCCGCGTGAGCTGGAGGTGCTGGAACTGATGGCGCAGGGCCGGTCGAACGCGGGCATCGCGGCGCAGCTCGTGGTGACGGAGCGGGCCGTCGCCAAGCACACCTCCAACATCTTCACCAAGCTGGGCCTGGAGGTGTCGGACGACGACAACCGGCGCGTGCTGGCCGTGCTCGCCCATCTCGACCGGGAACGCTGACCTGCCAACTCGGCTGTTTCCGCGAGGAATTTGTGAGACCGGTGAACACCTCTGGGGCGGCGTCCGTATGGAAGGGCGCCGCTTCACTCCTGTCGGGCGCCTCGATGCTGCCCCGCAAGGAAGTCAGAGGAGTTCCATGGGACGCAACACACGAAAACGCCGTACGCCGCTGGCCACCAAGGCCATAGCCGCATCGGCGGCCCTAGCGCTCGGTGGGGGCGGGCTGATCTGGGCGAACTTCTACGCCTCGGCGCACGAGCCGGGCAACCAGTCGTGGGGAGGCAACCAGACGAAGGCGTCGACGGCGCAGGTCGCGACGATCTCCTGCCCGGACGTCCAGCAGAAGCTGACGAACGTGCCGAGCCGGGCCCGCTACGGCGTGGCGCGGGAGCTGGCGAACCTCGACCGGCAGGTCACCGAGGCCTACAACCGGCTCGCCTCCACGCGGGACGCGCAGGCCAAGGACCCGAGCTTCGTGCAGAACTCGATCGTCGGCCCGCTCAAGGAGAAGCGGTCGGCGACGATCGACCGGATCAGGATCGACATCCAGCGGGTCGGCGGCTCCTTCGACAACTCGCTCAAGCAGCTCGCCGCCTGTACGACGCAGTCCGCGAACCAGACCACCGCTGGGGGGAACAGCGGTGGTCAGCAGCAGAACACCGGCGGGCAGCAGCAGAACACCGGTGGTCAGCAGCAGGGCGGCCAGCAGCAAGGCGGCCAGCAGCAGGGCGGCCAGCAGCAGGGCAACGCCGGGCAGAACATCGGCGGGCAGGCCGGCAACGGCCCGGTCGCGGCCGACTTCGTCGACATCACCAAGGTCGCGCCGAACGTCCAGGGCAAGCCGCGCCAGCTGCAGAACGCCTCGACCGGCACCTTCACCACGCGCTGCGGTGTCAACGCCAACAAGAACCACAACACGGACAACGTGATCGTGGCGCCCGGCGTGACCAACGGCGCGCACCACCTGCACGACTACGTCGGCAACCAGAAGGTCAACGCGTTCTCCAGCAACCAGACGTTCCTGCAGGGCGGCACCAGCTGCCAGAACAGGAACGACCTGTCGTCGTACTACTGGCCGGTGGTCCGCGTCCAGGACGGCTCGCAGGACTTCGACCAGAACGCGGACGGCGGTGGCAAGGAAGGCAACGTCGGCAAGATCCTGACCCCGGTGCAGGCCCAGATCAAGTACGTGGGCAGCCCGGCGAGCAAGGTCGTCGCGATGCCGCAGTTCCTGCGCATCATCACCGGTGACGCCAAGACCACCACCAACGGTCTGGCCAACGCCAACGCGCACTGGAGCTGCACCGGCTTCGAGAACAAGGTCCAGCTGACGCAGCAGTACCCGATCTGCCCGCAGGGCAGCAAGGTGGTGCGGACGTTCGCCTTCCAGAGCTGCTGGGACGGGCAGAACATCGACAGCGCCAACCACCGTACGCACGTGGCGTTCGCCGACCCGGCGAGCGGTGTCTGCGGGAACGGCTTCAAGGCGATCCCGCAGCTGACGATGCGCCTGGTGTACGACATCACGCCGCCGACGATCCAGAACGGCCAGGTGAAGAACGCCTACGCCGTGGACGGCTTCCCGGAGCAGCTGCACAAGCCGGCGACCGACCACGACGACTTCATCAGCGTCACGACCGGCGGCCTGGCCAACCGGATCGCCAGTTGCGTCAACCGCGGCCAGAACTGCGCCTGACCATCTGACGCGGGCCACGAACGAGGCCGGTGACGGAACCCCCTCCCGTCACCGGCCTTCCCGTGTGCGCGGGACCGGTTCAGCCCGAGTGGGAGTGCGCGTGGTGGTCGGTGCCGATCTCCACGTCCCCGCCGAGCGTGCCGCGCAGCGCCTTGACCACGCCGTCGTCACCGACGGCGACCCACTTGCGGCCGACCAGGTAGTAACCGCCGTAGTCCTTGGCGTCGTTGATCCACTCGCGCTGGCCGCGGTCGGTGGCGAAGGTGGCGAGGATGAACTTCCCGTCCCTGTTGTCGCAGATGGCCTGGCGGATCTCGTCGGCGTCGGTCTGCATGTTCGGCTTGCACTTCACCTCGGCGGCCAGGCGCTCCAGACTGCCGGTCGCGGTCGGCGGGACCGCCTTGGTGTCCCCGCCCGAGCCGCAGCCCGCCAGCGCCAGGACGGCCGCGGCGGCCGCCAGCAGTCGTGTCACCCTCATCTGTTCCTCCGGTCCTGTGGGCCCAGCATGCCTCAGCTCCTTCGGATACGGCTGCCGGCGTCCGTCCGCTCAATTCCGGTGCCGCAGGGGCACGGGTGTGCGAAGGTGACCCGGTGAACGAGAACTGGGAAGACCGTGTGGCCGCCGCCTGGGCCACCTTCGACGACTATCCGGAGGAGCGCGCGCAGGAGTTCCGCGCGCTGATCGACGGGCTCGTCGCCGAACTGCCGGACGACAGCCCGCTGGGCCCCTTCGAGCAGGCCTGCGCCTGGGACTCGACCGGGCACTCGGACAACGCGGTGCCGCTGTACCGGGAGGCGCTGGCCCGTGGGCTCAGCGGCTACAAGGGGCGCCGGGCCAAGATCCAGATGTCCAGTTCGCTGCGCAACGTCGGCCAGGCGGAGGAGGGCGTCAAGCTGCTCACCCCCGAACTGGACGCGCCCTCCGACGAGTTGGACGACGCGGTGCGGGCCTGCCTCGCCCTGTGCCTGTCCAGCCTCGGCCGCGACCGTGAGGGCCTGTCCCTGGTGCTCGGCGCGCTGGCCCCTCATCTGCCGCGCTACCAGCGGTCGATGGCCAACTACGCGCGGCTGCTGGTCGAGCCGGAGGACTGAAACCACCCGCTCGGCGGTGACCAACGACCGGTTCGCTCGTTTTCCCCGACGTGCAGTCACAGGATGTAGCCCCGCGTCACGCGCTCGCCTCCGGCCCGGTCGACGTCGAGCAGGCCGAGGCCGCGCTCGTCGAGCACTACCCACGACTGGTCCGGATCGCCTACCTGGTGCTGCCGCCGGGCCTCGGCCGCGGCCGCCGCGTCCTGACCGCACACTCCCTCGTCCAGCGGGCGCTGCCCCGGGGCCGCAAGCAGGCGTCCCTGATCCCGGCCCAGGCCTCGGGCCGGGACGGCGATCCGGGATACGCCTGTCTCCGCGAGCGCGTGCTGCGGGCGGCGCTGGCGGCGGCCCGCCCCCGCTCGGGTCTGCCGCGGCTCGCCCAGCTCCCGCCGCTGCTGCCCCAGGTGTGGGGCCTCAAGCTGTTCCCGCGTTCGGGCGGCGCCGACGAACTCGCCCTGGACCAGCGGCTGTCCGCCCTGTCCGGACCGGCCCGCGCCGCGTATGTGCTGCGCGGCCTGGAGAACCTGCCCGACGCCGGCATCCGCGCGCTCCTCGAGGCCGCCGGGGTCGACGACCCGGGCGGCGCGCTGGCCGCGGCGAACGGCGTGCCCACGCAGCCCGCGCTGCTGTCCTCCTCCGAGTTCGACCCCTGCTCGCTGCAGGTGCGGCCGACCGATCTGATGCGCCGCCGCCAGCACACCAAGGCCGCCCTCGCCGCCGCCGCCGCGCTCGCGGTGTGCGGGGCGCTGATCGCCCTGCCCGGCGGCGGCTGGGGTCCGGACGGCGCCGCCGCGCCCGTCTACGCCGAGAACCCGTCCGCCGAGGCGGCCCTCGACCCGGCCGGACTGACCCGCGTCTCCCCCACCGCCTGGGAGACGTCCGCGCGCACCGACTTCTCCGTGTGGCCCGCGCGCGGCCCGCTCACCGGCGACCGCGACCTGCTGCGCCGCGCCCTCGCCGTGTGGGCCCGGCCCGGAGAGGCGGTCCGGGTCTCGGCCACGCCCGGCACCCAGACCGGCGGCCCGGCCGGCCCGCCCCAGCTGCTGTACGCGGGACAGGTCGACAACGTCCGGGTGGTGATGCTGTACGACGGCCTGCGCATCGTCCGCTACGCCGAGCCGGCGGACGGCACGCAGGGCGCGGCCCTCGACTTCGCCCGGGTCGACGGCGCGACCGGCGCCGAGGCGGGCGCGCTCGTGCTGGGCCGCTCCGACGGCAACGTCCGCTATCTGACCGCGCCGTGGGTGCGGAAGGCGGCCTCGCGGGACCTGATGAAGCCGGACTCCCCCGCGACCCCGCTGACCGTGTCCGGCGGGGTCACCGCCCCGCTGACCAGCCCCGCGCTGCAGCCCGGCAGGTGCAGCTCGTGGACCGTGCTCCAGCTGACCGACGTCTCCGGCACCCGGCTCTCCACCGACCTCGGCGAGCTGGTCCCGGCCCATCTGACGGCCGGCCGGCCGGACTCGGCCGGCGAGGCCGTGGGCGCGCGGGGGCTGCGGGACTGGGCGCCCTTCGCCTGCTCCCTGTCGGCCGAGCGCTCGGCGGGCATCCGCAGCGTCAACGCCTGGGCCTACGCCGACCAGCCGCTGCCCGACGGCAGCGGGGCGGCCGGCTGGGTGTGCACCAGGGCCGAGACCTGGCGCGGCGACGGGACGGCGGCGCTGGCCCAGTTCCGGACGCCGGGCGGCCCGGTCGGGGCGGTCGTCGCCAAGGGCACGGACGTGCGGGCCTGCGGGCCGCGTGATCCGCATGTGCTGGCCGGGGTGCTGTGGAAGTCCCGGGCCGGGCACTGGTATCTGCTGGCGGCGGGCGACAGGGACACGGCGTCGATCCGCGCGAAGGGCGGGGTCACCGCCGCCGGGCCGGGACCGCTGCTGGTGGCCCGGGCCGAGCAGGGGGCCCGGGCCGACCTGGGCGGGACGCTCACGGACGGGCGGTCGATCACCGGGCTCCGCTAGCTGACATCGGCGTCAACAAGGTGGGTCGAAGGGGTTCTCACACCGTCTACCCGCCAGTAGATTGACGCCATGTCTAACACGCAGGCCCGGCCGGTGGAGTCCGAGCGCATCCCGCTCAAGGCCCGCAACGTGTCCTTCTCGTGGGAGGACACGCCGCTGCACTGGGTGCCCGGGGACCCGTTCACCACGCACACCATCAACGTGCTGCATCTGCTGCTGCCCGCCGGTGAGCGGTGGTTCGTGCACGTCTACAAGCAGGCGCTGCCGCTGATCCGGGACGACCGGCTCCGCGAGGACGTCGTCGGGTTCATCGGGCAGGAGGCCATGCACTCCCAGGCCCACGACGAGGTGCTGCCGCACCTGCGCGAGCTGGGCCTCGACCCGACGCCGTACACCGCGCAGGTCGACTGGTTCTTCGAGAAGCTGCTCGGCGACCGCACGCTGCCGCCGGGCCGGGCCCGCCGCTGGTGGCTGCTGGAGCGGATCGCCCTGATCGCGGCCATCGAGCACTACACCGCGTTCCTCGGCGACTGGGTGCTCAACGCCGCCGAGCTGGACCGGCGCGGCGCCGACCCCACCATGCTGGACCTGCTGCGCTGGCACGGCGCCGAGGAGGTCGAGCACCGCTCGGTCGCCTTCGACCTCTTCCTGCACGTCGACGGCGGCTACCGGCGCCGGGCGCGCACCTGGGCGCTGGCCTTCTCGGCCCTGGTGTTCCTGTGGCAGCGCGGGACCCGCTTCTTCATGGAGAACGACCCGACCCTCGTCGACGCCAAGGCCTCCGTCAAGGACTTCTACCAGCGCGGCCGGCAGGGCACCCTGCCCGCCACGGGCGACATGCTGCGGTCCATCCCCCGCTACCTCAGCCGCGCCTACCACCCCTCCCACGAGTGCTCCACCGCCCAGGCCGTGGCCTACCTCGCGGCCTCCCCGGCCGCGCTCGCCGCTCAGAAGCGGGAGGCCGCCTGATGCCGAAGCTGCGCACCGTCGCACTCGTCGCCGGCGCCGCCCTGCTGACCCGGCGGGCGCTGCGCCGCCGGGTCCGGGTCTCGCCGCTGTGGCCGCTGCCCGCCCTCGACCCGCCGCTCTCCGGCCGGCCGCGCTCTCGGGCGCTGCGGCTGCAGCTCACCTCGCACGAGACGATCGCCGACGGTGTCGTACAACTGCGTCTGGACGGCCGTGACCTGCCGCGCTGGGAGCCCGGGGCCCATCTCGACCTGGTGCTGCCCTCGGGGCTCGTGCGCCAGTACTCGCTGTGCGGCGACCCCGAGGACGGCTCCTCGTACACGGTCGCCACGCGGCTCGTGGAAGACGGCCGGGGCGGCTCCCGGGAGGTGCACGAGCAGCTCACCGAGGGCATGGAGCTGGAGGTGCGGGGCCCCCGGAACCGCTTCCCGCTCGTCGAGGCGCCCGCGTACGTCTTCGTCGCCGGCGGTATCGGCATCACCCCGGTCCTGGCCATGCTGCGGGCCCTGCCGGAGGGCGCCGAGTGGCGGCTGCTGTACGGCGGACGGACCCGGGCCTCGATGCCGTTCCTGGAGGAGGTGCGCAAGCTCGCCGGGGACCGGCTCACGGTCGTCGCCGAGGACACGGACGGGCGCCCCGACCTGGACGCGCTGTTCGCGGCCACGGCGGAGGGGACCGCCGTCTACGTCTGCGGTCCGGAGGGGCTGACGGAGGCGGTCGAGGCCCGGCTGCCCGCGGGGGCCACGCTGCACCTGGAGCGGTTCGCCCCGCGTGCGTCTGCCGGCGGCGACACGGGCTTCTCCCTCGAACTGCGCCGCAGCGGGAGGACGCTGACCGTCCCGGCCGGCTCCACCGTGCTGGCCGCCGTACGCCGCGAGCTGCCGGACACCGCCTACTCCTGTGAGCAGGGGTTCTGCGGGACCTGCCAACAGCGGGTGCTGGAGGGCGAGGTGGATCACCGGGACGAGCTGCTGACGGACGCCGAACGGGGCGACTCGATGCTGATCTGCGTGTCCCGGGCCCGGGGCGATCACCTGGTGCTCGACATGTGAACACCGGCGGCTGGAACCGATCGGTAAAGTGTTCGCATGAGTACCGGGGTTCGCCGCAGGATGGGCGTCGAGGAGCGGCGGCAGCAGCTGATCGGCGTCGCCCTCGACCTGTTCAGCCGACGCTCGCCCGACGAGGTCTCCATCGACGAGATAGCGTCGGCGGCGGGCATCTCGCGCCCGCTCGTCTACCACTATTTCCCCGGCAAACTCAGCCTGTACGAGGCCGCGTTGAAGCGTGCCGCGGAGGATCTGGCGGACCGGTTCGCCGAGCCGCACGAGGGCCCGCTCGGCACCCGGCTGCTGCGGGTGATGGGCCGCTACTTCGACTTCGTGGACGAGCACGGCCCCGGCTTCTCGGCGCTGATGCGCGGCGGTCCCGCCGTCGGCTCCTCGACGACGAACGCGCTCATCGACTCCGTGCGGCAGGCCGCCTATGACCAGATGCTGACGCATCTGGGCGTCACGGAGGCCTCCCCGCGCCTGGAGCTGGTCGTCCGCTCCTGGATCTCGCTCGCCGAGTCCACCGCCCTGATCTGGCTGGACGGCCGCCGTGTCCCGCGCGCCGAGCTGCAGCTGCAGCTCGTGCACGACTTCGCCGCGTTGGCCGCGGTCAGCGCCGCCTACGACGCGGACATGGCCGACCTGCTGCGCACCATGGTCAAGGACGAGCCGGCCGACGGCCCCTTCGCGGAGCTCGTCGGCCGGCTGGTCACCCTGGGGTCCTGACCCTCGTACGCCCTAACCCTCGTACTTGCGGTAGGAGGGGTCGAGGTCGCGGACCTCGGCGGAGGCGTGCAGGGTGACGCCGTCCTCCGGCGGCACGTACGTGCGGAGCAGTTCGAGCGCCGTCTCCGTCAGCCTCGCCTTCGTCTCGTCGGTGCGTCCGGCGAGCAGCCCGAAGGTCACGTGGAAGATCGCGTGCTTCTCCGGGTCCTCGTACCCGAACGCGCGCCAGTCGCTGTACCGGAACAGCGTCTTGCACGCCTCGGGCCTCGCCCCGGCGATCTCGACGGTCGCCTCGTGCAGCGCCCGCGCGAAACCGGCCAGGTCGAACTGGTCCTCGACCGGGGACGAGTAGTCGACGGTGATCTGCGGCATGGGCACTCCTGTTCTGCGACGACGCCCCGACCCTACTTCCCCGCCCGGGTGAAGACCGCCACCGTCCGCGCCGGGACGGTGAAGCTGCCCGAGCCGGCCGCGTAGGAGGAGGTCTTGACCACCGCGTCGGCGCCGGAGGCCTGCACCGGGTGCAGCCGGTAGTGCGTGCCGGCCAGACCGGTGATCTTCTGCTCCTGCCGCTGCGGGGTGGCGTTGAAGACGACGACCAGGTCGCCCAGCTTCATCGTGATCACCCCGGGCGTCTCGTCCTTGCCGGACAGCGGGAAGGACAGCCGGTCCTGCACCTGCGCGGCGGTGCCGAGCGAGAACGCCTGCTCGGTCGTACGGATCCGCAGCAGGTCCTGGTAGGCGGCCGAGGCGCCGGTGATCTGCGCGCAGCCCACCTTGACCGAGGTCAGCAGCGGCTTGGCGTACTCCCACTTGGACTGGTTGTCGGCGGCCATGGGCAGCCCGCGACCGAAGCCGTTGCCGTCGGCGCAGTTCCAGTGGATGGCGTTGAACCAGTCCCCGCTGTCGAAGGAGTTGCGGTCCAGGGACTTCGAACGCAGCAGGTCGGTGCCCGCCTGGGAGAGGGCCGGCCCCTGCGAGAGGGCCGCCGTGGCCATCGCCAGGACCTGCATCCGGGCCCGGTCGGCGGCCGGGGTGTCCTTCGGCAGCTTGTAGGTCAGCGCGTCGAAGAGGGACTCGTTGTCGTGCGCGTCCACGTAGGCGAGGGCATCGCCGGGCGCGTCCGCGTATCCGGCGGGCGAGCCGTTGTAGTCGATCCCGGCTCCGGTGACCTCCTTGCCGTCGGTGCCGGTGAAGCGGTACTTGGCGAGGTTGCCGCTGAGACCCACCTTGATCAGGTCCTGGTAGTGCAGCAGCCGGGCCCTCTGCTCCTCCTTCGAGCCGTTGGCGGTGGAGGAGTTGGGGTCGGTGTAGAGGCCGGACGCGAAGCCCTGGACGCCGGGGTCGGAGTCGAAGGGGCTGCCGCCGCGCACCGCGTCACGGGCGCGGTCGGAGAAGGTGGCGATGCCGGTGCCGGCCATGTTCGCCTGCGTGGCCTGCACGAACCGGGCGTCGTTCGCGACCTCGCCGAAGTTCCAGCCCTCGCCGTACAGGATGATCTTCTTGCCGTCGACGCCGTCCTTCTCCAGGGTCAGCGCGTCGAGGGCCTTCCTGACCGCGAGGATGTTGGCCTTCGGGTGGTGTCCCATGAGGTCGAAGCGGAACCCGTCGACCTTGTACTCCTTGGCCCAGGTGACGATCGAGTCGACGACCAGCTTGCCCATCATCGCGTTCTCGGGTGCGGTGTTGGAGCAGCAGGTGCTGTTGGCCACCGTGCCGTCGGCGAGCAGCCGCTGGTAGTAGCCGGGCACGATCCTGTCGAGCACGGAGGTGTCCGCCTGGCCGCTGGCCGCCGTGTGGTTGTAGACGACGTCCATGACGACCCTGAGGCCGTCCTGGTTGAGCGCCTGGACCATCTTGCGGAACTGGACCGTACGGGCCGTGCCGTCCGGGTCGGTGGCGTACGAGCCCTCGGGGACCGTGTAGTGGTACGGGTCGTAGCCCCAGTTGAAGGCGTCCTTCGCGGCGGTCTTCGCCACGCACTCCTGCTGCTTGTCGGAGTCGGCCGGGTAGGAGGCGAGGTCGCAGTCGGTGCTCGCCTGGTCGGCCTTCTTCTCCGGGACGGTGGCGAAGTCGAAGGCGGGCAGGAGGTGGACGTACGACGTGCCGGACTTCGCCAGCTGCCGCAGGTGCCTGGAGCCGTCGCTGTCCTTGTCGGTGAAGGCCAGGTAGGTGCCCTGGTGCTTGCCCGGGACGGTCTTGTCGGCCACCGAGAAGTCCCGGACGTGCAGCTCCTGGATCTGCGCGTCCTTCAGCGGTACCGCCCTGGGCTTGTGCAGCCCCGCCCAGCCGCTCGGTGCGAGGGACCGGTCGTCCAGGTCGACGACGAGGCTGCGCGCGGAGTCCGCGGTGAGGGCGACCGAGTAGGGGTCGGTGACCTTGTTGGTGACGATCTTGCGGACGCTGGGCGCCCACACCTTCACGACGTACCGGTAGGGCTTGCCCTTCCAGGACGCCGGGCCGGTGACGGACCACACGCCGGTCGCGGCGTCGTGGTGCATGGTCTTGAGCGAGCCGTCCAGGTCGAGCCGCACGGACTGGGCCGTGGGCGCCCAGACGGAGAGCGTGGGCCTGCCGTCGTGGAAGACGGGACCGAGCTTCGCCTTGGTCGCGCCCGGGTACAGGTCGTCCAGCGCGCCCGCGATCTGCACGCCGGTCGCGGCCGGCACGGCACCGTTCGCGGCCCGCTGCGAGGCCACGAGCTGGCCCGTGAGCGCCTCGCGCACCCGGTCCCGGTCGCGCGGGTCCACCGACCAGGCGGTGTAGTCCTTCAGGTGCGGGAACTTCGCCTTCTGGGCGTCGGTCAGCGTGGTCTTCTCCAGCCGCAGCCAGCGCTCGTCGTCGCTGGTCAGTGCCCCGTCCTTGGCGGCGATGGAGCCGTCGTGGGAGTACAGCAGTTGGGTGGAGGCGGCGCCGTCCGCGCCGTTCCAGGCGACGGTGTCCCGGTCGATCCAGATCGCCTTGGACGTGGTCAGGTCGACCGCGGCGGCGCTGCCCGCGGGCTGCGGCAGCAGGTACTCCTCCTGGCCGTTCAACCGCCACACCTCGTAGCCGTCGGCCTTGAGGTCCAGGGACTGGTCGGCGGCGAGGTCCTTCTCGTCGCCCTTGTGGATGATGTAGCTGAGGCTGGTGGCACCCGCGGTGAGCGGCACCTCGAAGACCGCGCCATAGGCATCAGTCTTCACCGGCTTCAGCGGGTCCGACCAGTCGGTGGGGTTCGCGGCACCCGTCCAGACGTGCAGGCCCCAGCCGTCGTAGTTCCCGTCGGCGCGGTGGTAGTGGATGACCGCCTTGGTCTTGTCCTGCGCGGGGTAGCCGGGCTTCTGCGTCAGGACGTCCGGCTTGCCCTGCTCGATCCACACCTCACCCGTCCGGGTGACGTCGATGGACCGGTCGGCTGAGACGTCCTTGGTGCCGTCCTTGTCGATGACCAGGAAGCCGACGTTCGAGGCACCGGGCTTGAGCTTGACGTAGGCGAAGGCGCCGTAGGCGTCCCGGCCGGTGAAGGGGTGGCTGGCCGGCCAGTTCGTGGCCTCGCCGTCCGCGATGTCGCCCCAGGCGTACAGGCCCCAGTCGGCGTAGTCGCCGTCGGTGCGCTTGTAGTGGACGACCGCGTAGTCCCGGGAGGAGGCGGTGGGCGTCTCGGGCGCGGGCGGGGTGCCGGTGGTGGTGCTCGCCGTGGCGCTCGCGGTGTGCCCGGCCGTGTCGACGACGACGGCCTTGTAGCGCAGCGCGGTGCCGGCGGGCACGTCCTTGCCGATGGTCTGGGTGACCTTGTACGGGGCGTGGTCGGCGGAGCCGAGGACCTGCCACTTGGCGTTCCCGACCTGCGCGGCGAAGACGACCCGGTTCAGCTGTCCGCCGTCGACCCCGGCGGTGACGTCCACGGTCCCGGTGGCTCCGGCGGCCGGTGCCGTCAGGGTGACGGTCGGCGCGGTGGCCGGCCGGGCGAGGGTGCCGGCGGCCTTGTAGACGACGGCGGAGCCGGCCGGGACGGTGACGGTGAGCTTCCGGTCGGCGCCGGACTTCAGGGAGTCCTCGGCGCCGTAGACGCCCCGGTAGGACATGCCGGCCGAGCCGGTCGTGAAGGTGGCCGTCTTCGCCTCGCCCGCGTTGTTGAGGGCGACCACGTACTCCTGGCCGGTCCTCACGTCGGTACGGGTGAAGGCGTAGATGCCGGCGCCGTCGGCCGCGTACCGCTCGGTCTGGACGCCGTCGGTCAGGGCCGGTTCGGCCCTGCGGAGCTTCGCGAGCGCGGCGATCCGCCGGTAGAGCGGGGCGCTCGTGTCGTAGGAGTCGCTCGCGTGGGTGCGGTCGGTGCCGATCTCGTCGTCGTCCAGGTAGTCGGCGACCTTGGAGGCGAACATGGTCTGGCGGGCGTCCTTGTCGCCGCCGGAGCCGGTGAAGCCCTGCTCGTCGCCGTAGTAGACGACCGGGTTGCCGCGGCTGAGGAACATCAGCTCGTCGGCCAGCTCGTCCTTCTTCAGGATCTCGGCGTCGGTCGCCTTCGGGTTGTCCTGCTTCAGGAAGTACCCGATGCGGCCCATGTCGTGGTTGCCGAGGAAGGTGACCTGCTCGTACGCGTTGGCCTTGTCGGTCGTGTACGTGTAGTCGTCACCGAAGACGCTCGCCAGCTTCTGCGCGCTGCCGCCCTGGGAGGCGTAGGAGCGGACCGCGTCCTGGAAGGGGAAGTCGAGGGTGGCGTCGAGGCGGCCCTGGGTGACGTACGGCGAGGTGACGGAGGTGTCGGCGGAGTAGGTCTCGCCGAACATGAAGAAGTTCTTCCGCCCGTGCGCCGCCGCGTAGCGGTCGAGCGCGGTCGCCCACTGGGTCCAGAACCCCATGTCGACGTTCTTGACGGTGTCGATCCGGAAGCCGTCGACGGCGAAGTCCCTCACCCACCGCTCGTAGATCTTCTCCATGCCGTGCACGACCTCGGGACGCTCGGTCCACAGGTCGTCCAGGCCGGAGAAGTCGCCGTAGGTGGCGGACTCGCCGGCGAACGTGGAGTCGCCCCGGTTGTGGTACATCGTCGGGTCGTTGAGCCAGGCCGGGACCTTGCTCCTGCTCGTGACCTCGGGGGTGTACGGGAAGGAGGAGCGGGAGACGGCCGGGAACGTTCCTCCGCCGTCCGCGTAATCGGCGTCGTCGAAGGGCCGGCCGTCCTCGGTCAGGTAGGGAAAGGCGCCCTTGGAGAGGTAGTCGGAGGACTTCTCCTTGTGGTCCACGACGTCCGCGGTGTGGTTGGTGATGACGTCGAAGAAGACCTTCATGCCCTTGGCGTGCGCCTTGGAGATGAGGTTCTTCAGGTCCTGGTTGGTGCCGAAGTGCGGGTCGACCCGGGTGAAGTCGGTGATCCAGTAGCCGTGGTAGCCGGCGGAGGCGTTGGCGCCCGTGCCCTGCACCGGGCGGTTCTTGAAGATCGGCGCCATCCAGATGGCGGTCGTGCCGAGCCCCTTGATGTAGTCCAGCCGCTTCGTCAGGCCCTTGAGGTCGCCGCCCTGGTAGAAGCCCTTGTCGGTGGGGTCGTAGCCGGTGCTGAGCCGGGATCCGGTCAGGCCGCCCTCGTCGTTGGACGTGTCCCCGTTGGCGAAACGATCCGGCATGACGAAGTAGAACTGCTCGCGGGTGTCGTCGTGCCGGGCGGGCTGGGCGGCGAGCGCCGCGTCCGAGGGGGGCGCGGGCGGGGCGGCCGCGTGGGCGGCCAGTGGCTGGATCAGTGCGGCGGCGAGGGCTGTGGCGGTGACGGCCGCGGCCCGTCTCGCTCTCGGTATCACAGGCGGTAACTCCTAGCGCATGCGGCTCTCTTGGGACCGACCCCGCGCGACCGTACCGCCGACGAAAGGGTTGCAGCAAGAGTCCTGAAACCATCGGTAAGGATTTTCAAGCGGTTCGGCCCGCACCGCCGTGGGGCGGCGGTGCGGGCCACCGTCCGGTTCAGCAGGTCGACTTGCCGGCGTAGACCGCCAGCGCGGTGTTCGGGCCGAGCGTGGCGGTGAACTGTCCGCTCGAGTTCACCGTCACCGTCGTGTTGTTCTGGACGTTGCAGTACGTCCCGGCGGCCAGGGACGTCTGGTACGTGCGGGTCAGGCTGCCGCTCTCGTGGTTGATCGCCACGTACCCCTTGCCGCCGCGGCCGAAGGCGATCGCGTTGTTGCCGTCGTCCCACCAGTTCGTGACCGACTGGCCGCGGGTGGCGTTGCGGAAGGCGACCATGGACTTGATCTCCGGCCAGGCGTGCTGGCACTTCCAGCCGTCCTGCCAGCAGGCGTTGACCTTGCCGCCGTTGGGCGGGCCGGCGTCCGCGTCGGACCACTCGTAGCCGGAGTTGATGTCCGGGGCGCCGTAGGGCCAGGCGAGCATGAAGACGTTGGCCAGCGTGTAGTTCGCGCCGTCCTTGTAGTTCAGCGTCGAGCCGTTGCGCTCGGTGTCGTGGTTGTCGACGAACACTCCGGCCACGGAGCTGCTCAGATAGCCCCAGCCCTCGCCGAAGTTGTTCAGGTAGGCCAGCTTCTCGTTGTTGAAGACCCGCTTGAGGTCGTAGGCGTAGCGGAACTCCTGGACGTCGCCGTTGCCGGTGTACTCGGAGGGCTGGACGGCCTCGTTCGCGCCGTAGATGACCTCCTGCTTCCAGTAGACGGACGGGTTCGTCAGACGGGACTTGATGTTCGCCAGGTCCTCGGCGGGGATGTGCTTGGCCGCGTCGATGCGGAAGCCGTCGGCGCCCAGCGAGAGCAGGTCGTTCATGTAGCCGGCGATGGTCTTGCGGACGTACTCCTCGCCGGTGTCCAGGTCGGCCAGGCCGACGAGTTCGCAGTGCTGGACGTTCCAGCGGTCCTGGTAGTTGGTGACCTGGGAGGTGCAGTCGTCGAAGTCGTGGACCGAGTACAGGCCCGGGTAGTCGTACTTCGTGTACGACGAGCCGCCCGTGCCGGTGCCGCTGCCCGCCGACATGTGGTTGACGACGGTGTCGACGACGACCTTCAGGCCGGCCGCGTGACAGGTGTCGATCATGTTCTTGAAGGCGGTGCGGTCACCGAGCCGGCCCGCGATCTTGTACGACACCGGCTGGTACGACGTCCACCACTGCGAGCCCTGTATGTGCTCGGCGGGCGGGGAGACCTGGACGTAGCCGTAGCCGGCGGGGCCGAGCGTGGTGGTGCACTCCTTGGCCACCGAGGCGTAGTTCCACTCGAAGAGGACGGCGGTGACGTCCTTGGTGCCGGGCGGGGAGGCCTGCGCCGTAGTCGGGTACATGCCAACCGAGAGGGCGGCCGCGAGGGCGCACACCGCGGGGAGGGTTCTGCGTGCCATGTGGGGGTTCCTTCGTCCTTGAAGGTGCTTGCTGAAATGTTTCAGCAAACTTGCGGTGACGCAGATGTTAAAGGCCCGCTGTCCGAAAGACAGCGGGCCGTTGTGAAGTTGATGCAAGAACTTTCAGACGGGGCGTCAGGCCGTGGTGAACCACACGGTCGTGTCGGCGGGCACCTTGGCCTCACCGTCGGCCTCGGTGACCTCCGCGCTGCCGAGCAGCACCCGGCCGTACGCCGGGGACGTCACCGACTCCCCCGTGGTGTTGGCGACACACACGAACTCCCCGCGCCGGAAGGCCAGCACGCCCTCGGGGGCGCGCAGCCACTCCACCGCGTCGCCCGCGCCCAGGTCGGGCTGCGACCGGCGCAGGCTCAGCGCGGCCCGGTACAGCTCCAGGGTGGAGCCGGGCACAGCCGTCTGCGCCTCCACGCTCAGCTCGGCCCAGGCCGGGGGCTGGGGCAGCCAGCTGCCGCCGCTGCCGAAGCCGTACGACGAGCCCGTACGGGCCCACGGGATCGGGACCCGGCAGCCGTCGCGGAAGCCGTCCTGGCCGGCGCCGCGGAAGTACGCCGGGTCCTGGCGCACCTCGTCGGGGAGGTCCACGACGTCCGGCAGGCCCAGCTCCTCGCCCTGGTAGATGTACGCCGAGCCGGGCAGCGCGAGCATGAGCAGGGTGGCCGCGCGGGCGCGGCGCAGGCCCAGCTCCCGGTCGCCGGCCGTGCGGATCTGGGTGCCGAGGCCGGGCGGGTTGGCGAAGCGGGTGGCGTGCCGGGTGACGTCGTGGTTGGACAGGACCCAGGTGGCGGGGGCACCGACCGGACGCATGGCCTCCAGCGTGCGGTCGATGACCGTGCGCAGCTCCTTCGCGTCCCACTCGGTGCCCAGGTACTGGAAGTTGAAGGCCTGGTGCAGCTCGTCGGGGCGGACGTAGTGGGCGGTGCGCTCGACGGTCGGGGTCCAGGCCTCCGCCACGAAGATTCGCCCGCCCGTCTCCCGCCACCGCCCTGCTGCGGAAGGCCCTTCGGGCCCCTTCCTTTCGGAGTACTCGTCGAGGATCAGCCGCCACTGGCGGTAGATCTCGTGCACACCGTCCTGGTCGAAGAACGGCATGACATCGTTGCCCAGCAGTTTGAGCTGGTCGTGGGCGCCGAGGTCGGGCAGGCCGGCCGCCTTGACCAGGCCGTGGGCCACGTCGATGCGGAAGCCGTCGACGCCCATGTCCAGCCAGAAGCGCAGGATGGAGCGGAACTCGTCGCCGACCGCGGGGTGTTCCCAGTTGAAGTCGGGCTGCTCGGGGGCGAAGAGGTGCAGGTACCACTCGCCGGGGGTGCCGTCCGGCTCCGTCACCCGGGTCCAGGCGGGGCCGCCGAAGATGGACTCCCAGTCGTTGGGCGGCAGTTCGCCGTCCTTCCCCTTGCCGGGGCGGAAGTGGTAGCGCTCCCGCAGCGGGGAGCCGGGGCCCTCGGCGAGGGCGCGCTTGAACCACTCGTGCTGGTCGGAGGAGTGGTTGGGCACCAGGTCCACGATGATCCGCAGCCCCTGGGTGTGGGCGTCGCGGATCAGGGCGTCGGCGTCGAGCAGGTTGCCGAACATGGGGTCGACGGCGCGGTAGTCGGCGACGTCGTAGCCGGCGTCGGCCTGCGGGGAGGCGTAGAAGGGGCTCAGCCACACGGCGTCGACGCCGAGGTCGCGCAGGTAGGGCAGGCGGGAGCGTACGCCCTCCAGGTCGCCCATGCCGTCGCCGTTGCTGTCGGCGAAGCTGCGCGGATAGACCTGGTAGATGACCGCGTCCCGCCACCAGTCGCGGCGGCGGTCGGCGGTGACGACGGCAGTGGGGTGGGCCGGTGCGGCAGGGTGCTGCTGGCTCATGGCGTCCTTGATGCGTTGCGTAACAGGGTCATGGTGGGCGTGGATCGGCGGCGGGCCGGGGAGTGCGAGGCGGCCGCGGTGACAGCGGGGTCGGATGGGCACCGCGGCCGCCTACCCGCGCGGACAGGCGCGCGGGAGCCTCTCTTCGGCGGAGGGCGTCAGCCCTTCGTGCCGCCGGCGGTGAGGCCGGTGACGAGGTTCTTCTGCACGAGGTAGAAGAACACCGACACGGGTATCGCGATCAGCACCGCGGTGGCGGCCATGTAGTTCCACTGTGCGTCGTGCTCGCTGACGAAGGTCTGCAGACCGACGGCGAAGGTGTACTTCGAGTCGTCCAGCATGAAGGTCGTCGCGAAGGCGACCTCGCCGACGGCGGTGATGAAGTTGTAGAAGGCGGCCACGGCCAGGCCCGGGCGGGCCAGCGGCAGGATCAGCCGGAAGAAGGTGCCGAAGGGGCTGAGCCCGTCGACCCGTCCGGCCTCGTCGATCTCGAAGGGGATGGTGTCGAAGTACCCCTTGAGCAGCCAGGCGCTGTACGGCACGGCCGTGGTGCAGTTGATGACGATCAGCGACCAGTAGGTGTCGATGAGATCCAGCTGGCTGAAGATCTCGTACATCGGCACGATCAGGATGGCGATCGGGAAGGCCTGGGTGAGCAGCAGGACCCACATCAGCTGCTTGTAGCCGGGGAAGCGCATGCGGGAGACCGCGTAACCGGTGGTGGCGGCGACGAAGACCCCGATCAGCGTGGTGCCGCCGGCCACGATCATCGTCGACTTGAACCAGTCGAAGAAGGCCGTGTGCTGCAGCACGAAGCTGTAGTTCGAGAAGGTGGCCTTGCCCAGGATCTTGCCCGGGTGCAGGTAGTCGTCCTTCTCGGGGCCGAGCGAGAGGAAGACCAGCCAGGCCACCGGGGCGAGCGCGATGAGGCTCGCGACGGTGAGGCCGCCGTGCAGGAGGGCGGCGCCGAGCGGGCCGCGCTCGCCGCGCCGGCGGGTCCGGCGCGCGGGCCGCGCGAGGGGGGCGGGCCCGGCCTCGGTCTTTTCGAGGGTCGTGGTGCTCATGGCGGCGGCTCCTGCGGCGTCAGACGGCGAGCTGGTCATTGCGCTTCAGCCAGCGGAAGTAGAAGGAGGTGAAGACGGTGAGGACCGACAGCAGCAGCACGCCGTACGCGGCGGACTGCGCGAAGTCCCGCGGCTGCTGTCCGAAGCCCAGGAAGTAGGCCCAGGTGACGAGGATCTGCGCGTCGGGGGCGCCGGTCGGGCCGAACAGCAGGAAGATGATGGCGAACTGGTTGAAGGTCCAGATGATGCCGAGCAGGACGACGGTGGAGCTGACCGAGCGCAGCCCCGGCAGCGTGACGTGCCGGAACCGCTGCCAGGCGCTGGCGCCGTCCATCTCGGCCGCCTCGTAGAGCGAGGAGTCGATGGACTGCAGTCCGCCGAGCAGCGAGAGCATCATGAACGGCACACCGCACCAGGTGTTGACCATGATCGCGGCGAACCGCTGCCAGAAGGTGTCCTCCAGCCACTGCGGCTGCGGCAGGTGCACCGCGTGCAGGACCTGGTTCAGCACACCGGAGTCGGCGAGCATGATCCGCCAGGAGAAGACCGTGACGAAGGTGGGCACGGCCCAGGGCACGACCAGCAGGAGCCGGTAGAAGGTGCGCCCGCGCAGCTTCTCGTTGAGCATGAGCGCGAGGCCCAGGCCGAAGACGTAGTGCAGGACCACACAGCCGGCCGTCCAGACCACGGTCCACAGGAAGTGCGACCAGAACCGGTCGTACGACAGCGGGCCGAACAGGATGTCCTTGTAGTTGCCGAACCCGATGAACTTGTAGGCGGCCGGGATGTGGTTGACGCCGATCGTGCGCGCCGAGTTGAGGCTGTTGGCGTCGGTGAAGGTCAGGTAGACACCGCGGACCAGCGGGTAGCCCACGATGACGGCGAGGACGACGACCACCGGGGCGATCATCGCGTAGGCGTACCAGTACCTCTGGTAGCCGTTCTTCAGGCGCTGCCCCAGCCCGGGCCTAGGCGCGCGGTCACCGCGGCGCTTGCCGGTCGCGCGGTCGATGGCGACTGTCATGGTTCGACACCTTCGAAGAGATCAGGAGTTGGGCTGGGCACAGGGCGGTGGCCGCCGGATCCTTCCCCCCTCTTGTACAGGGACTTCGCGTACAGGGAGGATCCGACGGCCACGCGGGCTCACTTGCTGAAGTCGGGCACCAGCTTGGCGATGGCCACCTCGGCGTTGCTCAGGCCCTTGTCCAGCGACTCCTTGCCGCCGGCGATCTTGGGCAGCTCGGTGTCGAGCGGACCCCACAGCGAGCTGTACTCGGGCAGGGCCGGGCGGGGCTGGGCGGCGTTCAGGACGCCCTGGTAGCCGGCGATGCCCGGGTCGGCCTTGACCTTGTCGGTGTAGGCGTCGGAGCGGGTGGGCAGGGTGGAGTTCTTCAGGGCGATGGCCTCCTGGGAGGACGCCGAGGTCATGAACTTGACGAACTTCAGCGCCGCGTCCTGGTGGGCCTTGTCGGAGCCGGCGTAGACCGAGAGGTTGTGGCCGCCGGTCGGGGCGCCCGCCTTGCCGGTGGAGCCGGCCGGGACGGTGGCGATGCCGAGGTTCGACTTGTCCTTGAAGGCGCTGCCCTTGTAGAAGTTCGTGATCTCCCAGGGACCCTGGATGATCGAGGCGACCTTGCCGTTGACGAACGCGTCCTGGATGTGGGCGTAGGCGTCGGCGGTGGTGTCGGCCTTGTGCAGGCCCTGGCCGGAGAAGGTGCTCTGCCAGGTGCCGTAGGCCTTCTTGGCGGCGGCCGAGTCGACGGTGATCTTCTTGGCGCCGGCGTCGACGGTGTCGGTGCCCTCGCCGTAGAGGAAGGTCTGGGCGTAGTAGGCCTGGGTGGAGCCCCAGTAGCCGTACACCTTGTCCTTGCTGTCGATCTTGGCGGCGTCCGCCTTCAGCTCGTCCCAGGTCTTGGGGGCCTCGGTGATGCCGGCCTTCTTGAACAGGGCCTTGTTGTAGACGAGGGCGAGGGTGTCGGTGACCAGCGGCACGCCGTAGGTCTTGCCCTGGTACTGGGCCTGCTTGATCAGGTTCGGCTGGAACTTCGCCTGGTCGGCGAGGGCCTCGGTGCCGTCCAGCGGCAGGAAGTAGCCCTTCTTGGCGAAGGCCGGGGTCCAGCCGACCTCGGAGCGCAGGATGTCCGGGGCGCCCTTGGAGCCGGCGGCGGTGTCGAACTTGTTCTGCGCCTGGTCGAAGGGGACGTTGACGTACTTGACCTTGATGTTCTTGTTGGCAGCCTCGAACTGCTGGACCAGGGCCTTGTACGTCGGCGCCTCGTTCGTGGCGTTGGAGGTGTCCCACCAGGTCAGGGTGACCGGGCCGTCGGCCTTGCCGCTGTCGCTGTCGCTCCCGCCGCACGCCGTCGCCGTGAGGGCGAGGGACGCCACGAGCGCGGAGGCCGCTATGCCACGCCGCATGAGTTCTCCTTGAGGGTTAAGCCCGCTGTGCAGGGGCGGTCCCGTCCGCCGTCCCTGCGGTCTTGCCGACAGCGCCGTTGCGGCGGCCGGGCGACCAGGAACGTAACAGCGTTGTAAGCGTTGCGAAAGACCTTGCAGAAAAAAAGTGCAAGGGAACACGATGGTTACCTCGCCGTTACCGCTCAACGGACGGACGAGGCGTGTGCAAGACTCTGCAAGTTCTTGCCGTCACCATTTCGAGGGAGCCCGATGAGGCAGCAACCCAGGGCGGGCCGTCCGGCCGCTCGTGCACGGCGTCCCATCGGTGTGCAAGGCGACATACGACCGGTACAGTCCAGTGCCGTGACCACACGGCTTGCGGACATCGCTGCGCAGGCGGGGGTGAGCGAAGCGACCGTCAGCCGGGTCCTCAACGGGAAGCCGGGCGTCGCCGCCACCACCCGCCAGTCCGTGCTCGCCGCGCTGGACGTGCTCGGCTACGAGCGCCCGGTACGGCTGCGGCAGCGCAGCGAGGGCCTGGTGGGCCTGATCACGCCGGAGCTGGAGAACCCGATATTCCCGGCTCTTGCCCAGGTCATCGGCCAGGCGCTGACCCGCCAGGGCTACACGCCGGTGCTCGCCACGCAGACGCCGGGCGGGTCGACCGAGGACGAGCTGACCGAGATGCTGGTGGACCGGGGGGTCGCCGGGATCATCTATGTCTCCGGGCTGCACGCGGACACCACCGCCGACATGCAGCGCTACGAGCGGCTGCGGGCGCAGGGCGTGCCGTTCGTGCTGGTGGACGGGTTCTCGCCGAAGGTGCAGGCGCCGTTCATCTCCCCCGACGACCGGGCCGCGACGACGCTCGCGGTGACGCACCTGGTGTCGCTGGGCCACACCCGGATCGGGCTGGCGCTCGGGCCGAAGCGGTTCGTGCCGGTCCAGCGCAAGATCGAGGGCTTCGTGCGGGCGATGCAGGACCAGCTGGGACTGAGCGCCGAGACCGTCGAGACCGAGCTGGTCCAGCACTCGCTGTACACGCTGGAGGGCGGTCAGGCGGCGGCTACGGCGCTGATCGACCGGGACTGCACGGCCGTGGTGTGCGCCAGCGACATGATGGCCCTGGGGGCGATACGGGCGGCCCGGCAGCGCGGTCTGGAAGTGCCCCGGGACGTCTCGGTGGTCGGCTTCGACGACTCGCCGCTGATCGCCTTCACCGACCCGCCGCTGACCACGGTCCGCAAGCCGGTGCCGGCCATGGGGCAGGCCGCGGTGCGCACGCTGCTGGAGGAGATCGGCGGGACGCCCGCGCCGCACAGCGAGTTCGTGTTCATGCCGGAGCTGGTGGTGCGGGGATCGACCGCTTCGGCACCGAATGTCCTCCGTACGTCGTAGCGGGTGCGTCCCGGACCCAACCTTGGGATGATCGGTCGAGCAAGCCTTTTCTGGCAGACTGCGTGCCTATGAGTGACTCGACCGTGACAGATCCGGAAGGTCGCGAGAAGGTGGCCGTTCCGAAGGCCGTCACGGGCGGGCACAGAAGGGGGCTGGCGGCCGGGCTGCGCCGCCCGCGCCGGCCCCGGCTCTGGTTCGAGATCCTTCTGATCGCGGTGAGTTACTGGACGTACTCACTGATCCGCAACGCCGTCCCGGAGCAGAAGGGCAAGGCGCTGCGCAACGCGGACTGGATCTGGACCGTCGAGCACCGGCTGGGCATCGCCGTCGAACAGTCGGTCAACCACGCGGTGAACTCGGCGAATTGGCTGATCATCGGGATGAACTACTACTACGCCACGCTGCACTTCATCATCACGATCGGCGTTCTGGTGTGGCTCTACCGGTGGCATCCCGGCCGCTACGCGGCGGCCCGGCTGGTGCTGTTCGCCACCACGGGTGTGGCCCTGCTCGGTTACTATCTGTTTCCGCTCGCACCGCCTCGGTTGATGCGAGGGGGCCACTTCGTGGACACCGTGACGGTGCACCACACCTGGGGCTCGATGGCCTCCGGCGATCTGAAGCACATGTCGAACCAGTACGCGGCGATGCCGTCGATGCACATCGGCTGGTCGCTGTGGTGCGGCCTGACGGTCTTCGCGCTGGCGTCGGTGCCGTGGGTGCGGGTGCTCGGTCTGCTCTATCCGGCGACGACCCTCCTGGTGATCGTTGCCACCGCCAACCACTTCTGGCTGGACGCCGCGGGCGGCATGCTCTGCCTGGGCTTCGGCTTCTCGCTGGCCCGGTTCTGGTACGGCGCGCTGCCGCACGCGCTGCCGCGGCCGGCGCCGGCGCGGCCGGCCGCGCCGGCTCACGCCCCGTCGCCGTAGAACAGCTCCTCCACCACCGTGCGCGCCCGGCGGGTGGTCCGGCGGTACGCGTCCAGCATGTCCCCGGCGTGCCCGGAGCCGTAGCCGAGGTAGCGGCCGACGGCGGCCAGCTCGCGGGGCTCGGTCGGGAAGGTGTCCCCGGCCCGCCCGCGGACCAGCATGACCGCGTTGCGCACCCGGGTCGCGAGCACCCAGGCCTCGTCCAGGGTCTCGGTGTCCTCCGGCGTCAGCAGGCCCGCCTCGCGGGCGGCGGCCAGGGCCTCGCGGGTCCGGGTGGTGCGCAGGCCGGGGTGGTGCCGGCCGTGGCGCAGCTGGAGCAGCTGGACCGTCCACTCCACGTCGGACAGGCCGCCGGGCCCGAGCTTGGTGTGCAGGCGGGGGTCGGCGCCGCGCGGGAGCCGCTCGGACTCCATGCGGGCCTTCAGCCTGCGGATCTCGCGGACGGCGTCCTCGGTGAGGCCCTTGTGCGGGTAGCGCAGGGGGTCGACGAGGTCGACGAAGCGGCGCGCGAGGTCCTCGTCCCCGGCGACCGGCTCCGCCCGCAGCAGCGCCTGTGACTCCCACACCAGGGACCAGCGCCGGTAGTAGGCCTCGTACGACTTCAGGGTGCGCACCAGGGGGCCCGACTTGCCCTCCGGGCGCAGGTCGGCGTCGATCAGCAGGGGCGGGTCCGCGCTGGGCCGCTGCAGCAGGCGGCGCATCTCGGCGACGACCTTGTTGGCGGCCGCGGCGGCCTCGTGCTCGTCCACGCCGTCCTGCGGTTCGTGTACGAAGAGGACGTCCGCGTCTGAGCCGTAGCCCAGTTCGTGGCCGCCGAACCGGCCCATCCCTATGATCGCGAACCGGGTCGGCAGGGTGTCGCCCCAGCCGTCCCGCACCACCGCGCGCAGGGTGCCGGCGAGGGTGGCGGCGGTCAGGTCCGAGACGGCCGCGCCGACCTGGTCCACCAGCGCGCCCTGGTCGGCCTCGGCCGCGCCGGTCTCGGTGCCGTAGGAGCCGACGATGTCGGCGGCGGCGGTGCGGAACAGCTCGCGGCGGCGCACGCCACGGGCCGCGGTGACGCCCTGCTCGGCGTTCTCGGCGCGGCCCACGGCGGCCAGGATCTCCTGTTCGAGGGGTGCGCGCTCGCGTGGCCCCAGGCCGCCGCCGTCGCCGTCGCCCAGCAGCGCGACCGCCTCGGGGGCGCGCATGAGGAGGTCAGGGGCGAGGCGGCCCGCCGACAGGACGCGGGCCAGGTTCTCGGCCGCCGCGCCCTCGTCCCGGAGCAGCCTGAGGTACCAGGGGGTCTTGCCGAGCGCGTCGGAGACCTTGCGGAAGTTCAGCAGGCCCGCGTCCGGGTCCGCGGAGTCGGCGAACCAGCCGAGCAGGACGGGCAGCAGGGTGCGCTGGATCGCCGCCTTGCGGGTCACGCCGGACGCGAGGGCCTCCAGGTGGCGCAGGGCGGACGCCGGGTCGGCGTAGCCGAGGGCGACCAGGCGCTCGCGGGCCGCCTCGGCGCTGAGGCGGGTCTCGCCGGGGGCGAGCTGCGCGACGGCGTCGAGCAGCGGGCGGTAGAAGATCTTCTCGTGCAGCCTGCGGACGACGCCGGTGTGCCGTTTCCACTCGCGCTGCAGCGTGGTCTCCGGGTCCGTGCGCAGGCCGAGGGAGCGGCCCAGGCGGCGCAGGTCCGCCTCCGCCTCGGGGACGAGGTGGGTGCGGCGCAGCCGGTAGAGCTGGATGCGGTGCTCCATGGAGCGCAGGAAGCGGTACGCCTCGTCCAGGCGGGCGGCGTCCTCACGGCCCACGTAGCCGCCGGCGGCCAGGGCCTGCAAAGCCTTCAGGGTGGTGCCGCTGCGCAGGGTCCGGTCGGCGCGTCCGTGCACCAACTGCATGAGCTGGACGGCGAATTCGACGTCGCGCAGACCGCCGGGGCCGAGTTTCAGCTCTCTGTCGATCTCGGACGCGGGGATGTTCTCGACGACGCGGCGGCGCATCTTCTGGACGTCGGCGACGAAGTTCTCGCGCTCGGCCGCCTTCCAGACCATGGGTTCGAGCGCGTCGACGTACGCCTGGCCGAGGGCCGCGTCGCCGGCCACCGGGCGGGCCTTGAGAAGGGCCTGGAACTCCCAGGTCTTCGCCCAGCGCTGGTAGTAGGCGAGGTGGGAGGAGAGGGTGCGGACCAGGGGGCCGTTGCGGCCCTCGGGGCGGAGGTTGGCGTCCACCGGCCAGATGGAGCCCTCGACCGTGGTCTCGGAGCAGATCCGCATGAGGTGCGAGGCGAGTCGGGACGCGGCGGCGAGGGCCTTGGGCTCGGTGGTGCCCTCGGCCGCCTCCGCCACGAAGATCACGTCCACGTCCGAGACGTAGTTCAGCTCGTGGCCCCCGCACTTGCCCATCCCGATCACGGCGAGGCGGCAGGCCGCCGCGTCGTCGGGGGCGGCGTCCCGCGCCAGGGCGAGGGCCGCGCGGAGCGTGGCCGTGGCGAGGTCGGCCAGCTCGGCGGCGGTGTCGGCGACGCCCGTCGTGCCGCAGACGTCGCGGGCGGCGATGGACAGCAGACAGCGGCGGTAGGCCACACGGAGGGAGACGGGGTCGGTGGCCTCGGCCAGGCCCCGCTCGAACTCCTCCACCCCGGGGTGCAGGTCCCGGGGCTCGTAGGTGACCAGGGCCTGCCAGTCGCTGGGGTGGCGGGCGAGGTGGTCGGCGAGGGCGGAGGAGGCGCCGAGGACACCGAGGAGCCGGTCACGGAGGGGCTTGGCCGCGATGAGGGTGTCCAGCAGCTCGCGGTGGGCGGTGGCGGCGGGCTGGGCCTCCAGGAGGCGGACCAGGCCGTGCAGGGCGAGATCGGGGTCGGCGGTGGCGCCGAGGGCCTCCAGGAGGACGGGGTCGTCGCGGACGGGCGCCAGCTCGGGGCCGTCCAGGAGGCGTTCGGCGGCGGAGGGGTCCGTGAAGCCGTGCCGCAGCAGACGGGTGAAGGTGCTGCTTCTGCGGCCCGGCGTCATCCGTGGTCTCCCCTCGGATCAAGGTTGTCCTGGCCAGAGCCTATCCGCAGTGGCGCCACGGGGACCGCCACAGGCACCGGGCACGCCCCCGCACCGGCCGCCGCAGGCGCACCGGCCCGCTTCCGCCGTGGGTGGCCGTGGTCGCGGCACCGTCGCTGTCAGCAGGTTCTGCATCGTCTGTGCCGCCCGGGGCGCCGCGTCGCCGCAGCAGGTGTTGAACAGGACGTGGACCTCGTCCGTGGCCGCCGCCAGGGCGTGGATGCGCGGGAGCCATTCGGTCAGTTCCGCGGGGGTGTACGGGTGACGGAAGCGGTCCTCCTTGCTGCCCGTGCCCCAGTGCGGGCTGCGGCCGTGGAAGCGGATCAGCGACAGGTGAGGGGTGGTCACGGGGGTGACGGGCGGCAGCGAGGACGGCAGGCCCTGCGGGGTGTCCACCGCTACGGCGGTGGCGGCCAGGTCGGTGAGGAAGGCGGTCGTGCGGGGGGCCTGGCCGGGGTGCCACCAGGCGGGGTCGCGGAACTCCACGGCGAACGGCCAGTCGCGGGCGCGTTCCCGGGCCGTGCGGACGAAGGCCTCGGCGGCGGGGCCGGGGGCGAGGGACGGCGGGAACTGGAAGAGGAGGGTGCCGAGGCGGCCGGAGCTGCGCAGGGGGGTGAGGGCGCGGGCGTAGCGGGTCCAGATCTCCTGGCGCAGGGTGTCGTCGCGGGGGTGTGCGCGCAGGTCCGGCGGGAGCGCGGCGGGGCGGGTGGGGTGGCCGGTGAGGAGGGAGAAGGCCTTGATGTCGAAGCGGAAGCCGGCCGGGGTGCGTCGGGCCCAGAGGTCGACGGTGCGCTCGCCGGGCAGGGCGTAGTACGGGGAGTCGGCCTCCACCAGGGGGAAGCGGGTCGCGTAGTGGCGCAGGCGGGCCTCGGGGGTGCGGTGGCCGGGCGGGTACCAGTCGCCCCGGTCGGTCCAGCCGCAGGTGCCCACCAGAATCTCTGCCATGGGGGCGCAAGTACCCGTCGTTCATCGGGTCTTCACCCGCGAGGTTGACCGTCGTGGGCCGCGGGAATGTTGGCGTGTGCATGCTCTGTCCGCACCGCCAGCCCCGTCCCGCCCCCACTCGGAGGTTGATGTGTCCGGCAGTTCCGTGTTCCGTCGTGCCCGTACCGTCGTGGCGTCCACGACGGCGTTCGCCGCCGCCGCGGTCGGGCTGTGGACCGGGCTCGGCAGTGAGTCCGCGCACGCCGCGGGCGCCGTGCCGAGCCCGGACCACGTGGTCGTCGTGGTCTTCGAGAACCATGCCTACAGCCAGGTCATCGGCTCCTCCAGCGCGCCCTACATCAACTCCCTGAAGTCGGGGGGCGCCAACCTGAGCCAGTCGTACGCCGAGACCCACCCGAGCCAGCCGAACTACTACGCGATGTTCTCGGGCTCCACCCAGGGCATCACGGACGACAGCTGTGTGACGCCGGGCTTCTCCTCGGCCGCGAACCTGGCGTCCGAGGTCATCGCCGCCGGCCGCAGCTGGGCCAGCTACAACGAGTCGCTGCCCAGCCAGGGTTCGACGACCTGCAGCAGCGGCAAGTACGCGCAGAAGCACAACCCGTGGTTCGGCTTCGGCAACGTGCCCACCTCCAGCGCGAAGACCTTCGCGCAGTTCCCCACGGACTACTCGACGCTGCCTCAGATGTCGTACGTGGTCCCCAACCTGTGCAGCGACATGCACGACTGCTCGGTGTCCACCGGTGACACCTGGCTGAAGAACAACCTGGGGGCGTACGCCACCTGGGCCAAGACCCACAACAGCCTGCTCGTCGTCACCTTCGACGAGGACAACCGGCTGAGCGGCAACCGGATCCCGACCGTGCTCTACGGACAGCCCGTGACCGCCGGGTCCAGCTCGTCGACCACGTACAACCACTACGACCTGCTGCGCACCCTGGAGGACACCCAGGGCCTGAGCACCCACGCGGGCAACGCGGCCTCCGCGCACGACATCACCGGCGTCTGGGCGTCCTGACGTGTACGTAGCGGACAGCCGCGCGAGTACGCGGGCGTCCGCGGACGGTGCCGTCCGGCCAGTGGCCGGGCGGCGCCGTGCCGCGATCGCCCCGACCGTGCTCGCGCTGGGAACGGTCAGCCTGGTGACGGACGTGTCCTCCGAGATGGTCACGGCCGTGCTGCCGTTGTACCTGGTCACCGGGCTCGGACTGTCCCCGCTGGGCTTCGGGCTGCTGGACGGCGTCTACAACGGTTTCTCGGCGCTCGTCCGGCTGGTCGGCGGGCACTTCGCCGACCGGGGCGGCGGCCGGCACAAGTGGGTCGCCGGGTTCGGGTACGCGGTCTCGGCCGTGTGCAAGCCGCTGCTGCTGGTGGCGCACTCGCTGACGCCGATCGGTCTCGTGCTCGCCGCCGACCGGACCGGCAAGGGGCTCAGGACGGCTCCCCGGGACGCGTTGATCTCCCTGTCGAGCACTCCGGAGAACCGTGGCCGGGCCTTCGGGGTGCACCGGGCGATGGACACGGCCGGGGCCCTGCTCGGGCCGCTGGCGGCGTTCCTGATCCTGCGGGCCACGGTGGACGGCTACGACGCCGTGTTCACCGTGAGCTTCTGTGTGGCCGTGCTGGGCGTCCTGGTGCTGGTGCTGTTCGTGCCGGGAGGCAGGGCCGGCGCGGTACCGGCCGAGCGGCCGAGCCTGCGCGGTGCGGTCGGCCTGCTGCGGGGCCGCGCGCTGCGCCGGGTCAGTGTGTGCGCCCTGCTGCTGGGGCTGGCGACGGTGAGCGATTCGTTCGTGTACCTGCTGCTCCAGCGGCGCCTCGGGGTGCCCGACCGGTGGTTCGCGCTGCTGCCGCTCGGCACCGCCGCCGCGTTCCTGCTGCTGGCGGTGCCGCTCGGCCGGCTCGCGGACCGGACGGGGCGGTGGACGGTCTTCCTGGGCGGGCACGCGGCGCTGCTGCTGGCGTACGCGCTGCTGCTCACCTCCTGGCACGGGACCGGGCTGCCGTTCGTCGTGCTCGCCCTGCACGGCGCCTTCTACGCGGCCACCGACGGAGTGCTGATGGCCGCCGCCTCGGAGGGGGTGCCGGAGGCGCTGCGCTCGTCGGGGCTGGCCCTCGTGCAGACCGGGCAGGCGCTGGCCCGGTTCGCCTGCTCGCTGCTGTTCGGTGCGGCCTGGACCGTGTGGGGCGACCGGGAGGCGCTCGCCGGGGCGACGGTGGCGCTGGCCGCGTGCGCCGCGTTCTCCCTGACCCTGCGCCCGAAGGGGACGGTGCCCGCATGACCGTACGCTCCCGCGTCCTGATCCTGGTCGCGGCGGTCGCCGTGCTGGCGGCGGTCGGGCTGGCGTCCGTGCTGCACGCCTCGGCGCGGGCCGCCCGCCGTGACCACACGCAGGCGGGCGGCCCCGAGGTCACGGCGGGCACGGTGACCCTGGCCGGGCACGGGCGCATGGTGTTCCGGAACATGGCCTGGGGCCCGCACCGGGACGAGCTGACGGCCGTACCGGCAGACGACCCGTCCGGTCCGCGTACCGCCTCCGGTGTGAAGTGCCTGCGGTTCTACGCCGCCTCGGGCACCGGGGTGTGCCTGCAGGCCGTGCACGGCCCGGTCTCGGACACCTACCGCGCGCTGGTCCTGGACACGCGCCTGCACACCCTGCACCGCTACGGCGTCCCCGGCATCCCCTCCCGCGCGCGGGTCTCCCCCACCGGGCACTTCGCCGCCTGGACGGCGTTCGTGGGCGGTGACTCGTACGCCGGGACGGACTTCTCCACGCGCGCGGCGATCGTGGACACCCGCAGCGGTGCGCTGATCCCGTCCCTGGAGGTTTTCCGGATCGTCAAGGACGGGCGTCCGTACCGGGCGGCGGACGTGAACTTCTGGGGCGTGACGTTCGCGGCGGACGACCGCACGTTCTACGCCACCATGGCGACGAAGGGCCGCACGTATCTGATCCGGGGCGACCTGCGGGCCCGTACGGTCACCACCGTCCACGAGAACGTCGAGTGCCCCTCGCTGTCCCCCGACGGCACGCGGATCGCCTACAAGAAACGGGTCGCGGGGCTGCCCAAGGACGCTCCCTGGCATCTGTACGTGCTCGACCTGCGGACGCGGCGGGAGACCGCGCTCGCCGAGTCGCGCAGCGTGGACGACCAAGTGGTCTGGCGGGACGCCCGCACACTCGTGTACGCGCTGCCGGGCGACTACGGCGCCGACCTCTACCAGGTCCCGGCCGACGGCTCGGGCCGGGCCCGGCGGATCAGCACGGCCGCGGTGTCGCCGGCGTACCTCGGGTAGCGGGCCCGCTCAGCCCGACGCGTCCGCTCAGCCCGACGCGTCCGCTCAGCCCGACGCGTCCGCTCAGCCCGGCGCGTCCGCCCTGGCCGGCACGCACCGCCAGGCCAGGGCCGCCGCGGTCAGGTAGGCGAGGGCGCCGATCGCCATGCCGGTGCGCAGTCCGGTGCCGTAGTCGGCGCCGGTGGCCAGCAGGCTGCCGCCGAGTGCCACGCCGGTGGCGCTGCCGATCTGGCGGGTGGTGTTGAACAGGGCGGAGGCGGCACCCGCGTACGCCGGGGGCGCGGCGCCCATCACGGTGGCGGTCGAGCCGGTGAGGGCGAACGACGTACCGAACCCGGTGGCCATCATCGGGGCCACCAGCAGCGGATAGGCGGGATCGGCGCCCGCCGCGGCCCAGCCGGCCAGCCCGAGGGCGCCGAGGAGCATCCCGCAGACCACCAGCGGACGGTCACCGGTGCGGCGGGACAGCCGTCCGGACAGGACGGAGGCGAACATGGTCATCGCCACCGCCGGGAACAGGGCCAGCCCGGTCCTGAGGGCGCTGAAGCCCCGCTGGTGCTGGAAGTACAGGCTGGCGGTGAACACCATGCCGTAGAAGGCGAAGTTGAAGAGCAGACCGACGGCCGCCGCGCCGCTCATCGCGCGTGAGCGCAGCAGCCGCAGCGGGAGGGCGGGGGCCCGGGCGAGCCGCTCGCGGACCAGGAACGCCACCACGGCCAGCGCGGCCAGGCCCAGCCCGGCGAGCACGGCGGGATCGGTCCAGCCCCGCCGTCCGGCCTCGTTCAGCGCGCCGGTCAGCAGGGCCGCCGCCGTGACCACGGCGACTTGCGCCGGCGCGTCCAGGGCCCGGTCCGCGTGGCGCGGCGAGGGCGCGACGTACCGCGACGTCAGCAGCAGGCAGACCGCGCCGACGGGCAGATTGATGAGGAAGACCCAGCGCCAGCCCACCGTCGACACCAGCAGCCCGCCCAGCAGCGGCCCGGCCGAGGCCGCGATGCCCGCCATCGACCCCCACAGCCCGAAGGCGCGCGAGCGTGCCGCGGGCGCCGGGTAGGCCTCCCGCAGCAGGGCGAGGGAGCCGGGGACGATCAGTGCCGCGCCGAGCCCCTCCACCAGCCGGGCCGCGAGGAGGAAGCCGGCGGTCGGCGCGAAGGCGCAGGCGGCCGAGGCCGCCGTGAACACCGCGACGCCGGCGCAGAAGACGCGCCGGTTGCCCAGCCGGTCGCCGAGCGCCCCGCCGGTCATCAGGAACCCGGCGAAGACCAGCGTGTACCCGTCCGTGATCCACTGGATGCCGGTGAGCGAGGCCGACAGGTCCCGGCCCACGGCGGGCACGGCGACATTGATGATCGTGACGTCCAGGATGACCATGAAGTACCCGGCGCACACGGCCGGCAGCGGTGCCGTACGCCGCCGGCGCCGCTCTGTCCGCCCGTCCGGGACCGAGGCATGCATACCCCGTCCTACCGCACCCTCGCGCCGCGCGGCCGTACGGCACGGCCGACCGACCGCCTCCGGATCGGTGAAACATAGGCTGGCTCGCAGAGGCACTCATGGACTCGCCCCTCGGTGAGGTGGCGGTCGGAGCCCGGGGTCGGGAGGCGGTGTGGATCACCGGCGTCACGGTCGCAGCCTGCCGGAACTCGACGATCGCGCCGGCAGCGGCACTGAGCTGCGGGACGAGATCGACCAGCTCCGCGAGGCCGTCTGGTCGCATGCCGTGATCGACCAGGCCGTGGGCATCGTGATGGCGCTGGGAGGACTGACACCGGAGCAGGGCTTCGCCGTCCTGAAGGACGTGTCCCACCAGACCGACATCGCCCTGTGCACGCTCGCCGAGGCCGTCGTGGACTGGGCACCGAGCGGCGAACTGCCCTACGGCATCCGCGTCTGCCTGGCCGGCGAGCTGAACAAGGCGAGAGCGACCCCCGGGACACAGCAGCCGCCCGCCGCCGCGGCCGTATGAGACGCACGTGTCCTTCCCCCGAGGCCTGTGACAACGGGATGCCCGGCGGCCCACCGGCTGTGGGCGGCCGGGAAGGGAAGTCCGGCCGCCCACGCTCCTTCGGACGCACCAAGGCCCTGTGGGCCCCGTGCGACCTGTCCGGTCGGATCAGCCGTTGCCGCAGGTGCTGGCGAAGGCGGGGTTGAGCAGGGCGATGACGTCGACGCTGTCGCCGCACGCGTTGACCGGGACGTGGAGCGGGATCTGGATCGTGTTGCCGGAGAGCACCCCGGGGGAACCGCTTGAGGAGCCCTGGGCGCCGGCGTCAGCGGCAGCGAGGCCCCCTCCGCTCAGGACGACGGCACAGGCAGCGGCGGCAACCGCAAGCATCTTCTTCATAGCGATCATGACTCGCTTTCTTTGCGTGCGAACAGGCGAGGGTTCGTCTCGGGCGGCTCCCGGAGCGCCGTCCCGGCGAGAGGAGCCCAGCCCGCCCGGACGACTTCCCCTCGCGACAGGCCGCCGCTCGCTCGGACACGGAGGTTCACCCGGCTGCTCGGCACCGCCGCCCGCCAACCGGAGCAGCGCCCGGCCGCGCACTCGCGCCGGGGCCCAGACGCCGTGTGGCCGACCGCTGCAAGCGGCCGGCCACACGGGATGGGTGGAGCTTCGTACCTGTCCGACCTGCGACTACAGCACAGGAAGGTTCTTGCGCAGCTCGAACGCGGTGACCTCGGAGCGGTACTCCTCCCACTCGCTCTTCTTGTTGCGCAGGAAGAAGTCGAAGACGTGTTCGCCGAGGGTCTCGGCGACCAGGTCGCTGCTCTCCATGAGGGTCAGGGCCTCGCCGAGGTTCTGCGGGAGGGGCTCGATGCCCATCGCGCGGCGCTCGGCGTTGGACAGCGCCCAGACGTCGTCCTCGGCGCCCGGCGGGAGTTCGTACCCCTCCTCGATGCCCTTCAGGCCGGCGGCCAGCAGGAGGGCGTAGGCCAGGTACGGGTTGGCGCCCGAGTCCAGGGAGCGGACCTCCACGCGCGCGGAGCCGGTCTTGCCGGGCTTGTACATCGGGACGCGGACCAGGGCGCTGCGGTTGTTGTGGCCCCAGCAGATGTACGACGGGGCCTCGCCGCCCGCGCCCGCCGTGCGCTCGGAGCCGCCCCAGATGCGCTTGTAGGAGTTCACCCACTGGTTGGTGACCGCCGAGATCTCCGCCGCGTGCTTCAGCAGGCCCGCGATGAAGGAGCGGCCGACCTTGGAGAGCTGGTACTCCGCGCCCGACTCGTAGAACGCGTTGCGGTCGCCCTCGAAGAGCGAGAGGTGCGTGTGCATGCCGGAGCCCGGGTGCTCGGAGAAAGGCTTCGGCATGAAGGTGGCGTGCACCCCCTGCTCCAGCGCGACCTGCTTCATGACCAGGCGGAACGTCATGATGTTGTCGGCCGTCGAGAGGGCGTCGGCGTAGCGCAGGTCGATCTCCTGCTGGCCGGGGGCGCCCTCGTGGTGGGAGAACTCCACCGAGATGCCCATCGACTCCAGCATCGTGATCGCCTGGCGGCGGAAGTCCATGCCGACGTTGGTCGGGGTGTGGTCGAAGTAGCCCGAGTTGTCGGCCGGGACGGGGCGGGTGCCGTCGAGGGGGCGGTCCTTCAGCAGGAAGAACTCGATCTCGGGGTGGGTGTAGAAGGTGAAGCCCAGGTCGGAGGTGCGGGCGAGGGCGCGCTTGAGGACGTAGCGCGGGTCGGCGAAGGACGGGGAGCCGTCCGGCATGAGGATGTCGCAGAACATGCGGGCGGTGCCGGGGGTCTCCGCGCGCCACGGCAGGACCTGGAAGGTGGAGGGGTCCGGCTTGGCGATCATGTCGGACTCGTAGACGCGGGCGAATCCCTCGATGGCGGAGCCGTCGAATCCGATGCCCTCGTCGAAGGCCTGCTCCAGCTCGGCGGGGGCCACGGCGACGGACTTGAGGAAGCCCAGCACGTCCGTGAACCACAGCCGTACGAACCGGATGTCGCGCTCCTCCAAGGTCCGGAGCACGAACTCCTGCTGCTTGTCCATCTTCCGCTTCCCCATCCTTGCTGGTCAGGCCGCCTGTCCCCGGTCCCTCAGGAAGTGGTCGGGCACCTGAGCATCCCACCACAACACCATTTCATGCGCGTTGCGGACCTTGATCGCCCGAGCGTCCTCGGCCTGAACGCCTCTCGTACGGCAGGTGTACTGCTCTGTCGCCCATCTTGCCTGCTCGGACCGACATCCGTAATGGCCGGTCCGGTACCCGGCGTGAGGGACGCCACGCCCATTTAATTTGCATCTCAGATGCAAGTTTTCCTACCGTTTCGATCAGTCGAGTTGCAAGGAGTCCCGATGCTGTCCGAGCGGTCCGCAGCCACCGTCCGCGCCACCCTCCCCGCCGTCGGTGCGGCCATCGGCGAGATCACCGAGCGGTTCTACGCCCAGCTCTTCGCCGCCCACCCCGAGCTGCTGCGGAACCTGTTCAACCGCGGCAACCAGGCCTCCGGCGCCCAGAAGCAGGCGCTGGCCGGTTCCATCGCCGCCTTCGCCACGCACCTGCTGGAGCACCCGGAGCAGCGGCCGGACGCGATGCTGGGCCGGATCGCCCACAAGCACGCCTCGCTGGGCGTCGCGCCCGAGCAGTACGACGTCGTCCACGAGCACCTCTTCGCCGCCATCGTCGAGGTCCTCGGCGAGGCCGTCACGCCCGAGGTCGCCGCCGCCTGGGACGAGGTCTACTGGCTGATGGCCCACGCGCTCATCGCCATCGAGAAGCGCCTGTACGAGGAGAGCGGCAGCCGCGAGCCGCGCGCCTGGGAGGTCGTCGGCCGGGTCGAGGAGACCGCGGACGTCGTCACCTTCCGGGTGCGGCCCGCGGACGGCGGCCCGGTGCGCGACTTCCGCGCGGGTCAGTACGTCTCCGTGGGCGTCGAGCTGGCCGACGGCGCCCGGCAGATCCGGCAGTACAGCCTGTCCGGGGCGCAGGGCGAGTCGGTGCGCCAGTTCAGCGTCAAGCGGGTGCACGGCGGTGCGGCGCCCGACGGCGAGGTCTCCGACCACCTCCACGCGCACGTGCGCGAGGGCGACGTCCTGCAGCTGTCGGAGCCGTACGGCGACCTGGTCCTGGACGACATCGCCGGCCGGCCCGTGCTGCTCGCCTCCGCGGGCATCGGCGTGACCCCGATGGTGGCGATGCTGGCCGCGCTCGCGGGCGACGGCCACGGCGCTCCGGTCACCGTGGTGCACGGCGACCGCTCCCCCGCCGACCACGCCCTGCGCGCCGACCACGCGGCGTACGCGGAGAAGCTGCCGGAGTCGTCCGTGCACTTCTTCTACGAGCGCGACGCCGGGCCCGGCGCCCGCAGCGGCCTGGTCGACCTGACCGGCATCGCCGTACCGGCCGGCACGCGCGCGTACCTGTGCGGCCCGCTGCCCTTCATGCGCGCCGTGCGCGCCCAGCTGATCGAGAAGGGCGTGGCCCCGGCCGACATCCACTACGAGGTCTTCGGCCCGGACCTGTGGCTGGCCCAGGGCTGAGCAGGCCACCGGGGACGTACAGGGCCGCCCGTCGCGCACCGAGCGACGGGCGGCCGTCGTCCGTCTCCGAGGCGGCCCCCCGGAGCGGCATGCACCTCGAAGACCCGGAACGGGCCCCGAAGACGCGCGACGGCGTCAATCGGCCTGCGGGCCGCGGGAGATGCCCAGCAGCAGCGGGCCGGTCGGGTCGGCGACGATGTCGGAGACCGTGATCGGGTCGAGCGTGGCGTAGAACGCCTCCTGGGCCCGGCGCAGGGCGCCGCGCAGGCGGCAGCCGGTGTTCAGCGGACAGGGGGTCGGGCCCTCGCAGTCGACCACGTCGCCGTCGCCCTCGAATGTGCGCACCACCGACCCGACCGACGCGGCACGGCCCCGCTCGGTGAGGGCCAGGCCACCGCCCCGCCCGCGGCGGGCGTCGACCAGGCCGAGGTGCTGCAGTTCGGCGACGACCTTCGCGGCATGCGTGTAGGCCACGTCCATGTCCTCCGCGACCCGCCGGGTCGTGGGGTTCGCGGACCCGGTCACGGCGAGCCGCATGAGGATCCGCAGGGCGAGGTCGGTGGAGCGCAGAAGCCGCATACCACGAGCCTAGATAATCGGCATCCTGGGTTCAAATTATCGGCGGTCCTACGGAAGGCAACCGCATCCCCACTAGGATCGGCGCGCCCCACCCTTCACCGTTGTCGGCCCTTTTCCCCAGAAGGACACCTCATGGGCTCCGTCAGGAACAGCAGCACCGCGTCGCGCTCGGCACGCGTCGAGGAGATGCGGCGCGCCGAGCGCGCCCGCGAGCGCCGCAACCGCGTGCTCACCATCGCCGCCAGCGTCGTGGTGGTCGCCGGTCTCGTCGTCGGCGGTGTTGTCCTCGTGCACTCCCAGTCCGGCAAGAAGGACTCGACGGCGAGCGCCAAGAGCGGCGGTGGCGACAACAAGGGCTCCGGTGACTCCGGGCACTGGGTCACCGGCAAGGACGGGGTGCGGACCTGGAGCGGGAAGCTGACGCGGACGCACGTGGCGACCAAGGTGTCGTACCCGATGCATCCGCCGGTCGGCGGCAACCACAACCCCGTCTGGCTGGACTGCAACGGCGACGTCTACACCCAGCCGGTGCAGGACGAGAACGCCGTGCACGCGCTGGAGCACGGCGCGGTCTGGGTGACGTACACCGCCAAGGCGAGCAAGGCCGACGTGGACGCGCTCGCGGCGAAGGTCAAGCAGACGCCGTACTCGCTGATGAGCCCGTACGAGAACCAGGCCGCCCCGCTGATCCTGTCGGCCTGGGGTCACCAGGTGGCGGTGAAGAGCGCGAGCGATCCCGAGGTGAACAAGTTCTTCACCACCTACGTCCAGGGCGCACAGACGCCCGAGCCGGGCGCCTCCTGCACCGGCGGGGTCATGAAGTGAGGCGGCGGTACATCGGCTGGATCGCGGGGCCCGCGGCGGCGGCGCTCGTCGCGGCCGGCGCGATCACGTACGCGGTCGCCGAGGACTCCGGCACGGCGCCGGAGCCGAGGGTGCCGGCCGCGGAGTCGGCGGACGCCGGCTTCGCGCGGGACATGGCCGTGCACCACCAGCAGGCCGTCGAGATGTCGTACATCATCCGGGACCGCACGAAGAACGAGGAAGTGCGGCGGCTCGCCTACGACATCGCGCAGACGCAGGCCAACCAGCGCGGCATGCTGCTGGGCTGGCTGGACCTGTGGGGGCTGCCGAAGGTGTCGGCGAAGCCGCCGATGGCCTGGATGGGCATGGGTGACATGCCCGAGCGCGGGGACGGCTCGCTGATGCCGGGGATGGCGACGAACACGGAGCTGAACAAGCTCCGGACGCTCAACGGCAAGCAGGCCGAGGTGCTCTACCTCCAGCTGATGACGGACCATCACAAGGGCGGCATCCACATGGCCGAGGGCTGTGCCGCCAAGTGCACCGTGGGCGTGGAGAAGAGGCTCGCGCGGGGCATGGTCGACGCGCAGCAGTCGGAGCTCCAGGTGATGGCGGGCATGCTCAAGGAGCGGGGAGCGGCGCCGCGTCCATGAACAGCCGCCCGATCGTTCCGTTACCCAACCGTGAGGCACGAAAGGCGCAATTCGCCCCACATGACGGGCACTTGAGCTTCTCTTGACCTTTACCTTCCCCTGGCATGAACGGTTCATCGCAAGAGTGACCCCATCGTGTGATCCATTCGCCGGCCGAACCGCCGCGGGCCGGCGCGCGGACGCATGACGTACCAGCCACTACATGCATGCGAACCGCATCGCAGGGGGTTCTATGAGATCCAACCGCGCCAAGCTGCGCGCTGTGAGCATGGCAGCGACACTGCCCATGATCGCCGGCGCGCTGGCGCTGGGCATACCCGCGGCACATGCTGCGGACAGCCCCGCACGAGACGCACTGAAGGGCACCAAGCCGCTCTGGGCCACGGCCAAGGCGGACAAGGGCGCGACCTCGAACGGCGCCCAGATGAACGCCCGGGTCTACCTGGCCGGCAAGGACGCGGCGGGCCTCGCCGCCTACGCCAAGGCCGTGTCCGACCCCAGCTCGCCGCTGTACGGCAAGTATCTGAGCGCCAAGAAGGCGCAGGCCCGCTTCGGGGCCACCAAGGCCCAGGTGGCCGCCGTCAAGACCTGGCTGAAGTCGGCCGGTCTGCGGGTCACCGAGGTCACCACGCACTACGTCGCCGTCTCCGGTGACGTCGCCGCCGCCGAGAAGGCGTTCGGCACCCAGCTGCACAACTTCGCCAAGGGCTCGAAGACCTACCGCGCCCCGGCGCAGACGGCCTCCGTCCCGGCCGGCCTGAAAGGCGCCGTCCTGACCGTCACCGGTCTGGACAACGCCCCGCACAAGGCCAACCACGACGACCAGCTGCCGCCGCCGGACGCCGTGTTCAAGAACGCCGGGCCGTTTTCCTCGTACTACGGCTCGAACACCGCGAGCACCCTGCCCGACGCGTACGGCCACAAGATCCCGTACGCGATCAAGGGGTACACCGGCAAGCAGCTGCGCGCCGCCTACGGCGCGGGCTCCTACACCGGCAAGGGCGTCCGGATCGCCATCACCGACGCCTACGCGTCGCCGACGATCGCCTACGACGCGGGCACGTACGCGGTGAAGCACGGTGACGCGGCCTGGAAGACCGGCCAGCTGCACCAGTCGCTGCCGAAGAACTACACCAAGACCGAGGAGTGCGGCGCGGCCGGCTGGTACGGCGAGGAGACCCTCGACGTCCAGGCCGTGCACGCCGTCGCCCCGGACGCCGACGTCACGTACGTCGGTGCGGCCTCCTGCTACGACGACGACCTGCTCGACTCGCTCAGCAAGGTCGTCGACAGCCACCTGGCCGACATCGTCTCCAACTCCTGGGGCGACATCGAGGCCAACCAGACCCCGGACCTCGCGGCCGCCTACGACCAGGTGTTCCAGCTGGGCGCGGTGCAGGGCATCGGCTTCTACTTCTCCTCCGGTGACAACGGCGACGAGGTCGCCCACACCAAGGTGAAGCAGGTCGACACCCCGGCCAACTCCGCCTGGGTGACCGCGGTCGGCGGTACGTCGCTGGCGGTCGGCAAGGGTGACTCGTACGAGTGGGAGACCGGCTGGGGCACCGAGAAGGCCTCGCTGTCGGCCGACGGCAAGAGCTGGACCAACTTCCCCGGCGCCTTCACCTCGGGCGCGGGCGGCGGCACCAGCAAGACGGTCGCCCAGCCGTACTACCAGAAGGGCATCGTCCCCGACGCGCTCGCCAAGGCCAACAACGCCGCCGGCAACCGCGTCGTCCCGGACATCTCGGCGATCGCCGACCCGAACACCGGCTTCCTGGTGGGCCAGACCCAGACCTTCCCCGACGGCTCGGAGAAGTACAGCGAGTACCGCATCGGCGGCACCTCGCTGGCCGCTCCGGTCATCGCGGCGGTCCAGGCCCTGGCGCAGGAGGCGCAGGGCGGCAAGGCGCTCGGTTTCGCCAACCCGGCCATCTACGCCAAGTACGGCAAGAAGGGCGTCTTCCACGACGTCACGGACAACCCGACGGGCTCCGGCCTGGCGGTCGCCCGCGTGGACTTCGCCAACGGCCTCGACGCCTCCGGCGGCCTGCTGACCTCGGTCCGCAGCCTCGGCAAGGACAGCTCGCTGTCCGCGGTGAAGGGCTACGACGACGTGACGGGTGTCGGCTCGCCGGCGGACGGCTACGTGGCGTCGTACGCGAAGAAGCACTGACGCTCCGCTGAAGATCGGGGGCGGGGGGGGGGGGGGCCCCCCCCCCCACCACCCCCACGTTCCCAAAAAAAACCCGCCCCCCCAAGCCCACCCCCCCCCCCCCCCCCCACCCCCCCCCCCCA
>NZ_JBFBBK010000056.1:0-55043 GCF_040682635.1 Streptomyces sp. NPDC051133
AACGGCATCCACCGCAACGTCATACGGGAATCCTCCGGCAACCCCAAAGCCATCAACCTCTGGGACTCCAACGCCAAAGCCGGCACCCCCTCCAAGGGCCTCCTCCAGGTGATCCAGCCCACCTTCGACACCTACCACGTCCCCGGCACCTCAACCGACATCTACGACCCCGTCGCCAACATCACCGCAGCCTGCAACTACGCCTACCACCGCTACGGCTCCATCGACAACGTCAACGGACCGTACTGACCAGCTTCGGTGCCGCCGGCGGCCGCCGACCGGGGCGCGACCGGCCGTCGAGGCTCCGTGCCGGGCTAGATCACGGAAGAAGTGACGGCAGCCTCTCCGACAGCGGGCATGGTGGCGCAGACGACAGCCGCGCTCTCGAGAGGGAGGCGTGTCCGGTCGTCGCTGGCCAACTCTGCTTAGGCTGCTACCTGGTGACTGACGCCAAAAGGCGCCCTGTGCGGGCGGCGCGCGCCAAGCGAGCCCCGTCTCCTCTCCGCTCCGGACAGGAGACGGGGCTCGCGTGGCGTGCCGTCTGAGTAGAGCTGTCCCGGCCGTGAGGAGCACGGCGGAAAGGCCGGGCTTGCCCCCGCCGCCGATGTGGGTCGGAGCCAGGGGTTGGGGGGGTGGGGGGGCCTCTCCCGCGGTTGGCGCTGATGCTGCCGCCCCCACCGAGGCAGCGGATGCCAAGGTCGCGGGCGAAGGTCTGTGACCGTACGGAGTCCTTGGTGGTGCGGGAACCCCAATGCGTCCCGCCGTGCTGCCGAGCCATCGCCGTGGCCAGAACTTCGTGATCTCTTGTCCGGTCCCGGTGCGGATGCCGTAGCCGACGAAGCCCTTGCCCCAGGGGCGCATGCCTTGAAAGAGGCTCACAGGCAGCGGGCTGAGAGATCTTGTCATGCGGCTCATCCAGCCAGTTGGATGAGCCGCATGACAGCGTCCGACAGAGGCACCTTCCAGCAGCGCATCAGCCCCTACCCGATATCGACGCCCCGCTCCACGTGGGAGCGGTTCAACGTGGCGAAAACCGACTCCGGCTGGCCCCTGTTGATCGCGAACCTTCTGCTCGGTGCGGCAGCCGCCGGCCTGTGCACCTACCTCAGCGCATCGCGCGGCCGGTCGTTCCTGCTCTTCGCTGTCGCCCTGGCGGGGCACGCCGTCAGAACCCTCTACGTCATGGTCTGCCTTGCCCGAGACGAGAGCGATCGACGGACCACAGGAAACGCTGCCGAAGCCCGACGCAGCACCGGCCGGCACAGATGATGACACTGGCGTCGTGTGGTCGAAGCCGCGTACGCGGCGCGGGCCGACGCCCTGCTGCGGCACATCGGGCACGAAAGCCGTCCGCGCGCCACGGCCGAGGACTTCGCCGGCTTCTGGAACACCACCCTCGAAGCCGCCCTTGCCGAGGCCTTCCCACTCGGTAGGCCTCCCCCAGTCTCTGGACGTCAGAAGTCGTACGGCTTCTTGGTGTTCCAGTTCAACACATCGGCCTCGTTCCAGCTGAACTGCGGCTTCTGGCCCTTGATGTCGACGGAGTAGAACGGGCCGGTGTGACCGCCCGCGTCGCGCAGCGCGATGGCGAACGACTGCGCCGTGTGGTGCTTCGAGCCGTAGTCGAAGAGGTTCACCGCGCTGTACACCTTGCCGCCGGGCTGGAGCATGATCTGCTTGTCGCCGCCCGGGGCGTCCTTCGTCGAGTGCGGCAGTGCGGGGCCATCGACGTCGTCGCCCAGCTTCACGGCCGGATAGGAGGTGACCCAGCACGGTTTGCTGCCCTCGTTTGACGCGGTGACCAGCAGGTGGTCGCCCTGCTGACCGGCGAACCGGTGCACCGCGGTGACCAGCATTTCGTCCCCCCGGCACTGCTGAACGGCGGCCGTTGCGCCCTTGCTCGCCACCTTGCCCGTCCCGCCCGAGGCCGTCGCCGAACGCGTCTTGTCCTTGGTGGTGCCACCGCTGTCGGCCTGCTCCGCAGCGCCCTTGGTGTCCCCGTGGGACGCGGACCGGCTCTGCGCGGTGCCGGCGGCGTGGTCGCCGCCCGCCGCCTTCGAGCCGTCATCGGCGCCGCCGCACGCGGTCAGGCCCAACGCCAGCCCGGCGGTGACGGCGGCCAGGGTGGCGCGCCGAGGCACCGGCCCAGTGCGTTCGCCATACCCGCATGGAGCGGCTCGGCGAGGAGACTGTCGGATAATTACATGCCCCTGATCAGGTGATGGCGTTTCCCCTGATGTGGGCCATGAGGGAGCTCCGCCGTACCACCAGCGTGCGCGGGCGCGTTGGCGGCAACATGGAATCGCGCCGTCACTATCGAATGGCTTCTCCCGACGCGAGAAGACCGACACACAATGCCCGGCAATCACAAGGGAGTACGCGGAAGCGGCCCGCCCAACTGGGCTGCGCGAAGCGGCAAGCGGGCAGCCGGTTCGCGCCCGCGTGTCCGGGCGGGCCGGAGCGCGTCATCGAGTCGCCTTCAGGACGCCGGACCAGGCGGGTGCCTGTGGGCCGGCGAGGATCGAACGGCTGCGCTCGGCGGCACTTGTGCGGCCGTCAGCCGGAGCGGCGGATGCTGCGGCTTCCGGGCCTGGCGACGGCGCCCCGCATGCGGGACATCTCCCAGGCCCGTCGAGGGGTACGACTTGCCGGCCCAGGGCCTGCTGCAAGGCCAGTTCGACGGCTGCGGGCGCGAACAGTGCGCCGGTGCCGTCGGGCGGAACCAGCCAGCGGAGCGGCCCGGCGGCCCGGTCCGGCGGGGGGACCGTGAGCCAGGCACCCCTGCCGAGGTAGCGGGTCCCTGAGCCGACCCAGCGTCCGGTCGGGTCGGGCGGCAGGAAGAAGCCCACCCGGCGAGCAAGGGTGTCCGCCAGGGCGGGGCCGGGAGCCTGAGGAACGCAGAGGAGAGCGTCGAGGGCCAGCACGCCGAGTTCTTGGGGCACACTCAGCACGTCCCAGAACCGCCCGCATGCCAGCACCGCCGTCTCGTTCTCCCCGTGCCACTGCCGTTTGCACGCTCGGGGGTCGATTGCTGCGGCGGCCAGCCATTCCCTGGCCTGCCTCGCGTTTCCTCGCATGGCGCTTCTCCGGGATCCGTGAGCCGACGTGGTCCGCGTACGTCCTCATCCGTCGGGCGGTCAGCCCGACTCGCGTCATGCTGTTGCATATTTCTATTTGGCGGAAGGGGTGGCGAACCATGGCGAAAGGCTATGAAATGTTCGGTTTGGGAACGCGCGTTCCCTGCTCCTCGGAATTCTGCTCGAGGTCATGACCGGCAAACTGTCATGTGCCGGAATCCGGCGTGTCTGGCGGTACGTATGGCGCAGGACCGGCGCCGCGCTGTGCGGGCGGCCTGTGGACCCTTTGGCGTCCCTGGTGGAAACAGCGGAGCGTCTCGACTACGGCGCCGGTCAGCCCAATGGCGCTGATGACACGGGACGTGAACTCCGGTGACCCATTTGAGAATCAAACTGCTCGCCCTCGCCCGGGCGACGGTGGTCGCCGCCCCGGCTCCGAGTACGCGGTGCGGTGGTCGGGGGTGGTGACCGCACGGTCGGGCACACGGCCGGCGGGCCGAAGACCGTTCCTTGCGGTCTTCGGCCCGCCGACGGGGTGTGGTGGCCGTGCCGGTCATGACGACGGGCGGCGAAGGGCGCGGCCGGCGCCCGCGTCACAACTCGGCCTCCAAGGTGAGTCAGCGGTGGCCGAAGTAACGGTCGTCACCCCTGCGCCGGTCGTCGTGCCGGTCGTGGTGCCAGCCGTGGTGGCGGTCCTGGTACCGGTCCCGGTCGTGTCGGTCCCGGTCCCAGTCCTGTCCTCGGTCCCAGCCCCGGCCCCAGCCCCAGCCGTGACCTCGGTCCCAGTCACGGTCCCGGTTCCAGCCGTGCCCCCGGTCCCGATCCCGGTCGCCGAAGTGACCGTCGTGGTCGTGGTCGCTCCTGTGGCTGTACGAGTAATTCCTCCCGTCGTTGCGGTCATGGTCGGCTCCGGCGGCCAGGGCTGGAATGGCGGCCGCGGCAACGAGGGCGCCCGAGGCCACACAGGTGGCGATGAGGCGGACCGTCGTACGAGAAACAGACATCAATCTGTCACCTCACGTTCGTGCACACCGGGCCGGTGTGCGATCCGGTGTTCCCGGCTCGGTGCCGAGGTCCCACACTGTGGACCTCCACGGCGACGCCGGATCGACGAAAGGATTCGTGTTACAAAGCGGGGATATTTCCGTAACTCTCCCTTGTATGGGGCATCGAGGCCGGGGAGGGTCTGACGCCGGCCTTGCCAGGGTTCCGGATCACGCTGCGAGCAGGGAAGAGGCGGCTGACGGTCCGTGGGGCCCTTGGCGGTCTCGTTGCCTCACCTCCTTCGAATGGCTCAGTGACTTCCGTAACGAAGGGGGGCGTCTGTTCGGGGGACCCATTGCGGTCGGCGGCGATTCGGGTCAATGGGAGCAGGGCGCTGTCGTCACTCTCGGACGCCCTCGTGGAGGCAGGCTCGCTCCTGGCAGGGCTCTGGTCGGCATCCGTCAGAGACCGGTCAGGCGGACGTTGCCTGACGGGCGAGTGCCGTTGCAGTCCGCCGCGTTGCCGTCACGCACGGCCTGGTTGCGCGTTCAGGATCGTTCCCGGCAGCGATGTGACGGCCGCCGAAACCATCGACGACCGCACGGCTCACTCGTGGGCGGACTCGCTCGGAGTGCCGCAGGCCGCCAGGGCCTTGGCCGACCGGCTCCTGTGATGACGGAACCGGCGCAGGTAGGACCGCGCCATGGGGCCCGGGGGGACGCCCCGGGCGAAGGCGCGCATGTTGCGCTCGCCTGTGTTGTACCCCAGGGCAAGGAGCTCGTCGCGGGTGTAGCGGCGCGTCCGCCGCTGCGGAAGGCTCTGGTCGAGGTCCTTCAGATACAGGACGGCTGCGCGGATGGCGAAGGCCGGATCGTCGCGAAGGTCCTGCCATCGCCCCGACAGGCCGTGCGTCCGTTGCACCTGCTCGAACGTCGCACGGTGCATGTTGGCCACGCCGAAGGACGCCCCGGGCTTCCACCACTGCCACAGCCGCTCCAGCAGCGGATGATGGGGCTTGTACGCCTCGTTGTGGAGCACGGTCATGACCAGCAGAGGCGACACCGCGGCCTCCTCGGCGCTACGCAGCACGACAGCGGCGTAGTCGGCCGGATCGTAGCCGCCGGGCAGCAGCGGTGGAGTGCCCACCTCGCGGGCGTCCGTCTGACGGGACATCAACTTTGACGCGGGTGTCGATCTCCTGGCCATGCCCACTCACTTCCCCTTGCCGCCCGGCCGCCGTGCGGAGCGGGCAGCAGGCCCGTTCCCGGAGTGCGCGTGCCCGCGCGGTGCCGCCCTCAATCCAGTGCGGCGGAGCGGTACCGGGGTTTGGGTGAGCGGCCGGCTTCCACCGAGTCATGCCGGGCTTTTCATCCAAGTGATGAGCCGGGTCCACAAGCCGCCCTTGGCTCTCGGTCCGGTCGGCACCGGCCTCGTTCGACGTACCGGCTCCCCCGCGCGTGCACCTGTCCGCGCCGCCGACTCACATACGCATCGCTGATGTGTCGGCACGTCGACGAGCACTTGGTCCACGTGTCTCCCGCAGCCCTCGTAGGTCACCTTCCGGCAGGACTCGCAGACCGCGCGCTGACACATTTCTTCCTCCAATGACGCCGACTCAAATGTACGGGTCAGTAATATCAACAGTTTCGTCACAGCCGGATTTCACATTCTCACCACAAAGAATGTCCGGATGCGCACGAGCTCCACGGAGAGTCGACTCTCGTCGACAGAGGACCCAGCCGTGAGGTCGCGTCAGCCTTCAAGGAAGCTTCGCCGTCGGCCGCGAATATCCCATCATCATGGACATAGGACGATAAGTGTCGCCCGACGTTTCTCACCCAGCGGCGTCAAGCGGTCACGGTCACGGATGTCCCCCAGGTTGCTCGGGGCACCGACACAGTGGTTCCATCACGCCCGGCCGATAAATGGAGGAGCCATTCCGCATTGTGACAGGCCGTCACCGCGTCGTTTTCGAGATCGTCGGCCTGGCGCGGCGACGGCATGAGACCGAGAACGGACAACCGCTCACCGGACGGGTGTTGTGCGCCGGTCAGAAGGGAGCAACGTGGGTTGCTCGCACACCGTTGGATGCCCCCTCTTCCCCTTGCTCAGATCGAGCTTGCAGGGTTGGCGCGACTACTACTGTGACAGCGACGATCACTGGCGTGGCTGCGCGCGCTACCAGATGTCACTGACCGGAGAGCGGGTGCCGATCAGCCTGTTGCCCAACGGAGCCCGCGCGCGACACCTCGAAGACGCGGCCACCGACACGGGCCGGTCCGACGCCGCCGACCCGGGGCAGGGGGCCCGGCAGGCCCCGCCGCCCCGGCAGCAGTCGTGGTCGCCGGAAAGTGCGTCATGGTCGCAGCCCGCACCTGCCCATCCGCCACAGCCATCAGGGCCTGAACCCGCAGCGGCGGAGAACGGGACGTGGTTCGGGGCGGCCTCCGCACCGATCCAGGCCACGCCCTACCGACCGTCACCGTCCCCGCAGATTCCCCAGCCTCCCGACCGCCCCTCCCGGCACGCACGCCAAGAGTCCCGTCCGAAGCGCGGCTTGTGGGCTCGATTCACCGAATGGATGGGAGGCCCCGCATGAGCGGCTACTGGCCCTGGTGGGCCGGCGCTGCCGGGCTCGCCTTGATCACCATCAACTACGCCCTCACCACGGACCGGTCCTTCGGTGTGTCGTCCGCATGGGATCGCGTGTTGCACTGGCGCAGGGAGCGGCGACTGGAGCGCATGGACGAGGAGTTCAGCGACGAGCGTGCTCTGGCTGACGCCCTCGCCGCGGCTACGGCCGAGCACTTCGGCACCGGCCCCGGCGCGCCGACCGTGCCGCCGGTGCCGCCGGTGGCGTACGGGACGTCACAGCAGGTCGAGGCGGACGCCGAGCCGCTGGTGAGTGAGGACACCCCGGTCACCGGCCCGCAGCCGGCGCCGTTGGTCACCCAGGCCGCTCTGCTGGTGTCGATCTTCATCGGCGGACTGATCGCCGCACTCACCTCCGGCCGGTTCCACCTCCGCTTCGACATGGGGCCGGGATTCCGCGACCTGGTCACTGCCGATCCGCTCACCATGCTCGTCCTGCTGTTCGCCGGGGGCGTGCTGGTCGGCTTCGGCACTCGGCTGGCCGGTGGGTGCAGTTCCGGCCACGGACTCAACGGCTGCGGTCGGCTGCGCCCGGTCAGTCTCGTTGCGACCGCCGTGTTCTTCGGTACCGCCGTCGCGGTGTCGTTCCTGCTGTGGAAGGTGATCTGATGCGTACTCGGGGCGCGATTCTGCTGGCCAACATCATCACCGGACTGGCTCTCGGCTTCACCGTCTCCAACATCGGCTTCGGCGACTACGCCGAGCTGAACCGCATGTTCACCTTCCAGGACACGCGCATGCTCCTCTCCTTCGCCGGCGCGGTCGTGATCATCGTGTGCGCGTTCGCTCTGCTGCGGATCCGCCGTACTCCCGGGCGCATCCACGCCGGCGTGATCCCGGGCGCAGTACTGTTCGGTACGGGGTGGGCGATCTCCGGCGGGTGCCCGGCCATCCCGATCATCCAGGTCGCCGGCGGGTACCTCCCCGCCCTGGTCACCATCCTGGGCGTCACCGTCGGCATCCGGCTGTGCCGGTGGGCCAACGCCCGCTACTTCCACCTCGACCGCGGCTCCTGCGGCCTGTGACGCCGAGCTGACCCTGCGGCACCCGTATGTGCTCCATTCGGGGCTACTGCGGTTACGGACAGCGCGGTGGGGCGTTAAGCGTGCATGAGCGGAAGTCACAGACGGAAGCGGTCAAGGTCGCGAGCATTCGAACAGGTGCAAGCGCAGTTGGCGCGTGCGGCTGCTGCGATGACTGCGGGAAAGAAGTCACCGCAGCAGGAGGTGGGAGAAACGGTTCGCCCGGCGGGTGCGCAGCCGGGCGGCGGCCACGGTACGACGATGCCGGGTACGACGGAACCGGTCGCAGGCGGCAAACCCCCGACCTGAACGTCCACGGCAGGCCGACGTGCTGTTCATCGCCTGTACAACGGCCCTCACCGTCGGCCGTCAAGGCACCGTGCCGGACTCCTTCACCCGAGACGTGCCGCCCCTCCTACGCGAGCGGCCCCCGTCTCATCTCCGGTCGGGAGAGGAGGCGGGGGCCGCGTGATGTGCCGTCGGTCGGTTCGGTCAGCTGCCGGTCGTGTGGCGGCGGCGCCACCAGACGAGGGCTGCCCCGGCCGCGAGGAGCGCGGCGGCGATTCCGGCGATGGTGAGGACCTGTGTGCCGGTGCTGGCGAGGCCGCCGCCGTCATCGTCCTTCGACGGTGCCGGCGCGCCGGTGGGGCTCACGGTCGCCGTGGGCTTTGGTGCCGGGCTGGACGTGCCGGTCGGCTGCGGGCTGGGTTTGCCCCCGCCGCCGGTGTGGGTGGGATTCGGAGTGGGGGTGGGGGTGGGGGTGGGGGTGCCTCCGCCGCCGCTGGTGTCGATGTTGCCGCCACCGCCGAGGTAGGTGGTGTCGGAGTCGCGGGCGGAGGTCTGTGACCGTACGGAGTCCTTGGTGGTGCGGGGAAGCGTGCGGTGCTGGGTGGTGAACTCGACGCGGCTCACGTTCCGCTTGGGCGCCTTGGAGAAGTCGACGCCGCCCACACCCTGGTTGTAGGCCTGGCCGCCGTATTCGAGCTTGAACCACTCGATGCCCTCGCGCAGGGACTTCATGTACCGGTCGTAGACGGACTGCTTGGTCCACGTCGCGTTGGGCGCGCGCAGCGGCCAGCGCTTGACGTTGTTGGAGTTGATGATGGGGCGGAAGTCGGTCGGCTTCTTCGCGTCCTGCTGACGGATCCACTCGGCCGCGACCCGCGAGGCGTAGACGCGGCGCAGGTCCTTGTACGCGTCGCCGGTGTTGACGGCCTTGTCCACGCCCGGCATGACGTACTGGCGCAGCAGACGCTCCGACTCGCGCTTCTGGGCGTCGGTGAAGGTGCAGGTGCGGGCGCCCGGCGCGTGCCAGGCCATGTCCATCCACTCGGTGGACACCTTCAGCGGGGCGTCCAGGATGTAGATCCCACCGTCCTGCTCACGTACCTTCGCCGGCTTGGGCTCGATCCACAGCCGCACCTCGGGGAAGCAGGGGATGCCGTCCTTGTCCTTGACCTCCCCGTCCCAGAAGTTCTTAGCCGCCGGGTTCTTCTCGGGGTTCATCTGGTGGGCGAAGTCGGCCTTCATGGCCAGGTCGGCCTCCAGCAGGACGCGGCCCGCGTCGGTGGAGGCGAACGTGGAGTCCATGATCTTGTCGGGCTGGTCGGGGTTGAGGTTGACCCAGAACTTGTCCGGCGTCAGCGCCAGCCACGTGAACATGGAGTCGCTCGCGAGCTGGAGGTCGGCCTTCCCGCCCCAGCCCGGAGCGGTGTCCTCGTCGGGCGTGAAGTCGGCCTTGAAGGAGTAGTCGAGAGCCTTCCCCTTGACCGGGTTCCCGACGTACTGAAGCTGGAGGGTGGAGAAGTCGACGCCACCCGGGCCGCGGCCGAGCGCGCTCCGGGTGTTGATCTTGTTGAAGTCCTTCTGGATGCGCTGGCCCTCGGCCGGGGTGCGCCCGGACGCCCAGGCGATGTCGTTGATCGGTCCCTGGGTGCCGGTGTTGGGGCGCGGGTTGAAGACCGGGTAGGTCTTGGTCCACTTCGTCTGCGGCCACAGGGCGCGCGCGGTGGCGCGCTTCTCCACGATGCGCACCTGGTTGCCAGAGGTGCCTCGTTCGCTCTTCAGTGCGTTGTTGAGGCTGTTGTAACGCTTGACGGTGGTGTCGGAGGCTTTCTCACCCGCGAACATCGACATCCGCGACTTGGTGAAGTCGTACTTGTCGTCCTTGTGGCGAAGGATGACCTGGTCGGCCTTGTACTGGTTCGGCTTGTACTTGCCGTTCGACTTGAACTCGCCGAGCTCGCCGCTGCGTTGATTGTAGGCGTCGTAACGGCGGGACGCGATGAGCTTGTCGTCCTTGTCACGGATCTCGATCGTGACCTCGCACAGCCAGTCCGGGCCGATCAGGTTGAAGTCCTGGACCGTCTTCCTCTCGAAGACACCGCCCTTGGAACTGTTGGCCTGTCCGTTGATCAGGTAGCGGGGAACCCAGTCCCGGAACGGCTTGGGGCGTGCCGACGTCGTCTTGTGCCGGTTGTAACGCGCATAGATCGCGTTCTTCATGTCATCGACGTTGTGGGACTTGGCGTACTTGGCGTCCCAGGCGTCGATGTCCGCCCGGCTGGACCCTGCAGCGTCCAGGTCGGCCTGGGTGGGGACGGGGACGTTCTCGAAGCCCTTGAACTCGTTGTTGTAGTAGTACTCGCCGTCCGGCCCGGGTGCGACCCAGTGCGCGTCCGGCATCGGCGCCCCGGACAGCGGCGGCGTGGTCGGGTAGGTCTTCTTCAGGTGCATTTCGTCGCACCGCTTGCCCGTCGTGATCTTCGCGTAGTCACCGGGCGCGGCATGTGCGGTGGCGGGCAGCCCGACCAGCATCATGCCGGTGGCCGCCAGGAGCGTGAGCGCGGTCTTCAGGCGCCTCGGAAGGCGGGCGCGTATCGGTCTTCTCACGTACGTGTCCCTGGTCCTGGGGGCCACGGGACGGGTGGTATTCGGGCGGCGGGAAGTGGGGCCCCCGTGTCATGTCTCCGTCCGCCGGCGCTCCCCACCTTAGAGGCACTCAAGTGCTCCTGTGCAAAGGGTTGTTGATGTGGCGGCGTGTCGACTCGGCTTCGGCCGGTGCGGTGTTGTCGTACCTGTCGGCTACGGTGCGGGTATGACTGCGCCTTCCGGGACCCCCTACGACCCGACCCGCAACCCCGACCTGTTGGCATGGCTGACCGAACGGCGGACCGGGTTCGAACGGTGGGCGGACGAGGCCGGCGGGGGCGGCCTGTTCGACTTCTCGCCCGCCTCGCTGGACAGTCTGGAAGGTATCGTCCGGGACGGTTTCGAGACCCCGGAGGACGTCACCGAACAGCGCCGCACCCCGTTTGTTCAGGGGGCCGTGTGGTATCTCGGTGAGGTGTTCTGCCGGCACAGGGGCACGGTGTGGAAGTACGAGCCTGACTTCGACACCGGCCGGCCGGCGCCGTTCTTCGCCGCCCAATCCGCAGGGGTGCTGGACACACCGTGCGTGGGCCTTCCCGGAGCGCGCCCGGGTGAGAACTGGTACCCGCTGAACATGATCCGGCGTCTGCTGATCGATGAGGACGAGGTCGGCAACCGGGTCGATGAGCGGCTGCTGGGCATGCTGGAGGGCTGGTACGAGGACGAGGACGACGAGGAATAGAGGGCGCAGGGGCATTTGGGTGCCGTCTTGCACGACGTATGCCCGGTGGACGATGGGCCGCTTCTCACCGCGGACGAAGCGGGCCACCGCCAGATGCTCAGGTACCCAGGCGCTCAGGCGCTCAGGCGCTCAGGCGCTCAGGCGCTCACGGTCCCCCATCACCACGACGGGGTGGAGGCGGGGATCGAGGGTGCGCAGGAGGGTCCTCATCCCGGACTCGGGAACGGTGACACAGGCAGACGTGCCGTCACCGTGGTCCAGGTGCAGCCATATGCCGCCGCCCTTCTCCACTCCCTGGGGACGGCTCCAGTCGAACGGCGGGACGCCCTTGAGCCGGTTGTAGTCGATGGCGATGACGTAGTCGAAGTCGTGGGCGTGCTCGTCGCCCTCCTCCGTCATGGACGCGAAGGCGTTGTCGTCGTACCAGTACGGCAGGCGGCTGCCCGGATCCTTGAGAGACCCTCCCGCATCCGTCAGGGAGAACGCACCGACGGGACTGCGCTCGTCGTCCATGTGATGGTCGGTCGTCCAGCCCAGCCTGCCGTTGTGCGCGGGCCAACTGCCCGCGCGTTTCCAGGCGGTGTCCTGCTTCTCGTAGAGCACGACGGTGCTCTCGGCGGAGTCCCGGTCGTCGCCGTAGACGACCACCGCCTGACGGCTGTCGGCCGGTACGCGCTTCCATATGCGGCTTCCGACGCCCGGGAGGCGGGGGCCCGCCTCCGGGCCCAGGGACCCGGACGCCGCCGGGTTGTTGAGACCCGGTGCGCCGGCGCGGCTCGTGTGCCCGTCGGCTCCGGTGCACGCGGCGGTGCCGGCCAGCAGCACACCGCAGGCAAGAGCCACGGGTATGGCCTGACGCACCCCGCCACGCCGCGCCGACACAGGACAAGCCGGTATGACATTGAATGTCCGCATGATCAGGATGCTGCGGCGGACGACCTCGGCATGCATCCGGAGACGGCATCCGGCCTAACAGCCGCGTCTTGCGCCGGGGGGGTTCGCGGGGGTCGTCGGGATTCCGTTCTTCCTCGGTCGGCGCGTGACCCGCCGTCGCGCCAACGACGGGCGACAGCCGTCACGGCCGTCTCACTCACGGCGGGCCGGAGTCCGGGACCGGCGTGCCCGGCGATTCCGGCTTCGGGCCTCTGGCCGTAGTCAGTACGCGGGGGTGGCGCACTCCACCCAGATCGTCTTGCCGGTGAGGGAGTAGCGGGTTCCCCATCGGTCGGCCATCTGCGCGATCATGAAAAGGCCACGACCGTCTTCATCGGTCTCGGCCGCCTGGCGCATGTGCGGTGAGGTGCTACTGGCGTCGGACACCTCACAGATGAGTGAAGTCGCACCCCAAGGCAGCACGTCTGCCCGCTCGGGCGGCGCCGCCTCGCAGGTACGAAAGGCGTCGTCGGAACAGCTGGACGTCGATCGGCCGCAGACCCCGATCGCCGGGCCGGGCGGGACAGGGCAGGAGAGCTGCGGGGGCGGCCAGACCGCGGCAAGGAAGGTTCGGCCGGCCTCCTGCAGTCAGCAACCGGCGCGGTGACGGGCTCGCTGAGATCTTGCAGGTCCGTGCAGTGAGGTCCGACAGCGCCTGCAAGGCTGCCCGTCGCCGACCCCCACCAGAGGCGTACCTCACGGTTCGTCCGCGAGCCGCGCCGTGCGGGGCACAGGCACGAGGGTGCGAAGGTCGATGACGCGGTAGCCGCGGGCGGCGATCGCGTCGAGGATCCGTGGCAGGGCCTGCGCGTCGATCACCTCACTCTGGCCCTCGGTCGTACCGACGTGCATCTGCACGATCGCGCCTGGGCACAGGGCGTCCAACGCCCTGTGCACCGCGCGGTCCACGCTCATGCCGCCCTCGGTGCCCATCCATCCGTTGGTGTCGGTGGTGAACTCGATGTCCGCGAAGCCCAGCCCGTTGACCTCCCTGATCTGGGCAGGGCTGGTCTCACTGCAGGGAAAACGGAAGAAGGGCGTCAGGGCTCCGCCTGCGCCGGCCGCGCGCAGAGCCCGGTCCGCCGCCTGGACCTCACGGCGCCTGCCGGCCGCGGTCAGCTCCTTGAAGTAGGGGTGACTGTAGGAGTGGTTGCCCAGCCCATGCCCCGCAGCCGCGATCCTCCTCACCACCTCGGGGTACCGGTCGGCGAAGTCGCCGGTCAGGAAGAACGTGGCAGGACTGCGCCGGATGGCAAGCTCACCGAGAACGTCGTCGAGGCCCGCGTCGTTCCAAGCCGCGTTGAACGTCACCGCGACCACCCGCTCGTGCGTACGGATCACACGGTCCTCCGAACCGAACAGCACCCGCAAGCATCCCTCTTCCCCCGCCACCCAGGGACCGCGAGCAACCCGGCAGCCACCCCGAGCATGTGGCAGGGCACAGCACGACGCGCGACGACTCCCAGGCGTGTTCCCATGCCTTGGCCATCGGCCACCCGGAGCTCGTCCCTGAGCCCTCGCATGCATGCGAGGCTCGCCGGCCTCACGGGTGACGCATGCGAAGCACAGTGGCGCCGCCGGCGGGAGGCGTCCGAGGCCGTACAGGCGGCCATCACCGCGCACGCCGAAGCCGCCGACTCCAGTCGGTACGAACCGGGGCAGACCACGAAGAAAGCCGTCCGGCACGTCCAGAAAGACCCGGCCGTCGAACAGCCGGTGCTTCCTACCGCTGGCGGGCGTCCTGCTGGTCGGGCCGGGCCGCGCCGTGGGCGAAGCCGGCCTTCTCAAGATCGGCTGACGCAGATCGGCTGACGCGGTCCGTGGTCGTGGCCACTGTCGGCGCTGCCGGCCACCTGCCGATCAGACGGCTGCCGGGCCCTGACCATGTGGAGGTTGCCGTGCCGGGGAGCCCCGTCCGTGTCTCAGTCTCCGGCTTCCCCTTTGCTGCTCGGTGAGCTGCTACTGGTGGGAGAGGCGCTGACGCTGCCGGAAGGACTGCCCGACGGACTGGCGGAAGGGGTTGCCGTCCGCGGGGGCGAGGTGGGGCGGCGGCCACTGGATGCTCGCGGGGTCGGCGTCGCCTTCGCGGGTGGCGGCGTACTGGTGGCGGCAGGAGGCCGAGGTAACGGTGACGTGCTGCGGGTCGCCGTCGGCACAGGGTGCCGGATCCCGTCACTGTCTCGGTCCTGGACGCCCTTTCCGGCCGGGTGTGCGGTCACACGCCCCGGTGAGGCTTGTGGATCCGGAACGCGAACCCCGGGCTCTTCGAGTGTCGGCGGTTCCGGAACCGAGGCCGCTCGCGGGGCCGTCGACTGAGGAAGGACCGATGCGGTGGCCAGGCCGCCGAGGAGGGTGAAGGCGGCTGCGGCAAGGGACCGGACGGCATACTTCTTCAGCCGCCCTGGACGGTCGTGCCGGTCAGCCAACAGGTCTTGCGCAACAGTTGGTGACCCGGACCCGGAAAGGGGCGGCCCAGAGGAACTCGGCTCCTCGCTCGAGCGGATCTCCGGCATCGCGGTCTCGACGGTCGGAGCACCGTCTCTCGGATCGCTCACCTGTGCCATCCCGGGGTCGAATGCCCCGCACTCCGGGCAGGTTACGGCGCCGTTGAGCGTGCGGCTGCACGGGATGCAGTAGTCCATGAAGCGACCGTTCTCAGTCCTTGAGTCGACGGGAGCGACGGCACCCGATCCAGGCAGGTGGGTCACCGGTTACCGGGGTCAACGGCTCGCATCCGATGAGCGCTCACCCGAAGGCCGGAAAGTGGGGTACGCAACTCTGCAGGCGGAGACGTTGATGGCCCAACGGTCGCGGCTCGATCCCGGCCGAGCGCCACTCACTTCCCACGGCTCGGCCGGCTTCCCCGTCCGCGTGCTCTTCGCTCCCGCGATGCCTGAGGCGGCGGGACCTTGGATGAGGCGTGGGTTACACACCGGCCGCGAAGTGAGAACGAAGCAGCACGGCTTACGTATCGCGTCCATGAGAAGACGAAGGGAAAGCGATCGCCACCCGGGACTTGGCCGCCGCCGACGAAGAAGTGGTCCCTCAGGACCAAGACAGCCTCAGGAGGACTCGGTGGGTCGCAACGACGTCAACCGTGAGTGGACTTCCGGCTCAGACCCTGACCTCGCTCAAGAGACCAGGAAGTCCTTCCAAGCCGTGCTGGACGCGTTGGATGCCGCACGCGCCGACCTCCTTCGCGACGAGAGCCGGGTACGCGTCGAGGGCCCGCCCCAGTCCCCGAGCCCGCGCGATCGCCCGACCCCGGCTTCCTCCACATCCGGCCGGGCACTGCCGGTCAGACGTGTGTCATCCGGCACACGACGAGAGCGTCCCGTGCCCCGTCGCCCGGCTGCCGATCGATCACCACCGACCGGTGAACCGCGTCAGGACACCCCCCGGGTTGTCGGGGCGGAGCCACCGGGACTGCCCAGAGGGCTGGGAGTCGCCCCGCCCCGGTCGACGGGAGAGCCATCGACGGCCGGCGGACCGGGCCCGGAGGTTGTCGCAGCAGCCGTGGCTCGCCCGACTCCGGTTCCCTCGCGAGAGAGCGCGCCGCGCAGGAGCCCCCCGCGGGGCGACGCCCGGTCAGAGCACCCCCATGGTGCTGCCGTCCCGTACGACCGGCTCGACACCGCGCCGTCAAAGGGATCTACGCCATCCGCCCGGGCACACGGGAGGCGGGCCGGTCGCGGACGGCGGCGACTCGCCGGCCGCCGGGGGCCGCGCATCACCGGAATCCTGGGCGTGGCCGCGGCGAGCGGACTGCTCCTGGCCACTTGGCTGCTGACCTACGACAACGCCGACACTGCGACCTCCTCTTCGCCTCCCCCGCACATGGAATCCGCACTGCCCGCGACTCCCGCGCCGAAGGAGCACTCTCCCCCGGCTCCAGGGCGGACGAACCGCCCGCAGCCCGGCACACCGGACCCACCGCTCCCCGAGGTCCCGGGCACGGGCGTGCTGCGCGAAGGCGACCGTGGCCATGGCGTGTACGAGTTGCAGGTACGTCTCCAGCAGATACCCGGCCTCTACGACGGCGGTCCGATCGACGGCCTCTACGGCGCGGAGGTCCGCACGGCAGTGGCCCTGTTCCAGAAGAGGTACAAGATCCGCGGCGATGAGACCGGGGTCTACGGCGACCGCACACGTTTTGCCCTCACGCTCCGGACCAGGTGACCAGCGACCGAAGGCCCGGGCCCCCGGAAGCCTCTGCCCCGCAAGGCCGTCGTCCGTCGTCCGCCGTGCCGCTCGACGGATACGCCTCATCCGCCCCGACCAGCACCTGAAGTCGACGGTGATGAGGCGTTGACCGACTTTCATCCGCGGCCGGGGCGGGCACCGAGCCCCTGACGTACCGTCGAACCTGTGACGTGCACCCTGAAATCCCGGCTGGTGGCCCAGTGAGCGGCTGGTGAGACCACTTGGAGGGACGGACCTGCCGAGAGGCCGATGCCGACGTGCTGCGCGACTGCCGGCTGTGGGACGGACAGGTGCGTTCGGGAGGCGCTGCGCCCGCTGAGGGTGGGCCTGCACGAAGCCGAGCGGGTGGCCCACGTGCGGTACGAGGCTCTGGGCGACCGTGTGCAGCGCAACGAAGGGAAGCTTCGTAACACCCACTGAGACGGCCCGCATCCCGCCGGCCGCCGGCATCCTGGTCGCCACTCCCGGACAGCCCTCCCCCGAACTGGTCCCCGCCCCCTGCTCGCCGTGTCCGACGTCCTGGGCACCGGCTGGTACGCCGCCGTCGCCGCGCCATCGCTACCCGCCATGCCATCGGGGAAGCCATGGGCATCCTCATGGGCAGCCACACCATCACCGAGGACCAGGCCTTCGACGTGCTGCGCCGCTGCTCCCAGGAGAGCAACGAAGCTCCGCGAGGTAGCCCGCCAGGTCTGTGAAGAAGGCACTCCGTCCTGAGGCGTGGTGGGGCGGCGCCCCCCGGCACGGTTACTGAACCGGGGGTGCCTGAGCCCGGCCGGCCCCCAGGGGAGCGCCGCCGACCCGGCCTGCACACCGAAGTCCCCCACACCGGCGATCCCACACCTGCGGTCCGGCGGGATGACGGCGCTCCCTGCGTACCCAGGCGCGCCAGGTGACGGCGCTGCCGTCGCTGTGGCGGCTGGAGCGACCGTGCCGGTTCAGGACCATGGCTGGTGGCACAGTCGGGCAGAGATCCACTCGCCGCATGCGTCGGGGACTGCGCCGGTCAGAGCGCGGACTGCGTGCCGTGGGTGTCCGTCGGGCGCGGCGTGACGAGGAACCGCACGTCAGGGCTGGACCTGGAGCGCCCAGGCCTCCGGCACGCCGAGGTCGTCGTACAGCCGCCGGCGCTGGCCGGGGCTGAGGGTGGTGGTGGCCGCGGCCAGGAGGCCGGCCTCCTGGCCCGGAGCCGCCTCGATGACGCCTCGCGCGATCGCTGCCCGCACGGCGGGCGGCAGAGCGGGAAGCATCCGGCGAAGGTCGGTCAGAGCCTCCTCGGGGGTGCGGGAGGCACGGAAGGCGGCGAGGACTGCGCCCAGCTCGGTGTCGCCGGCGTACTGCCACAGGGCCGGCATCGCGACCGTCTCCTCGAGGTGGAGGTGTGCGAGGTAGGCGCTGATGACTTCGTTCAAGGCCAGGTAGAGGGCGTGCTGGGCCTCCGGCAGGGCCTCGGCGGGGGTGCCGGGGAGCGAGCGTGCCTGCTCGTCGAGTGTGGTGAAGGCGGCGTCGAGGCGTATGTGCTCGGCGTCCAGTGCGTCGGCTGCCTCGGGGGCCCGCTCGCGCAGGAGCTGGTGGATGAAGGTGTCCTCGTGGTCGGCGTGCTCGCGCAGTTCCTGGGTCATGGCCAGGCAGCGCTCCGCCTGCTCGGCAGCGGCGCCGCTGGAGGTGATGTCCGCGGCGCCCAGTTCGGTGGCGAGAGTGAACAGCCGCACACGCTGTCCCATGTGAACGTTCCGGTAGAGGTCGATCTTGGGCATGGTCTGTCCTTCGGGGTGGCCGATCCAGTACACTGACAACACATTGTCTATCTAGCAACATGTTGTCAAGTGAAGGAGTGTGCGATGCCGGACGAGGCAGCCCTGTTGATCGCCGACGTCTTCGAGGCAGCCGGGGCCCTACGCCGGCTCGGCGAGCAGACCGCCGCCGCGGAAGGCCTCACCCAGGCCCGATGGCAGGTCCTCAGCGCCGCCTCCGAAGACCCGCTCACCGTCCCCCAGGCCGCACGCCGCCTCGGCGTCAGCCGCCAGAACGTCCAGCGCGTCGCCAACGACCTCGTGTCCTCCCGGCACGCCTCCTACGAGCCCAACCCGGACCACCGCGGCTCCCCCCTGCTCACCCTCACGCCCCGCGGCAGGGAGTCACTCGCCCGCGTCACCGCCAGAGCCGAACGACTGCACCGCACCCTCTTCGCGACCATCCCCGACGAGGAGATCCACGCCACCAGGACATCGCTGCGGCGCCTGCTGTCCGAACTCGACCGCCACGAAGGCGAAGCAGGCAAGCGCTAGACGGAGGCCAACTGCGGACGGGGGCCTTCCTTCAGCCCCCCATCGCACGCCGTCCGGGCCTCCCGCGTACGCACCCGCACCCGACCCTTCTTGGCTGAGGTGACGGCTGCCGATGAGCGTGCCCGTGCCGACCGCGGGCATGCCGTCGAGGCGCGGGCGGGTCGTCAGCCGCAGTCCCGGATCCACGCTTCGGCCCGACCACACCCACGCCGAATCACCAGCGCCCGTCGCCCCCCCGTTTTGCCTCTGTTTCCCGTCACATGATCCGTCGCTCGTGACGGCATTGTCCTGAGTCCGTGACACGGCACGTTCTGGTAATGCGGCGCAAGCCGAGGGGTTGTTACGGTCCCGACCGGTGTGCGGCCGACACGGCCGCCTGATCAGGGGGACGTCCCGACATGAATGCTCATCGCCTCAGACCCGCCGCCATCGCGCTCGCCGCGGCCGTGCTGGCCGCAGTGCTCACCGGTTGCCAGGGGAACGATTCCGCTGCTGGAGCCGAGGGCTCGCCGAGCGCCGCCACGGCGAGCCAGGTGTCCGGCACGTCCGGCGGCGGCAAGGGCGGGGCCACGGGGCGCACCGGAGGGTCGGGACGGGCGGGTTCCACGGCGACCGCGTCGCCGGGTCCGGCCAGCGCCGGAACGCCCGCAGCAACGCCCGCTTCAGAGGCCCCCGGCTCGGTCGAGCCCACCGCGCCGGGCTGTGTCGACAAGGCGCCGGACCCGGACCACGTCGACCCCGACGAGATCGCCGTCTACCGCGTCGAGGAACTCCCCGCCAGCACCGGAAAGGTCAACCTCGTCATTCAGCACGGGGCGTGGGGATGCCCCGGCAAGGACTCCGACGGAACGTCGTTCACCGTCACCGGCGAGGACAGCCGCTGGGCCCTCGACCAGGCCGCGTACATCACCGCCACCAACCCCATCGTCGCCGGCAGCAAGAATCAACGCATCGGCGTCCAGGAGCTGATCGACTGGATCAAGGCGCACCCCGACTCAGGTTTGGTGTTCAAGTACGCGACCGGCGACGACGGCGCCATCCACAGCCTGGAGCAGGTCTACGCGCCGTAGCCACCGGACCGCCCGCCCCGGCACGAAGGAACGTGGAGGCGAGCGGACGAACGCGTGGATCCACGGCTTCCGACGGCTACGGATCCGCAGGGAGATCCGCGACGCCATCCTCGAGGCGCTCCTGAGGCTCGCCTGCTGTGTGATCACCTGCAGGCGAGTCCAGGCATCGTGTCAGCTCCTCCAAGACATCAGGCATCCGCGCGATGGGGCAGTCGCCATTCCTTGCGCGGGAAGTGGCAGGTGTAGCCGTCCGGGTAACGCTGCAGGTAGTCCTGGTGCTCGGGCTCGGCCTCCCAGAAGGGGCCGACCGGCTCCACCTCGGTGACGACCTTGCCGGGCCACAGTCCGGAGGCGTCCACGTCCGCGATCGTGTCCTCGGCGATCCGCTTCTGCTCGTCGTCCACGTAGTAGATCGCCGAGCGGTAACTGAGGCCGATGTCGTTGCCCTGGCGGTTCTTGGTGCTCGGGTCGTGGATCTGGAAGAAGAACTCCAGGATCGCGCGGTAGTCGGTCTTCGCGGGGTCGAAAAGGATCTCGATGGCCTCCGCGTGCGTGCCATGATTACGGTACGTCGCGTTAGGCACGTCACCTCCCGTGTATCCGACCCGGGTCGCCGTCACGCCCGGGAGTCGGCGGATCAGCTCCTCCATCCCCCAGAAGCATCCGCCTGCCAGTACGGCCCTCTGCGTCTGCGCAGTCATTTCGGCCCCTCCAATTTCTGTCAGCTCAACCACTCGGCTCGCACACCACCGGCATGCCTGCCCGGCATCTTCAACGCGTGAGGGTTCCGGGCGATTCCGATCCCCCTCAGCCCCGCCCACGGAGCGCACCCGTAGACCCTTACAGTGCTGCGGCCGCAACTCTCCGTCACGGCGAACCACGGTCGACGATCAGTGGCTGGACGACGTGGGTCACCAAGGCGTGTTCTCGCCCCCTGGGTGTCGAGGATCGATGGGCTTCGGGACACGAAGACATCGTCGCCAAGGCGGTCGAGGCCCTGGGTGAGTCCCCTATGCTGCCGAGGCAGTTGGTATGAACGGTCCATTCAGGGGGCGCGGAGACGCATGGCCGACGAGATCAGATACGAGTACAAGTCCGTGCGGACAGTCCGCGGCACCGACGGTTCGGTGATCTCGAAGATGCAGAAGGAGGGCTGGGAGCTCGTAGAACAGGACCGGGGCACGCTTCGTTCCACCCTCACCTTCCGTCGGCCGAAGAAGCCGCAGCCGTGGCTGCTGATCGGCGCAGCGGCAGCCGTCCTGGTGGTCCTGGCCATCGTCATCGGTGTTGCCTCCGCGCTCAGCGGCGGAGAGGATGAGGAAGACGCGTCGAGCAGGTCGACGGCCATGGCGAGCAAGAAGCCTTCCGCTACGCCGGCTCCGGCCGCAGCCGAGTCGGCTGCGGCTGAAATGATCACACCGCAGAACAACCCGGAGTTCGCGGCGCTGCTGAAGGCGGACTCGTGCGACGACGCGAACCTGGACTTCGCGACCAGGCACAAGGGCGCGACGGTCGCGTTCAACGGCTCGATCGTGAACACGGCGCACCACGGTGACTACGACACCCGCTACGACTTCCTCCTCGGCCCGGGCGACAAGGGACCGGACACGACGGTCGGCCCGGCCTTCACGTACGAGGACGTCAACGTCTCCGACCTGAAACTGACCGGCAAGAAGATCCCTGCGACCGTCGGCACAGGCGAGAAGTTCCGCTTCGTCGCCAAGGTGGGCGAGTTCAACGCGAACCAGTGCCTCTTCTTCCTCGACCCGGTCTCGACGGAAGTGCGGTAGTCAGCACACGCCCTTGTAAGCGAGCCGATGCTTCCTCACGCCCCTTCCGTGTCCGGTCTCCCGTATCCACTCTGGAGCAACGGCCACGGCCGGGTTCGAGCCGTGAACAGGGGTGTTCAACAGGGGGTTGGGGATGTACGCCACAGAGGGACGTCGCCGGAGGGTACGGGCTCGCGCCGGCAGGTTTCTGTCAATGGTCACCGCCGTCTGCACGGCGCTTCTGATCAGTACCGGGTCGTCGCACGCCGCCCAGCATCAGAACGCCAACGAGTACGCGTTGTGGAACTTCCATGGCGCGAGCGGCTTCTGGAACATCGACCAGCGCGTCCAGATCACACACAAGGCGAACCACTCCTACTGGGCGATGCTCTGGGATTTCACGGCCACGCCGGGCAAGGGCGGGTACATGGGACTGCAGACCGACGGCGTGCGTTTCAACCACACGACCGGTGAGACAGCGATCTTCTCGCTGTGGAACGCCACCGGCAGCAGGGGAAGCGGTTGCGGAGTCTTCGGCGGCGAAGGGACGGGCCGCAGTTGCAGGATCTCGTACGCCATCGACCCGCAGACCGACTATCGGCTCCGTGTATGGCGCCTGGAGGCGGACTCCGGTGGCCAGTGGTGGGGTGCCTGGATCCAAAACGTGAAGACCGGCGTCGACACGCCCATCGGCGGTCTTCGAACACCGCGTGGCCAAAGCCTGTTGGGCGTACCGTCCAACTTCAGCGAGTACTTCGGCAAGGCCGTCGCCTGCAGCAAGGTTCCGCGGTCGGTGGCCTACTTCACGCAGCCTGCGGCCAACGCCCAGGGCGGCGGCCGCTACCAGTACACCTCCACCTACAAGTCCTCTACCCGGGGCGACTGCACCGGCGGTTCCGTGTCGCTGGTGAACCTCGGCTGGACCAAGGCCGCCAGGGTGATTCTCGGCGGGCCATGACACTGGGCGGAGCAGAGTGCCCGGCACTACCGCCATCCGCTGCAGCACCACAGACGCGCATGGCCGTGGAGATCGTCGGTCCGCTGGTCGTCTGCGGCGCGATCAGCACGCGAGTCATTTCGTGCCTCAGCTCCCGCGGTGTGCTCACCCGATTCCGAGGCGGCGGCGCTTCGGGGCCGGTCGCCAGGGCGTCGGCGGTTTCGTGGAGCGCCGACGTCGGCGCTAACGCCCCTGGCGCTGGTGGCCGCGAACGGTGCTGAGGGTCCGATCCGCCCGAGGTGGCCGTCGCCTTGGCAGGGTTCCCAGGGCTGTGAAACGCTCGAATCAGTAGCAAATGTGACCTTCGCCGCATGTCGATGGCTCATGAGGGCGTCGGCCTGTCTGTCGGGTGCTCACCCGATTCTGGCTTCCGCTCGGGAGTGAGGAACAGCGATGAGGACGACTGAGCACATCCACGACCACGGTGACCCGACCTTGTACCGCACCCCAGCGGATGCCGTCGCCGCGCCCCCGGAGAAGCTCGCCTACGTCGTCGGATTCGACCCGACCGCACGGCGCGCGGACGCGTTGTTCACCGTCGACACCGACCCCGCGTCCCCGGCGTACGGTCGCGTGGCCTCCCACGCCGAGATGCCCGACCTCGGCAATGAGCTGCACCACTTCGGCTGGAACGCCTGCTCCAGCGCGCTGGCGCACGCCGGTCATCACCACGCTGCGCGTCGCTACCTGATCGTTCCGGGGCTGCGCTCGTCCAGGCTGCACGTGTTCGACACCGTCCCCGATCCCGCCCGCCCTCGCCTGGTCAAGGTGGTGGGGTCTGAGGAACTGGCTGCCAAGGCCGGGTATTCGCGTCCCCACACCTTGCACTGCGGCCCCGACGGAGTCTTCCTGTCCTGCCTGGGCGGCGCGGACGGTGCGGACGGGCCCGGTGGCGTGGCGCTCCTGGACCACGAAAGCTTCGACGTGCTGCGCAGCTGGGAGAGCGACCGCGGCCCGCAGCGGCTCGCTTACGACGTGTGGTGGCACCTGCGCCGGAACATCGCTGTGACCAGCGAGTGGGGAAGCCCCTCGATGATCGAGGACGGCCTTCTCCCCGACCTGCTGCTGGATCGCCGGTACGGCCACTCACTGCACTTCTGGGAGCTCGACTCCGGCCGGCACCTGCAGCGCGTCGACCTGGGGGACGAGCACCAGATGGTGCTGGAACTGCGGCCCGCGCACGACCCCGAGGCGACGTGGGGGTTCACCGACACCGTGATCAATGTGGAGGACCTGTCGGCATCGGTGTGGCTGTGGCACCGGGAGGGCGAGACCTTCCGGGTCCGCAAGGTGATCACCGTCCCGGCCGAGCCCGCGCAGCCGGAGGACCTGCCCCCGGCGCTGAAGCCGTTCGGCGCCGTGCCCCCCTTGATCACCGACATCGACCTGTCGGTGGATGACCAGTGGCTGTACGTCTCCGCATGGGGAACCGGCGACCTGCTCCAGTACGACGTCAGCGACCCGTTCCATCCGAGGCAGACCGCGGTCGTGCGTCTCGGCGGCATCGCCGCCCGGCAGCCGCACCCCGCTGCGCCCGACAGGCCGCTGACGGGCGGAGCGCAGATGGTCGAGCTCAGCCGCGACGGGCGGCGCGTGTACCTGACGAACTCCCTCTACGCCGCCTGGGATGAACAGTTCTATCCCGCGGGAATCGATCCGTGGATGGTCAAACTCGACGCCGATACCTCGCACGGAGGGCTTTCGGTCGACAGCCGCTTCTTCGCGCACGACGCGGACTTCCTCGGCTTGCGCGTGCACCAGATACGCCTGCAAGGCGGCGACGCCTCCTCGGACTCCTATTGCTACCGCGGCTGACGAAGCCGGTGTGCCCGGGCGCCGCGCAGGGACGCCCTGTGCCGCTGAGGAGCCGTGGCAACGGCTGTCGCTCACGCTTCGTGCCCGGGTACGGCCCACAGGGGTGAGGTGATCGCTCCGCGGAGGGTCTTGGCGTGGAGGGACTCCACGCCGAGGTGGAGGGCGGTGGCGCCGTGGGCGTAGGCGTCCTCGATGGGCAGGTAGTAGACGAGGTTGAAGTACTCGTGTGCGGCGCGCAGCCGTGCGTAGTCGTAGCCGGTGGCGCGGAGCCAGACGGTTCCCGCGTGGCGGTAGAAGAGGCTGAACGCGGCCATGCGGCTGTCGGCGTACGCGGCGAGGACGGTTCCGCTGTCGGCCATGCCGTCGGCCTGGTCGCGCAGCAATCGGGCCATGGCGGCGGGGTCCGCCGGGTGGCCGTGGCGCTGCTGGAGCTGGGCGAGCAGTGTGCCGGCGGCATCGGCGCACTCGGAGAGCCGTAGGGTGCGCAGCTCGTATCCGGCTTCGAGGAATGCCCGGCGTTCGCGGCGGATGCTGACGCGGCGCTTGGACGGGAGGCCGGCGAGATAGTCGTCGAACGTGCTGCCGGCCAGCGGTATACGGGCGTCCTGAGTCAGCCGCACGGGCTCGGTGCCGCAGACGGCGGCGAGTTCGGTGGCCGCCGTGTCGGTGACGTAGAGCCACCATGGCCGTGCCTCGTGGGCGGCGGCGAGGGATGCGGCAGCCGCGACGAGACGACGCAGTGCCTCGCGCCGTCGGCCGGGGGTGAGGCGGCGGTGCAGGAGAGGGGCGTTGAGGTAGCCGCGGCGGGCTCCCGCGAGCACGGTCCTGGCCGGTGTGCGGCCGGGGACGATCTCGTGCACGCGGTAGAGGGCGTTGGGCTCGGTGTCCACCACGTACAGCGGTGCGGCGGCGATCAGGGTGCCGTCGTCGTGGACCAGCGCGTAGTGGACATGGGCGGTGGGATCGTGCTGCTGCGCCGCGAGCCACTGGTGGGAGAGGTAGAGGCCGGCCGGGGTGGCGAGGGCGTCCCACTCGGCGGAGGGGACGTCCCGGACGTCGCGGATGGAGGAGAGGATCACGGCAGGGGTTCCTCCAGGTCGGGCCGGTCAGAGGGGGCGAGAGCGTGCGCGGCGGGAACGGCGAGCACGCTGAGGGCGGCCAGGAGCAGCCAGGGCAGGACGGGCTGCCGGCTCAGCAGTGCGGTGAGGACGACGGGTGCTGCGGCGCCGCCCAGGGACCAGGACAGTTGGAAGGCGGCCTGGTGACGGCCGTCTGCCTCGGCGGGGGCCATGGCGACGGAGAGTTCGTTCAGCGCGGGTGAGCTGAGGATCTCCGACAGGCTGAACAGCAGCATGGCAGCGACCAGCACGCAGGCCACGGCCCAGCCCGGCGCGCCCCGCCAGGCGAGGGGTGCGGCGAACAGGGCGAACGAACCGGCGCCGACGAGGAACCCGCCCGCGATCGCACGGTCCGGGCGGTGACGCGTCGAGCGGCGGGTGATGGCCGGGGTGAGGACGGCGACGGCGGCGGTGTTGACGACCAGGAGGGCGCCCGCGAGCCAGGTGCCCGCGCGGAGGGTGTCGGTGACGTACACGGCCAGCAGGACCGGCGGGACCATCTGCGCGAGGACGAACGCCACGTTGGCCGCGACCAGCAGGAGGTAGCGGCCGTCTCGGAGGAGGGCCGCCCAGCTTCCCCGCCGGGCCGGCGCGCCGTCGTGCCGCGGTGGGCCGGGTGTGTCCGGCGCGGCCGGGGTCCTGGCCGGCTTCCAGGTGATGAACAGCGCCGCAGCGCACAGGAACGTGCCGGCGTTGGCGGCGATGAACACGTACAGGCTGTCCGAGCCGAACAGGGCCAGTGCCACGGCTGAGACGGTGGCGCCGGCGCCGATGCCCAGGTTGCGCAGGGACGAGATGAACCCGAACCACAGGCGCTCCTCGCCGGGCACGCAGGCCAGTGGCACCAGGTTGCGGGCGGCCGTCCAGTACAGGTTGATACCGGCCTGTACGACGAGGTAGGCGAGGCTGATCTGCCAGGCGGAGCGGACCGCGAGGAAGCCTGCGAAACCGGCGGCGCAGACGAGGTTGGCGGCCGCGACGACCGCTTTCGGGCCGAAGCGGTCCAGCAGGAGCCCGCCGAGCGCCGGGGCGGGCAGCGCGAGGAGGTTCCCCAGGGAGAGCGCCGCCCCGATCTCGGCGAGGGGGAGGTGGGTGGCGTGGGTGAGGTAGACGACGGTGAAGGCGAACAGGAGTCCGGTGCCGAGGCTGTCGACCGCGTGAGCGGCGACGAAGCGGCCCGCTCCGGTGAGCACGGGCAGTCCTGCCCGGGCCCGCAGCCCGCGGCGGCGGCCGGGGTCCGGCGGGGCGCCGTACGAGCCGGCGGGCGGCGGGCGGCGGGCAGCGCGGCGGCGTCCCGGCCGCCGGCCGGTGCGGACGGTCACCGGCCCGTGGGGGTCAGGAGGCGGCGGATCTTGTCGAGCATGGGGGGCGCGATGAACCCGGTCTGTGCGCACAGTTCGGCGAGGTCCTTCACCGCACGCTGCTCGTCGCCCGGTTCCACGGTGAAGGTGAGGATCCCACCGTGGTCGTGACCGTCGATGATCAGGTCGTGACAGGTGACGAGGTCGATCCGGGCGCGAAGTTCGGCGAGCAGCCCGGGGGTGGGGTTGGCGGTGAGGCACTCGATCGCGAAGCGCTCGGCCGGGGCGCCGGTCCGGGTCGGCCAGCTGCCGTCGAGGATGTCGAGGAGGGCGACGAAGGTGTTGAGTCCGCCGGCGGCGATGGACAGCGTGGTGGCGCCGCCGATCCGGGGGTTGATCTCCAGGACGTGGTAGACGCCGTCGGCGTGGATCATGTCGACGTTGACGGACCCCTCGACGCCGAGTTCGGTGCACAGCTGCACCAGGCGCCGCGCGGTGGGCCGGAAGTCGTCGTGCGGGGTGGGGTCGGCGTGGCGGAGGTCTTCGAAGGTGAACGCGGGAGGGCCTCCGGCGGTGCCGGTCCAGATGAGCGGCATGACGGTGTAGTGGCCGCCCGCGCCGACGATGTCGACCGAGCAGAGCCGTCCGGCGACGCACTTCTCCAGGACCGCGTGCGCCGCGGGCGGATCGGCCAGGTAGGCGTCGAGGGCGGAGGAGTCCGGGATGAACCTGATGCCCATGCTGGTGGAGTCCCACAGCGGCTTCGCCATGAGGGGGTAGCCGATGTCCTGGGCGGCGAGGCGGACGGCGTCCGGGTAGGCCGGGACGGGCAGCGCACGGTCGTTGAGGAGGTCACTGTCGACCAGGACGGCGGACGGGGTGGTGAGGCCGTGCGCGGTCAGGGCCCGCTTGGTTTCCCACTTGTCGCACAGAACGCGCGTGGCGGCGAGTGGGGTCATGACCGTACGGATGCCGAACGCTTCGAGCTTGGTCTTGACGACGGCGTCTCGCAGGGCGTTCTCGTCCGGCAGGGAGATCGCGACGGCCGCGTCGGCTCCCCAGGCGCGCACGCGCTCGACGAACTCGTCGGGGGTCGCGGCGGGGTCGAGCCGCTCGCTCGTCCCCGGGAACAGGTCGGGACCGCAGTCGTCACGGTGGGTGTGGAAGAGACGGGCCTGCGCACCGAGCCGCGCCAGGGCGGGGGCGATGCCGTGGATGTACGGGTCGGCCCGTTTGATGTGGGCGGACCGGAGGAAGGCGATGCGCCGCATGTCAGCTCACCTCGATGCGCGTGTGGGCCAGTACGTGGGCGGCGTCGGCGTTGACCTGAGCGGGTGTGGGCGCGGTGAGGAGCAGGTGGCCGACGCGGGCCGAGTTGTCGTGGGCGCTGCCGACGGTTTCGCCGGGCGCAGTCGTGATGTGCTGGTGGACCAGAGCGGTGTGCCGGCCCAGGACGGTCACCCCGTGGAAGGTGCCGGCGCGCGGTGGGGTGAGGAACCGGATCGCGCACGCTCCCTCTCGGGACGTGGCGACGTCCGGTTTCTCGTCGAGGACGGCCTGCAGGTAGGCCCGGGCTTCGTCGATGCCGGACGCACGGCGTACGACGTCCACGAGGTGGTCTCCGGGCAGGCGGGCGCCCACCTCGATGACGACCGGGCCTCCCTCCGGCGGGATCTTGAGTTCGGTGTGGGCGACGCCGTTGCGGATGCCGAGTGCCCGTAGGGCCTGTTCGGTGGCCGCGCGCAGGCCGCGGAGGTCGGCGGGTGGCAGGACGGCGGGGCAGGTGTGACCGGTCTCGGCCCGGTAGGCGCCACCAGTGGTGTGCTTCTCGACCACAGGCAGGTGGAAGCAGGTGTCGCGCCAGACCACGGTGTCGAGGCTGAACTCCGGTCCGTGGACGTACTCCTGGATGACGACGCGCGGGTCCATGCGCAGCCCGTGCGGGCCGGCGACCGGCCAGGACTGGGCATGCCGTACGGCGGTGCCGAGCTCCGCCGGGCCCGCGACCACGCTGACCCCCCAGGAACCGCCCTGCTCGGCCGGTTTGACGACCACCGGGAACCCGATGCCGGCGCGGTCGAGGGCCTGGGCCGCCTGCGCGGCCGTGCGCACGCCGACCGTGCGGGGTGCCGGTACCCGGCCCGCGGAGAAGGCCTGCGCCATCTCCGCCTTGTTCCGGGACGCCTGGGCGCACCGCGGGTCGTTGCCGGGCAGCCCCAGGCGCCGGGCCAGGTGGGCGACGAGCGGGGTGAAGAACTCCCAGCAGCCGGCCACCGCGTCGATCCCGGTGGTCTCGGCGAACGCGGCCAGGTCCGCCAACGCCCGTTCGGGGTCGGTGAGATCGGTGAACACCGTGCCGTGGATCTTGTCACGCAGGGCGGCGGGGTAGCTCTCGTAGACGTCCTCGTGGGTGGCGACGAAGACGTGTGCCCCGAGCTGACGGGCGGCATCCAGCACGTACGGGCCCGAGTTTGCGAGCGCTTCGATCAGCAGGATCTTCTTCACGCAGCGCAGTAGACCGCACCGGCGGGGGCGCGGCCACGAGCGTAACCACCAGAGCCCGGCGCCGATTTGGGGACGACAGTTGTAGCAAGCTCCAGTCGTCGGCCGGCCCGGGATACTAGGGGTTTCGGCTTTGCGGAAGCGACCTTTCCGGTGAACTTCGGGCCATCGCACAGGAGTGAGCGCGTCGGACGGGCCGGGGTTTCGTGGGTACCGCGCCTGGGGTCCTGCCACCGATCCCGGATTGACTCTCGGACGACCCAACCGTCACATGTGTACGAGAGGGGCACCATCCCGTGACCGGCTACGCCGCCCAGCTGACCGACTACATCCGTCAGGGCGTCATCCCGCCGTACAACTACTCCTACCCGTCGCGTTCCACCTACCGGCCGCTCGACGGCCGTTGGACGGCCGAGGAGGCCTGGAATCAGGACCTGGATCTCTACCAGGTGCCTGAGCTGAACCTGTACCTGCACGTGCCGTTCTGTCGCTACAAGTGCGGCTTCTGCAACCTGTACACCGTCATCAGCGAGGACGGGGACGTCTACACGGACTACATGAACGCGCTGTGCACCCAGCTGCGCGATCACGCCGACATCATCCGTGCCCGCCGGCTGCGCACCGTCTACATCGGCGGCGGCACCCCGAGCCTGCTGTCGCTGCGCCACTTCGAGCAGTTGTTCAGCACGCTGGACGAGGTGTATCCCAACTGGCGTTCCACCGTGGAGGAAGTGGCGATCGAGGCCACGCCGGACTCGATCGTCCATGAGCCCGCCACCCTGCGGGGTCTGCTGCAGCTCGGCCTGACCCGGGCCAACATCGGCATCCAGTCGCTCGTACCGAAGGAGATCCGCGAGGCCGGCCGCGGCCAGGCGGGCGAACACGTCATCCGCAAGGCCATCGAGATCGTGCACGACCTGGGGCTGCCGGATCTGTCGACCGACCTCATCATGGGATTCGCCGGCCAGACCGACGAGACCTGGCGGACGTCCGTCGATGAACTCGCCCAGCTCAACCCGTCCACGATCAGCACGTACTTCCTGACCGTGCGCCCGGACGCCTGGTTCTCCAAGACGGGCGCCTACCAGTACGCGCAGTCCCCGAACCTGTACGAGCGCTACGACTACGCCCGTCAGGTCTTCACCGACCACGGCTACGTCCAGGAAGGCTCCGTCCGGTACAAGAAGCTCGGCCGCGGCGGCTACAGGCAGAAGGTGCTCACCTTCCACGGCGTGCCGCTGCTCGGACTCGGCGTCGGCGCCCGCTCCTACACCGGTGTCCTCGACTACATGGTGGGCTCCGTCAAACCGTCCATGTCCGAGGTCGCAGACTACATCGGCAAGGCGAACGCCCACGCGCTGCGGCCCGTCACCGGGTTCGTCCTCGACGACGAGGAGATCATCCGCAAGCGCCTCGTCCTGGACACCTTCGACCTGGACCTCGCCGAGCTGGACCGTTTCGGCTACCAGGACAAGGCCCACCTGTTCGAGCCCGTCCTGGACGCCGCCGAGGAGACCGGACTCCTGCGGCGCCTCGGCCGCCGTGTCCAGCTCACTCCGGCGGGCTTCAAGTACCGCGACATCCTGTCCTGGATGTTCTTCTCCGACACCGTCGTCCATCTCGACCGTGCGTACTACGAGGGTCTGCACGAGAACAACAAGCGGGCCCGCAAGCACATGGGCACGCCGGTCGGCATCTCGGGCATACGCACCGCGCGAGCGGCATCGTGACCGAGCTGTTCGTCGCGGCGGGCGGCGGCGGTGACCCGATCGGCACCGCCCTGGTTCACGCGAGCCTGGGCGCCGGAGCCGATGCCGTCGTCCTCACGTACGGCTGGGAGCGCCTCAGCGTGGATCCGCTGCCCGGCCCCCTCGCCACGCACGACTTCGCCGGCCTCGACCACGCCTCCCTGCCGGTGCCGCTCATCACCGCCGGCACGAAGGCGGTCCCACCGCGTGTTTCCACCCTGCCCCGACTCGCCGGTCACCTGCCGACGAAGCTCGCGCTCCTCGACCCCCACACCGGAGTCGAAGGCCTCGCCGACCAGATCGGGCGCACCGCCCGCGCACTCGGCACCGACCACATCAGCGTGGTGGACATGGGCGGCGACATCCTCGCCCACGGCGACGAACCCACCCTTGCCAGCCCCCTGCTCGACGCGCTCGTGCTCACGGCCTGCCACCTGGCGGGCGTCCGGACCACCGTCCACGTCGCCGGCCCCGGTCTGGACGGTGAGATAGCCGAGGCCACCGTTCTGACCCGTGTCACCGGCGACGGCACCGATCTCGGCCCCGCCCTTCCCGCGTGGGCGCCGGAGGTCCTGCGCTGGCATCCGTCGGAGGCCAGTACCCTGCTCGCCGCAGCTGCCGCCGGGCTGCGCGGCCCCTGTCTCACGAGGTCAGGGCCGCTCCCGCTCACCGACCGCAGCGGCCGCGCGTGGGAGCTGCCGCTCGCTCAGGCCCTGGATCACAACCGTCTCGCCCAGGGCCTGGCGGAGACCCGGCCCGACACTCTGGCAGGCGCGCAGGAGGTCAGCCTGAAGCTGTATGGATTCGACGAGGTCGAGCGCGAGCGCCGTCGGGCCGGCCGACGGCACACCGCGCGCGACACCATCGACGACGACACCTTCCTGGACGAACTTGACGCCTGGCTCCGTACCCAGCGCGCCGGCAACCCCGGCGCCCGGTACGTGGGCATGCGCTGCGCCATCGAGTCCCTGGACTACGACTGGCGCCTGACCGAACACGTCCGCGACCTGCTGACCCGGCGCCGTCCCGGCCTGGACGCCTTCCCGCTCCTGACACTGACGGACTGACCGGTCCCGCGCGCACGGGGGCGGCGCCCGGCAACGGGGCCGCCCCTTGTTCGAAGCGCGGTGCAGGACGATGCCCGGCGGCCCGTGGGACCGCCGGGCATCGCCACGCGCCGACCGGCGAGGCCGGGGCCGGCTGTACCAGCACGACCTGGGCGTGGTCCGGCTGCGCCGGATGTACCGCTCCGCGGCCGAGGAGCAGGCCTCCGCATAGGCCGCTCAGGCCCCTGGGCGGGTGTCCTGCGCAGGGCGGGCACGCAGCGCGTGGTCATGCTTCCGGGTGTGACCGGATCGGTCCGCACCCGGACCCGATGGGGCCTGTCGCGACTCAGGTCCGGCCGGTCAGGCTGGGGAGCATGACCCGAGCGCTGATCGTCATCGACGTCCAGGAATCCTTCCGTGCCCGCCCGCTGTGGGAGACCATCTCCGACCCGAAGATCGCCGACCGGGTGAACCGCCTGGTCCGGCTCGCCCGCCAGGCCGGGGACCTGGTGGTGTGGGTGCTGCATTCCGAGCCCGGCAGCGGCGATGTCTTCGACCCCGCCCTCGGCCATGTCCGGCTGATGGAGGAGCTGGAGCGCCGGGACGGTGAACCGCTGCTCCACAAGACTTCCCACAACGCCTTCACCACGACCGGCCTGCAGCAGCTGCTCACGGAGCGCGGCGTCCGCGAGCTCACCGTCTGCGGCATCCGGACCGAGCAGTGCGTCGAGACCACCACCCGCGTCGCGAGCGACTTCGGCTACCTGGTCACCTTCGTCATCGACGCCACGGCCACCAACCCCATCCCGCACCGTGACGCGCCCGCCGACCGGAGCGTCGCCGAACTGCTGTCGGACCCCCGCACCCTGAGCACCGAGGAGATCATCAGGCGCACCGAGTACGCCTTGGCCGGACGCTTTGCCACCATCACCACCGTCGGGCAGCTGGAGGCCGCGGCCCGGGCTCGGGCATGATGACCGGATCGTGAACCACATCGCCTTCCTCCTGGTGCCCGGAGTCCATCTGCTGGACCTGGCAGGCCCCGCGCAGGTCTTTTCCACGGCCGCCGACTTCGGGCACCCCTACACGCTCAGCTACATCGCCGAGCAGCCACTGGTCTCCACCGCTCAGGGCCTGCCGCTGGTGGCCCGGCCCGACTGGCCCGAGCTCGGTCCCGAGGACCTGATCGTGGTGCCCGGCTGGCGAGCGCTCACCCTGGGCGACAGCCCGGCCATCGGCGCGGCCTTCCTGCAGTGCCTGCGGGACCACCACGCCAGGGGCGGGACCGTCGCGAGCGTCTGCGCAGGGGCCGACGCGCTCGGCCGCGCCGGCCTGCTCGACGGCCGCCGCTGCACCACCCACCACGACGTGCAGGACGAACTCGCACGCCGTCACCCCAGGGCGACGGTCGTCCGCGACGTCCTGTACACCGCCGACGACCGGGTCGTCACCTCGGCCGGCATCGCCAGTGGCATCGACCTGGCCCTGCACCTGATCGCCACCCGGCACGGCCCCGCCCTCGCCGCCCAGGTGGCCCGGGACATGGTCGTCTACGCGCGGCGCAACGGCCATGAACCGCAGGCCAGCGCGATGCTCCGGTACCGGTCCCACCTCGACGACACCGTGCACCACGCCCAGGACCTGCTGGACGCCCGCTTCGACCAGCCGTTGCCCCTGTCCGCCCTGGCCGCGGCGGTGGGGGTGAGCGAGCGCACCCTCACCCGCCAGTTCACCCGCGCCACCGGCGGCCTCACCCCGCTGCGCTATCAGCAGACCCTCCGTCTCGAACGCGCCGAGCACCTCATCAGCCACGGCGCCACGGTCGATGCCGCCGCGCACGCGGTCGGCTTCGCGGACCCCCGGATGCTGCGCCGCCTGCGAGCACGCGAGCACTGACCGGTGACAGCGCACGCCGAAGCGCTGCTCCCGGGACGTTGACGCCGCCGTCCACGGGGCGCGCGTGGCAGGCGGAAGGCTTGCTTCATCTTTGACGGCCGATGGGGCGCATTGTCAGCCAACCTGAGAGAGACGTCGGTGCCAGTGCGGGGGGCACGTCGGGGTGGTTCGCCGTCGCCTTCCCCCGGGCCCCGGAGGCGGCTCGTCTCCAGGGCACGCGGTCACGACGTGCCGGGTCGGCCCGGAACCGCCGGCGGGGACGGCTGTCCCGGCGCCTTCGCGGGGGCGCGGCCCGGGCCGTGCGGCCAGTCGACTGTCGGCCACATTCGGTGTGACGGGCGGCCTTCGGGAGGCTTCAGAGCCCTTGTTCCCGCGACATGGAGGTGATTAGGCTCCGGCTCGCTTTCGCACTTCGTACACACTTTCCACACATGGCGGTCGATTTTCCGGGACGCCAGGTGCTTTCGCATGCCTCGCCGGTCGCCTCCGGCCGTGGGCGCCGGGCGGTCAGGGGGTGGGGGACATCGGCACGTCAGGCCTACCTGGGCACGCCGACGGCGAGTCGCCCGCGCCGACGGCCGTCCCCCTCCGGCAGGGAAGCGGATCCGTCACCGGCAGCCGTCGTGACACGGCCGTGCTGTGGTGGATCAACGCCGTCGACGGCCTCGGCACTCAGGCCTCGGGGCTGGTCCTCCCCCTCCTCCTCCTGGAGCTGGGCCAAGGCCCCGGGACGGCCGGCGCGTTCGCCAGCGCCGCCGCGATCAGCGGCGTGGTGCTGGGGCCGCTGGTCGCCGTACCGGCCGACGGCGGACATCGGCGCACCCTCATGACCGTGTCGGCGGTGACGGCGGCGCTGGCGATGGCCGGGCTCGCCGTCTGCTGCCGCTGGCATCCGCCGCTGTGGGCCCTGCTGGCCCTGGCGTTCACCGAGCGTCTGTGCGCGACGGCGTACGAGGCGGCGGCGCGCGGCGCGCTGTACCGGCTGGCCTCCCGGGAGGACATGCCGCGGGCCGTGGCCGGCGTACAGGCGGGCGATCAGGCGGCGCTGGTGCTGGGCCCCGCGCTGGGCGGCGTCCTGTTCGGCGTGAGCCGCATGCTGCCGTTCGCCGTCGACGCGGTCAGCTATGCCCTGGCGGCCGCGGGCGTCCGGGCGATCCGCGGCCCACTCGACACACCGGCGCTCACCGCGGCGCGGCCCGCCGGCCCGGCCGGGGCGCCCGCCGCCGACGGCGCCGCGCGGCGGCGGGTCTTCACGGGTGCGCTGCGCGCCGGACTGGTCGTGGTGGTCCGCTCCCCCGTGCTGCGGCTGGTGTTCCTGTGGTCGTCGGCGGCGAGCGGGGCGCTCGCCCTGCTCTTCTACACCGCCGTGTTCGTGCTCGGCAGTCGCTCGGGCAGTGCGGTGACCGGAGGGGTGCTCGCCGCGTCCGGGGCGGCGGGACTGGCCGGGTCGCTGGCGGCGGCCCGGGTGGTACGGCGGCTGGGGGCGCACCGCGCGCTGGCCGCGGCCACCTGGCTGCTGCTGCCGCCCTGCGCCGCACTGGCGGTGTCCCAGGAGCCGTGGCTGTGGGCGGTGTGCTTCTCGGCACTGTGCGCGGTGCTGCCCGTGGTCACCGTCGTCCTCGGCTCCGCGGCCGTCCTCGCCGCACCGCAGGAGGCGCAGTCGCGGGCCGGGGCCGTACTGGCCGCCGGTGCCGCGGTGACCGCGGCCGTGGCGCCGGCGTGCGCCGCGGCCCTGGTGGACCGGGGCGGCGACCGGGCCCCGGCGCTGGTCTGCGCCGCCGTGCTCGCCGTACTGGCGCTGCACACCCAGCGGTCCGCGGCCACGGTGCTTCGCCCGTCCGGGTCCGACGGCGGATCCGAACTCCTCGGCCCCGCAGCGGACTCCACCCCGGAAGGACGGTCATGACCGCTCCCGCCTACCAGGTGTTCGTCGCCGCCCTGCCCGACGTGTGCCCCACGGACCGGCGCCGCATGGTCTTCACCGCGGACGCCGCCGGCCGCTGCGAGGTCTTCACCTGGGACGCCGTCACCCGCCGGGCCCAGCAGGTGACGGACAGCCGCGAGGGCACCGCGCATCGCGCGATCGACGCCGACGGGTATGTGTGGTGGTTCGACGAGGACGGGAACGGCGGCGGCCCCGGAGAGGGTGAAGGCCGCTGGTGGTTCCGGCACTTCGACGGCGGCCCGCGGCTGCCGGGGCTGCCCGGGGCGCCGGCCGGGCTCCCCCGCGGGCTGGCCGTGACCGCGGACGGCACGGTCGCCGCCGCCGTGGCCCGCGAACGGCGGACCGTGGTGCTGATGGGCCGGCGAGGTCAGGTCCCCCGCGAGGTGCTGCGCACGGACCGGCCGTACCGGCTGGGCGGCGTCAGCCCGGACGGCGCACTGATCGCGCTGGCCGCGTCCGCCGACGACGCGGTGGCCGTGACGGTCCTCACGCCCGACGGCCGCACCGTGGCCGCCCTGTCCGGCCCCGGACTGTGGTGCCAGGGCTTCTCCACCCTGCCCGGACACCGCGAACTGCTGCTCGTCCGTGATCTCGGCGACCGCTACGCCCTGGCCACGTGGACACAGGAGGAGGGGCTGCGCACCGGGCACTGGTGCGCGTTCGACACCGAGATCAGCGCCCGCTGGTACCCGGACGGCCGGCACGTACTGGTGCGCCAGGACCGCCACGGCCGCTCGCTGCTGCACCGCGTCGACCTCCGGTCCCGGCGGCGCCACCGGCTGCCGACACCGGCGGGCAGTGTGCTGGATGCGGCGCCGAGGGCCTCGGGAGCGGTCGACTACCTGTGGACCGGCACGGCCCATCCGCCCCTCCTGTGCGCCACGGACGGCACCGCCCTGCCCCCGGCCGGCCCCACGGTCCTCGTCCCGGGCCGGCACACCGACCGCTGGACGCCGACGGAGTCGGGCCGCGTGCACTCCCTGCTGAGCCTTCCCGACCCGGCGGGATCGACGCCGCCGCCGGCCGTGTTCCTGGTCCATGGCGGACCGGCCGACCACGACCGTGACGCCTACGACGCCACGGTGCACTCACTGGTGGCCTCGGGCTACGCGGTCGTCCGTGTCAACTACCACGGCTCCACCGGCTACGGGCCACGCTGGCGCAACGCCTTCCCCGCCGGGGTGGGACACACCCAGGTGGCGGACCTCGACGCGGTGCGCGCCGACCTCGTCCGCGAGGGGCTGATCGCCGGTGACGCCACCGCGTTGTGGGGCGTGTCCTGGGGTGCCTACCTGGTGCTGCTCGCCCTCGGCCTGAGCCCCGGGCAGTGGCATGCGGGCATCGCCGTCAAGCCGGTCGCCGACTGGGCGGCCGCGCACCGGGCGACCACCCCGGCGCTACGGGCCCTGGACGTACGGATGTTCGGCGGCACGCCGGACGAGGTGCCCGAACGCTACGCGCGCGCCTCGCCGCTCACCTACGCGTCCTCGGTCACAGCGCCACTGCTCGTCGTCGGCGCGATGCGTGACACCAAGTGCCCTCCCGGGCAGATCCGCGGCTATCTCGGCGCCCTGACCGGCGCGGGTGTGGCGCACGAGGCCATGTGGCTCGACACCGGTCACGACGGCTACGACGGCGCGGCGCACGTCGCGGTCCTGCGCCGCGCGCTGTCCTTCCTGCGCGCGCGGCTGCCCCGGCCGGCGCCCCGCGCCCATGAACGTCCTCCCACAGCGGCGGGAGGGCCCCGGTCCCGCTGAGGCAACAGCGGGACCGGGTGTGCACAGCACCACACCACTCACAGAAGGAGAGGCACCGTGCAGAAGGACATCATCCACAACGACCCGCTCGCGGGCGACGAGCAGAACCGCAGGCCGGGCATCGGCATCACCATCACCGTCCCGTTCCGCAACGCCGACGAGGGCGACGACAACGAGGAGTGACTCCCGGTCCGGCCGGTCCGCGCGTGCGCGGGCCGGCCGGGCTCGCCCGCCCCTTCCGATCGCTGGTTCGCGCGTATCCAAGGAGCCCTCCGTGCGCGTTCTTCTCCTCAACATGCCGTGGTCGCCCATCGATCTGCCCTCGCTGGCCCTGGGCATCCTCAAACGCAGTGTCGACGAGCGCGTCGCGGGCGCGACGTGCGAAGTACTGCACGCCAACCTCGAGTTCACCGACTGGATCACCGACCGTACCGAGTTCTCCGCCGAGGACTACGAGTACTACGCGCTGTCCTCCTACTTCCTCGGCTGCGGCGACTGGGTGTTCTCCAGCGCCCTGTACGACGACCCGCAGTGGATGGACGGCGAGTTCACCGAGGCGATGTCCGGCAGGCTGCGCGCCTCGCGGCTGCGGATGACGCGTGAACTGCACGCGGTCGTCCCTGAGTTCGTCGAGCAGATCGCGCGACGCGTGGTGGACCTCGCCCCCGACGTGGTGGGCATGACGTCCACCTTCCAGCAGAACACCGCCGCGCTGGCGGCGGCCCGGCACATCAAGCGGCTGGACCCGCGCATCGTGACGGTCATGGGCGGCGCCAACTGCGACGCCGAGCAGGGTGCCGCCGTGCACCGCAACTTCCCCTTCGTCGACTTCGTGGTGCGCGGTGAGGGCGAGGACGCCTTCCCCCGGCTGCTGGAGACGCTGCGCGACGGATCGGGGCCCGGCGCACTGGCCGGGATCCCGGGCCTGTGCCACCGCGAGGACGGCACCTCGGTCGCCAACCCGATGCCCACCGGCCCGCTGCCCCCGGCCGCGATCCTGCCCCCCGACTACAGCGGCTACTTCGAGCGCCTCGCCGCCTCCGTGGCACGCAACTGGGTGGAGCCGAAGCTCGTCGTCGAGGGCGCTCGCGGCTGCTGGTGGGGAGAGAAGCACCACTGCACGTTCTGCGGCCTGAACGGCTCCTTCATGCAGTTCCGGAGCAAGAGCCCCGACATCTTCTACCAGGAGATCATGGACCTGGCCGAGCGCCACCGGGTGCTCGACATGTACGTCGTCGACAACATCCTCGACATGCGGTACCTCTCGACCGTGCTGCCCCGGATCATCGAGAGCGGCTACGACCTGCGCATGCACATCGAGATCAAGGCGAACATGCGGCGCCCGCAGCTGCAGACCCTCGCCGACGCCGGGCTCATCTACGTCCAGCCCGGCATCGAGAGCCTCAACAGCAGGGTGCTCGACCTCATGGACAAAGGGGTGAGCGGCTGCCAGAACGTGCGCATGCTGCGGGACGCGGCCGAGACGGGACTGTCGGTGTCCTGGAACTACCTGCACGGCTTCCCCGGTGAGACGGCCGCCGACTACGACCCCGTGATCCGTCAACTGCCCGCGCTGGAACACCTCAACCCGCCGGTCGACCTGTCCGCACGGATCGCCATCGAGCGCTTCAGCCCCTATTTCAACCGACCGGAACTGGGCTTCACCGGACTGCGCCCGGAGGAGCACTACCTGTTCACGTACGACCTGCCGGTTGACGAACTGCACGACATGGCCTACGTGTTCCAGGCACCGGAGCGCGGTGTCGGCGAGGACACGGTGAGCCGGCTGAACGACGCCATCGCCGCGTGGAAGAAGCACCACACCGACGCCCGGCTCACCCACACCGACCTCGGAGACGAGATCCTCCTGGTCAGCCGGCGGCAGTCGTTCGAGTGGCGGACGATGCGCCTGACCGACCCGTTCGGCGTCGCGCTCTTCCGGCTTCTGGACCAGCCGCACTCCCCCACCGCCCTGCACCGCAAGGCGACGCGGGACCGGGCGTTCGCCGACCGCACCCCGCAGGACGTGCAGGAGCTGCTGGACGAGTGGACGGCCCTGGGGGTGACCTTCACGGACGCCGGCCAGTACGTCCACATCGCACCCGCGGCCGTCAACCAGGACCTGCTGCGCCTCGACTACATGAACCACCTGCACGGCCGTTCCGACGCCGAACCTTCCACGCACCCCGTGCCGGCGGCCCGGCCCGCCCCCGCTCCCGCGCTCCCCTGACGCCCGCCGCCGACCGCCACCCCGCTCGCCCGCCCGACGCCGCACCGTCTCCCGGCCGACCACGAGGAGCCGCCATGTCCCCGAGCACACCATCCCCGGCCGTCCTGGCCTGGCGCGACCACGACGCCCAGGCCCGGACGCTGCCGGGCATGTCCCTGGGCCGCGTCCCGCTCGCCCCGGAGCCCGGCGCCGCCGAGCGCCTGTGGTCCATGGGCGCGCGCCGAGCCGAACTGGACAGCCCGGTGGACCTCGTCACGACCGGGCCCGGCCCCGCGCGGGCCGCGATCGACCGGCTCTGCCTGGTCCGTGACCTGACGGCACGGGCCGTCCAGGTGGACTGGGACCTGCGCCTGCCCGCGAGCCACGGCGATGAGACCTGGAAGGTCCTGTCCCACCTCCAGCCGCCCCGCACCATCAGCGGCCTCACCGAGCCCGAGACCGCCCTGCGGGCGTGGCGAACCCGCCACTACCTCTGCAAACTCGTGTGGCGCAAGGGCCCGGGATTCCTGCAGATCCGCGACCGGCGCTGGGGTGATCTGCGTCGCTTCACCGCCGACGACCCGCGCTATCCGGCAGCCGTCGCCCGGCTCGACCGGGGCGCCCACCGCTCGGACATCGCCACGGACATCCTGGAGGAACTCACCGCGGAGCACCTCGTCCTGACAGCCGGTGACCTCGTCTGGTGGCTTCCCTACCGCGTCGCCCGGTGGCTCCAGGAGGCCATGGCCGTCTAGCGCGGCAGCGCACTGACCCGTCGGCGTGACCGCCCATGCGTTCACGACACTAGACTCGGCGCCCGTACACGTGATGATCACTACTGGAAGGGCCCACATGTTTCAGGACGCTCCGATCTACCATCAGCTTGTCGCGGAGCGTGGCGATGTACCTGCGCGGGTTCGTGACGCGGCGACGAGCATATTGCGTGAACTCGACCACGTGATCGGTGCGATGGCGTTGCCCGCCGCCTCACCGAGCCCTCTGCCGTTCCGGCCGTCCGAAGCCGGAGCGCGAGCGGCGCTTCCGCTTCCCAGGTCGTAGGCCGCTCACGGTTCGGGGGTACGGGGCGGATTCCAGTGTGTCCTGCGCACTGGACTGGCGACGCACAAGAGACAGAACAGTGCGGAATCCGCCCTGCCACAACTGCCTTGTGGTGAACGGGTCGTCCCTGAGTGTGCAGAGATCAAGGCCGGCTGCGGCGACGTAAGTGTCCTGGGCCGCTGGACGACACCGGCTCGACGCCGGCGACAGGATTCGAACCTGCGTTGCTCTCTTGACAGGAGAAGTAGCCGCTACCTGCGCACCTGCACAGCAGGACCATAGCGCGGGCCAGTCTGCCGTCGCACATGGGTTTCCGCTGCGGACGGTCGGTTCTGCTGGTCGCGGCGTGCGTGACAGCCCGCCGGGAGATGGCCGATCCCTCCACCGGCGACGGCGAAGATGGATGAATCATCCTCTGGCAGGGGTCTGCACCGGGGCCGTACCGTCGGCAGACCGCTCCGGACTGCCCCTGCCGGCACCGCACACCCCCGCGGCACCGACGGCCGTCCACGATCACCGCGCGACCAGCGCTCCACCGCCGTGACCTCGCTGGAGCACCCGTGACCCCTCAGTCCCCCGATTCCCCCTCCACGCCGCCGCCGTCCCTGACCGAGGTCGAGCCCTACGGCGTCGAGCGCATCCCCGACGCGGACCGCACCGCGTCCGCGCTGGACCTCTTCCGGGTCGCCTTCGGCGGCGCCAACACCTTCTCCACCTGCGTCCTCGGCGCGTTCCCGATCCTGTTCGGGCTGTCGTTCTGGCAGGGACTCGCGGCCACCGTCCTCGGTGTCGTCGCGGGTGCGCTGATCCTGTGCCCGATGGCGGTCTTCGGACCGGTCAACGGCACCAACAACGCCGTCTCCTCGTCCGCGCACCTGGGCGTGCACGGCCGGGTGGTCGGCTCGTTCCTGTCGCTGCTCACGGCGGTCGCCTTCTTCTCCATCTCGGTGTGGAGTTCGGGCGACGCCCTGGTCGGCGGCGCGCACCGGCTGTTCGGCCTGCCGCGCGACACCGCGTCGTTCGTGGTGGCGTACGCCTTGTTCGCCGGGCTGGTGCTGGCCGTATGCGTCTACGGCTTCCGGTTCATGCTGTTCGTCAACAAGATCGCCGTGGCCTCGGCGACCGTGCTGTTCCTGCTCGGCGCGATCGCCTTCGCCGGTGACTTCGACCCGTCCTACGCCGGTGCCTTCACGGCCTCGGCGGACGCCTCGACGCAGTCCCTCTTCTGGCCGTCGTTCATCGGTGCGGCCCTGATCGTGCTGTCCAACCCGGTGTCGTTCGGGGCGTTCCTCGGCGACTGGTCGCGCTACATCCCGGCGAACACGCCCCGCCGCAGGGTGGTGGGCGCCGCGTTCCTCTCCCAGATCGCGACCCTGCTGCCGTTCCTCTTCGGCCTGGCGACCGCGAGCATCATCGCGGCGAAGGCACCGAAGTACCTCGACCCGGCCGCGCCCGACTTCGTCGGCGGGCTGCTGGCGATCTCGCCGGGCTGGTTCTTCCTCCCCGTGTGTCTGCTCGCTCTGATCGGCGGCATGTCGACGGGCACCACCTCGCTGTACGGCACCGGCCTGGACTTCTCGTCGGTGTTCCCGAGGCTGTCCCGCGTGCAGGCGACCCTGCTCGTCGGCGTGTTGTCCATCGCGTTCATCTTCATCGGCCGGTTCGGCCTGGACCTCGTGCAGTCGATCTCGACGTTCGCCACGATGATCATCACGTGCACCACACCGTGGATGGTCGTGATGATGCTCGGCTTCTACACCCGGCGCGGCTGGTACGACCCGGACGCCCTGCAGGTCTTCAACCGCCGTCAGCGCGGCGGCCGTTACTGGTTCTCGCACGGCTGGAACTGGCGCGGGATGACGGCCTGGTGGGTGGCCGCGGTGGTCGGTGTGCTGTTCACCGACATTCCGGGCCAGTTCGTCGGTCCGCTGGGAGATCTGGCGAACGGTGTCGACATCAGTCTGCCGCTGTCGCTCGCCGTGGCGGCGATCCTGTTCCTGTTGCTGCTGCGGCTCTTCCCCGAGCCCCGGGCGGCGTACGGGCCCGAGGGCCCACGGCTGGCCCGTACCGTCGAGGTGGCGGTGCCGCCCATCACCGGTCCCGGGGCTGCGGTGGGCGACGCGGCGACCGTGCTCGCTTCGGACGGCGGCCGGTGAGCGGCTGGCTCGACCTGTCGGTGCCGCTGGTCACCGGGATGCCCGTCTATCCCGGCGACCCGGAGGTCACGGTCTCGCCCGCCCTGCGGGCCCCGGCCGACGGGGTCAACGTCCTGGGCTTGCACCTGGGTTCGCAGTCCGGCACCCACGTCGACGCGCCCTACCACGTCGACGACGCCTGGCCCCGCCTGGACGAGCTGCCCCTGGACCGGTTCGCCGGACCCGCGGTCGTGGCCGACGTCCGGGGGCTGCCGGCCCGGTCGCCCATCACGCCCGGCCTGCTGGCCCCCGCGCTCGCCGCCCTCACGGCGACGCCCGGCGCCCTGCTGCTCCTGGCCACCGGCTGGTCGGCGCACTGGGGCACCGACGCGTACCTCGACCATCCGTGGCTGACGCCCGAGGCCGCCGGGGCGGCGGTGAAGGCCGGCGCCCGGACGGTGGCGGTGGACGCGCTCAGCGTGGACCCTACGCCGCGGCCCGGCGATCCCCCCACCGACGTCGGCCTGCCGGCCCATCGGGTGCTGTGCGGGGCGGGCGGGGTGATCGCCGAGAACCTCACCGGCCTCGACCGGCTGGTGGGCGCGGAGGCGGTGGAGCTGTTCCTGTTCCCGCTCCGGCTCCCCGGGGCGGACGGCGCTCCCGTCCGAGCGGTGGCCCGGATCGTCCGAGCCCGGCGCTCGCCCTGATGCCGGGGCGCCGTGGTGGCCCGTGGGATGACGTTGAGCGGGCAGGACGACGTGCCGCTCGTGGTCCGTACCGATCCGACGACGATCTCGGTAGGCGGCTCGCACAGACGCAGCGGCTTCCCGGCCACGTCCGCGCTGCTGCGCCCGTCGCCGACCGGAGGGGCGCCGCCCAGGTCCTCGTCGTGGGGGACGCCCGCTTCGGTGGGTGCCCGCTGGTGGCCGCCCACTGACCCGGTAGTCGGCCCGTCCGCCCGTCCCGGTGGTGCCCGGTGCCGGCGGACGGGCTCAGGCCACGGCGTCGACCGACGATCCGGACGCGAAGGCGAGGATGTGCGGGACTGCTTCGCGCAGGCTCCCGAAGTGCCGGTGCACGCCCTCCTGTGCGACAGCGGCGTTCACGCCCCACACCGTCATACCGGCACGCAGGCCGGACCGCACTCCGGACGGGGCGTCCTCGATGACCAGGCAGTCTCCCGGCTCGGCACCGAGTCGCGCAGCGGCCCGCAGATACGGAACCGGAGAGGGCTTGCCCTCTTCGACTGCGGCCGCATCGACGATCAGGCCCGGAACCGGCAGGCCCGTCCGCAGGAAACGGCCGCGCACCCGGTGCTCGTAGTTCGAGGTCACCAGCGCCCAGGACCCCGGCGGCAGGCGGCGCAGCACCTCTGCGGCGCCGTCGAAGGCCGCGTAGCGGCCGGACCGGACGTCCTCGTCCTCCAGCTCGTGCAACCGGGCCAGGCACTCGTGCGGATCGTGGCTCCCGGCTACCCGCGCGAACGTTTCGGTGGGCCTGGTCCGCAGGGCCACCCTGTAGACCTCGTCCGGGTCCAGTCCGTAGTGCTCCGCCCACGCTCGCCATACCTGGCGCTGGTTGTCCAGGGCGTCGATCAATGTGCCGTCGACATCGAACAGAACGTATCTCGTCCGGCCGTGCTGCCCGGCTTCGCTCATCACACATCGATCATGCCAGGCGCGCCGGGCAACCTGTGAGGGCACAGCGCAACCCTGAGGTACGGAGCGTCCACCCGCTCGCTCTCGCCGTCCCGTTGGCCGACGCCCGTCGGCCGGCCACGCCCCCGGGCGGATCGCGCCCCCTGTGCTCGGTGCGTGCGAGACTGGGCGGAAGGACGGGCCTGGCGGGAGAGGCGGAGGAGCTGATGGACTGGCGTGAGTTCGCCGAGCGGATGGCGTCGATGGCGCGACAGCTGCTGGCGCAGTCGTCGGTCGCGGATACGTTGACGTCCATCACGTCGTCGGCGACCGAGCTGGTGGAGGGCTGTGACGCGGCCGGCATCCTGATCCTGCACGGACGGAAGGTCCAGTCACTCGCTGCGACCGCCCAGCTGGTCACCGACAGTGACCGACTGCAGGAACGTCTGGGCGAAGGCCCCTGCTTCGACGCCGCCCGCACCCGAGAGGGCGAACGGGTGTTCCGGATCGCCGATTTCACCCAGGAACAGCCCCGTTGGCCCTCCTACGCTCCCCAGGCCCGGAAGCTGGGCGTGGGCAGCATGATGGGGTTCCTGCTGTACACCGACGAAGAGGAGCTCGGCGCGCTGAACCTCTATTCGCACGAGGTCGGCGCGTTCACCGACACCAGCGAGACAGCCGGCTGGCTGCTCGCCTCCCACGCCGCGGTCGCCTTCTCCAGCGCCCGCACCCACGCCCAGATGGAGCAGGCCGTCGCCACCCGCCACATCATCGGCGAGGCCATGGGCATCCTCATGGGCGAACACCGCCTCACCGAGCAGCAGGCCTTCGACGTGCTGCGCCGCTACTCGCAGGAGAAGAACATCAAACTGCGGGAGGTCGCCCGCCGGGTCTGTGAAACGGGCGGCCTGTAGCCGTGCGCACCGTGTGCACCCCGCGAGGTGGGCACCTGAAGGCCACGCCGGGCGGGCCGCCGATCACAGGCGCAGTTCCAGGGTGATGTGCGGGGACAGTGCGCTCAGGAAGTCGGGCGCGTCGAAGAGCTCGCCGGCGGAGGCCACGCCGACCGTCCTGGTCCGGCCGCTGAGGATGCGGGCGACCGCTTCCACCGCGAGCGGCGCGGTGACGGCGTAGATGTCCTGGCCCCGGGCTACGGCGCGCCGTTCGGTGTCGCCGGACCGTACGACGACGTCGACGAGGAAGGTCTGTGCGGAGCGCCCGTGTTCGTCGACCGCGGTGGGGGCCGGCGTGTCCGGGGCCACGACACCGCCGGCCGCTTCGGTCGTCATGTAGGTGCGCACCTCGGGGATGGACAGGTGGCTGGGGATGGTGACGACATCGGCCATCGTGAACTCGCCGATGACGGCCCGCGGGCCCATCGGGTCGGGGAAGGACCAGGTCAGGGTGGGCAGTTGGTCGTCGTGGTACTCCAGTTGCCCGTGCGTGAAGCGGACGCGACGGCCGCCACGCCGATCGGCGGAGACCTTGCCCGCGGCGCGTGTCCCCTCCGTGGGCTCCCAGCTGTTCAGGCCGTACGCGACGTGGGCCTCGTCGGCCACGGTCCACTCGCCCATCGCGGCGGTGGCCATCAGGTCACCGAGGCCGCCGTAGAAGGCCATCGCGGGGACGATCAGGATGCCCGCGTCGTGTGCTCGGTCCGTGAAGTGCGCGAACGTGTCGGCGTTGGCCTCGATCTCGGCCGCCACGTCGACGTAGGGGATGCCGGCGCGCAGGGCTGCTTCGATCACGGGGGCGGCTGTGGTGGCGAAGGGGCCCGCACAGTTGATGACGGCTGCCACCCCGTCCAGCGCGCGGTCGAGTGAGACCGGGTCGTCGACCGACGCGGGCCGGACGTCGAGTCCGGGGTGCCTGTCCGCGAGCGCCTTCAGCTTGTGGACGTCGCGTCCGGCCAGGACCGGGACGAATCCGCGCTCCTGAAGGTGTGTCACCACGAACCGGCCGGTGTGCCCGTACGCGCCGTACACCGTCACCGTCTGCCCCGTTGCCATGACTTCTCTCCCATGCTCCGAACTGATCACCTGCACCCATCCTGGCGTGTTTGAACGGTCAACCATGAGTGTCTGGAACGACATGTGCCGTACAGTTTCGGACATGAAAGCTGTCGCGTTGGCCGTCACCGACGGGATGCTGCACTTCGAACTGTCCGTGGCTCACGAGGTCTTCGGCTCCGCCCCGGACGCGGTCACCGCCTCCTGGTACGACCTCACGGTCTGCGGGCCGGACGTCGTGCCCGTGGGCCGGTTCCAGCTGAAGCCCGACCACGGCCTCGACCACTTGCGGAACGCCGACACCGTGATCGTGCCCGGCTGGGCCGACGTCGAGGCGACCCCGCCGGCCGAACTGGTCGACGCGGTGCGCGCGGCCCACGACGCGGGCGCCCGCGTAGCCTCTCTGTGCACCGGCGCGTTCGTCCTGGCCGAAGCCGGCCTGCTGGACGGGAAGCGCGCCACCACCCACTGGGCGCACACCGACGTCCTGGCCGCCCGTTACCCCGAGACGGAGGTCGACCCGGGCGTCCTCTACGTGGACAACGGCAGCGTCCTCACCTCCGCCGGCAAGGCCGCCGCGCTGGACCTGTGCCTGCACCTGGTCCGCCTCGACCACGGCTCGTCGGTCGCCAACGCCGTCGCCCGCCGCCTGGTCGTCCCGCCACACCGGTCCGGCGGCCAGGCCCAGTTCGTCAGCGCCCCGGTACCCGCCCAGCACGACCACCCGCTCACCGCCCTGTTCCCCTGGATCATGGAGCGGCTCGGCCAACCGCTGACCGTGGAGGACCTGGCCCGCCGGGCCGGGATGAGCTCGCGCCACCTGAGCCGCCATTTCCACGCGGCGACCGGCACCACTCCCCTGCAATGGCTCCTGGCCCAGCGGATCCGGCACGCCCAGGAACTCCTGGAGAAGACCGACGACAGCATCGACACCATCGCGGCGGCCACCGGCATGGGCACCTCCACGACCCTGCGCCGTCACTTCAACCGCACCCTGGGCGTCCCACCGGACGCCTACCGCCGCACTTTCCGCTCACGAACCCACTAGGGCACGGGCCAGGCACTGTCGGTCGGCCCAGCGGCCGTCGTCGCCGGCCCCACCGCACTGATCGCCGCCGCCGCGCGAGGGTCTGAGCTCACGTCTGGTCGCTCACGCGCCGGGCACGGAACGCGGCTGCCTTGACCCGGTTCTGGCAGGCCGTCGAGCAGAACTGGCGGCCGGCGTTGCGGGACGTGTCCACATAGACCCGGTCGCAGCGCGGAGCTGCGCAGACCCCGAGGCGTCCGGCGTAGTCGCCGCCGAGGGCCATGGCGAGGCCGGTGGCGCAGCCGGCGCTCCAGCCGACGGCGTAGGAGTCGTCGGCACCGTGGAAATGGACCTGCCACGGCTCCCCGGGAGCGCGGTCGAGCTGGGGGCGGGCTCCGGTCTCCCGCAGCAGCACGTTGAGGGCGGGAGCCGCGTCGTCGAGACGGTCGGCGGCCACGGCCTCGAACACGGTGCGCAGGGCGCGGGCGGTGCCGGCCAACCGGTCGGCCTCGGCGAGTTCCAGGTCTGCGCCGGCGGACAGCGCCGCACGGACCGCCCCGACCCGCTCGGCGCCCTCGGGGGCGAGGTAACGACGGCCGCGGGCCTCACCGTCGGTCAGCGCGTTGACGAGCGCCACCGAGGCGTCGAGCAGAGTACGCATGTGACTGTCGAACAACACTTGACCAGTTACCTTTCGCCTGCCTACGGTACCCGTCACCGACAATAGACGATTCACCAGTGACAGGAGGGCGCTGTGCTGCGCTCCGAACCGCTGCCCCGTACCGTCCGCCTGCTACTGCTCGCCCGGGTCGTCAACCGGCTCGGAGCCTTCTCGCTGCCTTTTCTCACCGCACTGATCTGCGCCGACCACGGCGCTCGCCCGACCACCGCCGGGCTGGTCGGCGCCGCCTTCGGAGTCGCGACGATCCCCTCGCGGCTGGCCGGTGGAGGACTGGCCGACAGGATCGGCCGGCGCACGACCGTCGTACTCGGGCTCTGCGCATGCGCCGCGGCGCAACTGTTGATCGCGGCCTCCTCGTCGCTCACCTGGGCGCTCGTCGGAGCGGTGCTGCTCGGGCTGGCCTTCGAGCTCTACGAGCCGCCGAGCCAGGCGATCATCGGCGGGTCCGTGCCGGAGCGCCAACGGGTGCGCGCGTTCAGCCTGTTCAGCGCCGCGCTCGCGGCGGGCGGCATCGGCGCCGGACTGCTCGCCGCCCTGCTCGGGCGCTGGGATCTGCGCTGGCTCTTCGTCACCGACGCCGCGACGTGTCTGGCCTGCGCGCTCCTGATTCGGCTGGCTCTTCCCCACGACCGTCCGGCACCGCGCACAGCGGACCGGGCCAACACCACCGTGCGGCCGCTGCGGGACCGAGCCCTGTTGAGCGTCCTGGCCACTGGCACCGGCTACGCGCTGATCAACCAGCAGACCGTGATGACCCTGCCGCTCGCGCTCGCGCGGCAGGGCCTGCCCACCGCCGACACCGGGCTGCTGTTCACCGCCGGCGCGGCCACCACCGTGCTCGCCCAGCCGCTGGTCCGGCTGTCCTGGGTGAGCCGGCTCACGACACCCGTCGCGCTCGCTCTGGCCCATCTCCTGCTGGCAGCGGGGCTGACCGGGTACGCCCTCGCCCGCACGCTGCCGATGCTGCTCGTCTCGGCCGTCGTGTGCGGTCTCGGCGACCTGCTGGTCATGAGCCGTGTCTACGCACTCGTCACCGCCCTCGCACCGCCCGGCGGAAGCGGCCGCTACCTGGCCGTGTTCGGTACCAGCTGGGGCGTCGCCGCTACGCTCGCACCCATCGTCGGCACCCAGCTGCTCGCCCGCGCAGGGACGACCACGCTGTGGTCCACGATGGCCGCACTCTGCCTGCTGCTCGCCGCGCTGCACCGGCGGGTGACACCCGAGGCGCCCGGTCTCCGCAACGCCGCGAACACGGTTCGCCGCAGCGTTCCGGGCGCTGCGTAGCAGCTGCTCGCGGACCGGTGCTGTCGCTGCTCACGAACATCGGACACCGAACGAGCTGCCCTCGGTGCGTGCGCGCCGCTCACATGCAGGGGACGTTGGCGTAGCCCGGGTAGAAGTAGCGCCCGGCGGGACCGGCGCTGTGGACGCAACGGTCGAAGGTGTGGCTCTGGGGCTTGGGGCTCTCGGTGGCGGCGGTCGCGACCGGAGCGACGAAGGCGATCACCCCGAGGACCACCGCCGCCACCACCGATTTCTTGCCCGGACTGCACCTCTGGAACGTCTTCATTGCCGCCCTCCTTCGGGCCGAGACGGGAGCGCCGCGCGAATCACAGGGCGACGGAGCGACGCTCACATTCCGGACATCGTCATATGCCACAGACATGACGTCAATACCCGATATCCGGACATTCGCCGCGAATGTGCGATCGCTCGTCCGGGCACGGGAGACGACGCATGTGGATCCGCGCTCACGTGGCGTGATGATGCCGCACGGAACGTGAGCGGGCCGCTGCGGATGCCGACGGTGCGTTCAGGCCTGTATCACGAGTCCGGGGCGGTGGCGCCGCATCGCGTCCAGGATCGCCTCAGGCGGCACCGGCAAGGTGTTCGTGGCCATGTTGGCCGGACCGAAACCGAGCCGTGCGTTCATGGACGCGGTGCTGCGGACGAGCTTGGGCGCTCGGGCCAGATAGGCGTCCGGGTCGTGCAGCACCAGCTCGATGAACCGCTGCGAGGTGTTGCGTACCCGCTGCTCGCGTATGCGCACGGCGGCTATCTCGTCCCAGCCGAACCGGCCCAGCCTCTCGTGGTCCACTCCCGCGTCGTCCAGCACCAGCTCCGGCCGGTCGCGGAGCAGGCGCTGGATGATGATCACCGAGCAGCACCCGAAGAAGGGCACGGCGAGCACACCCGCCACGGTCATCTTCACAGTGCTGTGGACGACCAGGAAGACGATGCCCAGAGCGACGAAGACCAGAGAGCCGGCCAGCATGGCCCACACACGCCCCTTGGCGAGCGGGTAGACCGTCGGGGGCAGCGGAACACCGTTTTCGATCACGGGCTCAGACGATAGGACCAGAGCCCTCATCAGCGGAAGCCCTTTCGCGGGCCGTCTGGTGCCGTGGCCGTCCCGTCAGCCCTGTACGGATGCGCCGAGGCCTCTACGCCTTACTCGACGGCGGCCGCCGCCTGCCATGCGCCGGGACGTTTGCCTGTCGCCTTCTGGAAGAACACCGAGAAGTTGGATGCGTCGGGGAAGCCCAACGCGTCGGCGCAGCGGGTCGCGGTGAGGCGGTCGTGCACGAGGAGTCGTTTGGCTTCGAGGATGATTCGGTCGACGATGTAGGCCTTCGCGGTCCGGCCGGTGGTCTGCTGCACTGCTCGTGAGAGGGTGCGGGGCGCGTATCCCAGTGTTCGGGCGTAGTAGCCGGCGTCGTGGTGTTCTCGGAAGTGCGCTTCGACGCTTGAGCGGAACAACCGGAACACCGGGTGCGTCGACCGTGCCTCGGTATGCGGCGGCCGCAGCCGGGCAATGAGCGCGGAGAGCAGGATCTCGGGCAGCTCCGTCGAGCACTCCCCCGGTGGGGCGGACGCCTCCAGGAGGAGATGGTTGCGCGCGGCGTCGACGAACGGCCAGTCGGCGTCGGGAATGCCCCAGTGGGCGACCAGGTCCGGGGACGCGACGAGTTCCCGGGTGGCGTGGGTGACCGGCGCAGTCGGCACGAACAGCACGAGGTGCCCTGTCACACCGGCGATGTCGTCCCATCGGTGCACCGCGCCCGGAGGGACCCACACCGCAGACCGCTCCTTGAGTGGGTGGTGGAGGAAGTCGACCGTGATCAGGCCGCGCCCGTCGTCGATGACGGCGAGCACGTGGAAGTCGGCACGCTGCGTGCCGGCGTCGTTCAGCTCGCGCAGGCGCTCGAACGTCATCGTCTCGACGGCGGCGGCGCAGCGGCCCGCGGGCCGATAGGTCATCTGCCGGATCACACGCACGTGTCCAGTTTTCACCATCAGGCGACCAGTCGCACCGATGTCCTGTGAGAGCGGAGAAGTTTGAATGACGCACAGGGTTATAGCCCGGACCACTGAACTGGAGAGTCACGATGACCACGACGCAGCAACCGCTCCTGCCCACTTACGACCATCGGCGGGGAACCGGATCGACCCTGGTGTTCCTGCACTACTGGGGTGGCTCCGCCCGTACCTGGGACCTCGTCGTCGACCGCCTCGCCGGCCGTGATGTGCTCACGGCCGACTTCCGTGGGTGGAGCCGGTCGAACGGGCTGCCCGGCCCCTACACGCTCGGTCAACTCGCCGACGACACGCTCGCCGTGCTCACCGACGCGGGCGTGAGCGACTACTTCCTGGTCGGGCACTCGATGGGCGGCAAGGTCGCGCAGCTGGTCGCGGCGATGCGGCCCGTCGGCCTGCGCGGCATCGTCCTCGTCGGCTCCGGTCCGGCGAAGCCCGCCGCACAGATCACCCCTGAGTACCAGGAAGTCCTTTCCCACGCCTACGACTCGGACGAGTCCGTGGCCGGGGCGCGGGACCACGTCCTGACCGCGTCGGAGCTGCCCGCGTCGGTCAAGGCGCGGATCGTGACCGATTCGCGGGCCGGCGCCGACGCCGCCCGCACCGAATGGCCGCTGCGCGGCATCGCGCAGGACATCACCGCGCACACCCGGATGGTCAGCGTTCCCGCACTCGTCGTCGCCGGAGACAACGACCAGGTCGAGCCCGTCGATGTGTTGCGCGACAACCTGGTGCCCTACCTCTCCCAGGCCGACTTCATGGTGATCCCGAACACCGGCCACCTGATTCCGCTGGAAGCTCCCGGCGACCTCGTGGAGGCCATCACGGCCTTCGCACCGGCAGCCTGACGATCCGCACGACCAGGCGACCCCATCCTCGGTTTTCCTTCCTGGCGCTCCGCGCCAACGATGTGGCACGGCTCGCCAACGCGATGCGTGCCGCGTACTCCGACACTGGGTGGGCCTGGAGCCCGTCGGCGTCCGCCGCACCACGGAACACCGACGTCGCCGCGGTGAACGCCGGGCTCACGACGCGACCGGTGCCTCAACGGACGCACCGAGACCGCACAAGTGCCCACAAGGAAACTCAGTAGAGGCTCAGCGAAGAGGAGTCAGTATGCGCACGTCCAGGAAGTTCGGAGCCATTGCCGGCGGCATCGTGCTGACCGGCGGTCTGCTGGCCGCAAGCGCAGGTGCTGCCGGTGCGACTCAGGCCGCGCCGCAGGCGGCGTCGGACTGCCCGTCGGGCTGGTTCTGCGTCTGGTCCGGGCAGAACTACACCGGCCACATGCAGAAGGTCGCGGGGAACAACGCGGACCTCACCAAGTACTCGGTCTTCCAGCACTTCCGCTCGTACTACAACCACGGGAAGTCCTGTGACTTCGAGGGGTTCTCGGAGAAGAACTACCACGGATCCAGCGGAGTCGCCGCGCGGGGAGACAAGGGGACCGGCAGCACGCCCGGCTGGGTGAAGTCCAACAAGTGGGTCAACTGCGGCTGACCAGCGACCAGCCCAACGCAGGTACGCAGCGCCCTCGGCCGTGCCGGGGGCGCCGGCATGACCCGTCCCGACTCCGGTCTCGACAAGTCGGAATGGCACACACGAGCCGCAACACTCCTGCACCACCTTGCCGGAGGCTGTCAAGACGAAAATGCGCAGCAGGAGGAACAACCTGCCGCATTCTCCGTACTATCTCTACCTCAGGGCACCCGAAGCAGCTGCAACCCTCCATCAGGCAGCGCTGCCACAAGCCGAGGAAGAGTGAGCCACATGCCCGAAAGCACCGCGTCCGTCTCCGAACTCGCTTCGCAGTACATCGCCCAAGTGAGCAGTGACCTCGAACGCAACATCAAGGAGCAGGACCGCCTCCGCGAAGAAATCAGCGCGCTGGAAACGCAGTTGGCCGCCCTGCGGCGCGACCACGCGGTGCTGACGAACGTCCAGCAGGCGCTCGACGGACCAGCGGCGCCGACTGAGCCCGTCGCCGGCGTCGACGGCACCGCACCATCCCCCCGCAAGCCCGCCGCCAGGCCAGCGGCAGGAAAACAAGCACGTGCCCGCAAGTCCCCCACGGGGCCGGGCCGCACGGCGGCCCGGAAGCCCGCCGCCAAACACACCAAGAAGCCGGACGCGGCCGCGAAGACGGCCAAGCCCACCTTGGTCGACCTGGTGCGCAGCCACCTCGCCCAGCAGAGCGAACCCCGCTCCGCCGCAGAAGTCACCACCGCGCTCGCCGAGGCCTACCCCGAACGCGGGACCAAGGCCGCCGTCGTACGGACCACCCTCGAAGGGCTCGTGGCCAAGAACCTCGCCCAGCGCACCAAGCAGGGCTCCTCGGTCTTCTACACCACCTCCGACGCCCCGCAGCAGGGTGCCCAGGCCGAATGACGTGCTGCCCCTGCCCTGCCCCGCTCCGGCCGGCCAGCCGGCGGGTTCGGCGATGCCCGGGGGCCTCCCGCTTCAGCCATGTCGCCACCGACCCTCGTTCAACACCTGTCAGTTCGGGCGCCCGCCGAACTGCCAGTTGTGCACCTCGATGTCGTCGTAATGGTCCGGGACCAGGACGGCGCGTGCCGTGTCCGGGTCCGGCGCACGGACCAACGCTGCCGTGCCCAGCCAGTTGGCGCCGTCGTCGGACGACAACGGCCCGTAGGCGATCAGTTCACCCTGGTCGGACGGCACCGTGAGGTCGGTGGCCTGTTCCGTGCCGAGGCCGAGCACCAGATACCGGCTGCCCCCGGTCCGGCCGCCGGGGAAGTCCCACATGGTGCGCCCCAGCATGTTGCGCCACCGTCGCAGCAGCACGTCACGGTAGACGCCGGCTTGATAGTTCGGCTCGTCGAAGGCGAACGCGCGGGCAGCGGCGGGATCGGGCAGGTCGAGGATGTGCACGCTGCCGGTGGGTGTGTCGCCGTCGGCGGCGAGGGTCGGGCCCCGGGCGATCATTTCCTTGGCATACCGGTCCATGTAGGACCAATGCTCTTCCAGCAGCTCATCGCGTAGTGGCAGAGATCCGGGCCGGTCACGGTGGTAGCACAGGAATTCCATGCCCAAGGATCTCTCCGCGGAGGCGACCAGGTCGAACGGATTTCACGGCGCCGCAGTCGGCTCAGTAGGCCTGGTCAGTACTGCCAGGGGCCTGGTCAGTAGGCGGAGTTGACGTTGTCGATGGAGCCGTAGCGGTGTGCGGCGTAGTTGGCGGCGGCGGTGATGTTGGCCACCGGGTCGGTG